>PKED01000053.1 GCA_002863155.1 Sphingomonadaceae bacterium | reverse complement strand
GGCCAGGCGCTCGCACTGCTGCTCGTCGCCCCTGAAATGATGCGGAGATAGGATGATGATCGACCGCCGTACCCTGATGCTGAGCGCCGCCGCCGCTGCCGCCGCCGGGCTTGCTCCGCGCATTGCCTTTGCCCGCGCCGCGACCGAGCGCCGCTTCGTCTTCATCATCCAGCGCGGCGCCGCCGACGGGTTGGGCACGATCGCGCCAACCGGCGATCCCGGCTTTGCCGCCGCGCGCGGGATATTGGCGGAGGATTTTGCCGCCGCGCCGCGGCTCGACGGCATGTTCGCGCTGCACCCTGCGCTGCGCAATATCGCGGTGCTATACGGCCAGCGCCAGGCGCTGTTCCTGCACGCGACCGCGTCCCCCTATCGCGACCGCAGCCATTTCGACGGGCAGAATGTGCTCGAGACCGGGGCGGCGGGCGCCTATCAGGTCAAGGACGGATGGCTCAACCGGCTGCTCGCGCTGCTGCCGCCCGATGAGGCCAGGGCGATCGCGGTGGCGGTGACGGTGCCGCTCGCGCTGCGGGGGCCACGCGACGTCGCGTCCTATGCACCGTCTGCGCTGCCGCAGGCGAATGACGATCTGCTGCAGCGCGTGACGATGCTGTATCAGGGCGACGCGCAGCTGCACGCGCTGTGGCGCGAGGCGCTCGATACGCGCAAGATCGCCGGGGATGCCGACATGACGAACGGCCGCAATGCCGCCGCCACCGGCGCGCTGGCGGCCAAGCTGCTTGCCGCTCCCGGCGG
Source organism: Sphingomonadaceae bacterium (assembly GCA_002863155.1). Classification (GTDB taxonomy): domain Bacteria; phylum Pseudomonadota; class Alphaproteobacteria; order Sphingomonadales; family Sphingomonadaceae; genus Sphingomonas. Next base: position 16,018 of record PKED01000053.1, on the reverse strand, counting down.
CGCGCGGATCGCGATGGTCGAAACCGGGGGATGGGATACGCATGCGCAGCAGCGCGGGCGGCTTGCCGCGCAGCTGGGCGGGCTCGACGCGATGGTCAGCGCGCTGAAGGCGGGGCTCGGTCCGCTCTGGGGCCAGACGCTGGTGCTGGTCGCGACCGAATTCGGGCGGACGGTTGCGGTCAACGGCACCGGCGGCACCGATCACGGGACCGGCGCGGCGGCGATGCTGATCGGCGGCGCGGTGAAGGGCGGGCGCGTGATCGCGGACTGGCCGGGTTTGCGCGGGGCAGCACTTTACGAAGGGCGCGACCTGATGCCGACGACGCCGCTCGACGGCTTTATCGGCGGGGCGGTGGCGGCGCATTTCGCGATCGATCCGGCGCGCGCGATGCCGCTGCTGTTCCCGGGTACCAACACACGGGCGATCGACGGGCTGATCTGATCGCGCCGGACGGCTCAGCCGCGCGTGCAGGGACCGAGTGCGCTCAGAATGAAGCGGTAATCCTCGGCCGCCGCGCGCTGGTCCGCAGGCTCGAGCGTCTGGAGCGCGGACGGTGGCAGGGCAGGCGGCAGGCCGCAGGCGAGCCGGTACCAGAGCAGCGTGTCGGGCGGCGGCGGTGCGGCCGATTCGTCGACGATCTCGCTCAGCGCGACTGCCCAGCGCGGCTGCTCGCCGGGGGCGCGGATCACATTGAGCGACACCGGCCGCCGGTTTTCGGTCTGCAGGAAGATCTGCGTCTCGCCGGCGCCCGGCAGCGTACCGGCAACGTGGAAGGCGTTGCCGATCCCGGTGATACGCGGCGGGGCGTCGGCGGCGATCGTCTCGGTGATGATCCGGCGGGTCAGCGCATCGGCGGCCGGCGTCCAGGCGCGCTGCGAATCCGGGCCGGTCAGTTGCAGCTGGTTGCCGCGTCCGGCGATCGGACGGGCAAAGGCGAGCACGCGCTGCTTGCGCAGATTGGGGATCCGCCCGCGCGCGTCGGGCACGACATCGATGATCCACCCGATCCGCGCCGGCACCGCATCGCTGCCGCGGATCAGCGCCAGCACATCGGCCTCGACGTAGAGGCGGACCATGCCGGGTGGTGCGCCGACCGCCTGCGTGCCGGTGAGCCGCGACACGCTGCGGATGACCGAATCAAGAACAACCGGCGATCGCAGCACGAGGTCGGCGATATCGGCATAGCGCGGCGCCGGGGCGGCCTGTGGCGCGGCCCCGCCCGAAGGCACGGGCCGCGCCGTCGATTGCGCGCTGGCCTGGCTGAATGACGTCATCGCGGCAAATGCCGTAAAACAAGCGATTCTTGGAACGGTAACCATGGATTGAGGGTTACGGGAATCGGGCGCGATGATACAGAAATAATTCTGCCACGCTGCGATTGTACGTTTGTTGCGTCCGACAAAGGGTTTGCGTCGCTACACTGTGGACGATACAGACTTGGGGCTTGGTTGAGGATAATGCCCCAGGGCTTCGGACCGGATCGTCTCGGCGATGGCGCACCGGGCTTTGGTCGATCGGGGCAAATCGGGAGTTTCTTACCTGAATGGCTTATGCAGACCGGGATAATAGTGGCTCCAGAGTGGTCGCGGCGGTCATCGTCTCGATCCTCATGGCCGTATTGGGTTATGCTTTCGTCACCGGCCTTGCGTACAAGTACGTCAAAGCGGCCGCCGAAAAGCTGAACACCTTCGACGTGGCGCCACCCCCGCCACCGCCGCCGCCGGACGAGCCGCCGCCGCCGCCGCCGCCGGATCAGCCTCAGACGCCGCCGCCGGTGGTTTCGCCGCCGCCGATCGTGCAGAATCCGAATCCGCCGCCGCCGCAGGTGCAGACCGTGCAGACGCCGCCGCCGCGCATCGACTTCACGCCGGTCGCAGCGCCGCCAGCGCCGCCAGCGCCGCCCGCTGCCCCCGCGAAACCCTCGCTTGGCGCCAAGGCAAAGCTGCGCAGCAATCTCGGCGACATCTTTACCGAGGATTATTATCCGTCTTCGGCGAAGCGCGAGGGCATCCAGGGGCGCGTCGCCGTCACCCTGTCGATCGGCGCCAATGGTCGCGTTACTGACTGCAAGGTGTCCGGATCGAGCGGCAATGGCGAACTCGACAGCGTTACCTGTCGCCTGGCAGTGCGCTCGGTTCGGTTCGACCCCGCGAAGGACACCAATGGGACGCCGATCGATTCGACGCAGTCGATCGCGGTGCGTTGGCAGCTTAGAGACGAATGATACATGGTGCCGGGGCGGTGGCTTGCCATCGCGCCGGCGCCTGACAAATGCCCAGATCAACCACATAGATCGACCAGTTTAGGGAAAGAAAGATATGCTCACCTTTATTCTCGCTGCCGGCGGCGCGGCCGCCAAGGAAGAACCCTACGGCCTCGTCGCCGCGCTTCGCGAAGGCGGCATCGTGTCGCAATCGACCTTCACCATCCTGGTGATCTTCCTGTTCGTCTCGCTCTATATCCTGTTCACGAAACTGTTCGAACAGAACAAGGTGATCGCGCAGCACAAGCGCATCCAGCAGGGCTTCTGGACCTCGAACAGCCTCAACGAGGCGGCCGCAAAGCTCGACAAGAACTCTGCCTATCGCCAGCTGGTCGACGATGGCCTGGAAGCGCAGAGCAAGCACAAGCTGCTGACCGACCCGGTCGAGGCGCATGACTGGCTGCACAATTCGCTGGCGCGTTCGGAAGCGTCGATCAATTCGCAGCTCAATGGCGGCCTGGCCTTCCTGGCGACCGTGGGCGCGACCGCGCCGTTCATCGGCCTGTTCGGCACCGTGGTCGGCATCTACCGCGCGCTGATCAAGATCGGTTCGTCGGGCGATCCGTCGATCGACAAGGTCGCCGGTCCGGTCGGTGAAGCGCTCATCATGACCGCGCTCGGCCTCGTCGTGGCGGTGCCGGCGGTGCTTGCCTATAACTGGCTGCAGCGCCGCAACAAGTCGATCGCCGAAGACCTGTCGTCCTTCTCGAACGACGTGCTCGGCTTCCTTGCTTCGGACGGCGCGCTTCGCCCGACGCCGGTGACGAAGAAGGCAGCTCCCGCCAAGCCGGCGACGGCAGCGCCCGGCAAGCCCACCGCAGCCTGAACACCGCCTGGCGCCGCCTGCGCCCGTGAGGGAGGCAGGTGGCGCCGGTGCGCTGGCCGCGTGGACCGACGAATGAAGAATAGGAAAGCTTGCAATGGCGATTAATGTTGGCGGTGGCGGTGCCGAAAAACCCCTGTCGGACATCAACACGACACCGCTGGTCGACGTCATGCTCGTGATGTTGATCATCTTTCTGATCGCGGTGCCCGTCGTCGTGCAGAATGTGAAGGTGAAGCTGCCCGACGTCCGCAACGAGCCGACGGCGACGAAGCCGCAGAATGTCTCGCTGGTGGTGCGTGGCGGAGCGGGCGATACCTGCGAAGTATATTGGAATCGTACGCCGGTGACCTCGAAGGAGCTGCTCGACCGCGCGGTCGCTGCGCTGAAGGCCGAGATCGATCGTCAGGGTGGCCCGAACGCGCCAGGGGTCGAATTGCCCGAGGTCCATATCCGCGGCGACGTCGATACGCCCTATCGCTGCATTGGCGGCACGATCTACACGATGCAGCAGGCCGGCTTCGCGAAGGTAGGCTTCATTTCGACGCCACCGCCGCAGGGCACCACGGAACGTTAAGGGGCCCGAAGATCATGAGGAGTTTCAGACTATGGCGATGAGCGGCGGCTCCGATGATGGTGAGCCGATGATGGAAATGAACACGACGCCGTTGATCGACGTTCTGTTGGTTCTCATCATCATGTTCATCATCACTCTTCCCATTCAGACGCACGCGGTGAAGGTCGACTTGCCGCAGAATGATCCGCGGAACCAGATTCAGGTCAATGCGGACAAGAACAAGGTGTCGATCGATCCGGCAGGCATCGTCTCGTTCAACGGCCAGGCCGTCGACGATGCGACGTTGCAGCGCCTGCTCGAGCAGACGACGACGATCGATCCCGAGCCGGAACTGCATTTCCAGCCCGATCCGACCGCCCGCTATGAGGTGGTCGACCGGGTGCTTGCGGTGATCAAGCAGTCGAAGGTCGGCAAGCTCGGCTTCATCGGCAACGAGCAGTATCGCAACGATTTCTGATCGCTTGTGATACCGATCACGATCAAGGGCGGTCCCGCGGGGCCGCCCTTTTTGTTGGCGCGGCACCAAACCTAGCTTCCCCTCCCGTCATTGCGAGCGCATTGGAGCAATTTAGAGTCCGTTGACATTATCTTGCGCCGTTCGTTTCGAGCGTAGTCGAGAAACGGGTCACGAGCGTTGCGCAGGGTGTCTCGACTTCGCTCGACACGAACGGTTGGGAATTTGATTCAACCAAAAGTCATCCAACTCCAGCGCGTGCTCGCCCCGGGGCCTCTGGATTGCTTCGCTTCGCTCGCAATGACGGGAGCATGCCGACAGCGGTACGGCCTGGCTCGGGCGCGCCTCAGCCGTTGATCGCGTGCACCCTATAGCTTCGGCAGGGTCACGCCGCGCTGGCCCATATATTTGCCCGCGCGGTCGGCATAGCTGACTTCGCATGGCTCGTTACCCTGCAGGAACAGGAACTGGCACGCGCCCTCATTGGCGTAGATGCGTGCCGGCAGCGGCGTCGTGTTCGAGAATTCGAGCGTCACATGCCCCTCCCAACCGGGCTCGAGCGGGGTGACGTTCACGATGATCCCGCAGCGCGCATAGGTCGACTTGCCGAGGCAGATGACGAGCACGTCGCGCGGCACCCGGAAATATTCGACCGTACGCGCCAAAGCGAAGCTGTTGGGCGGGATGACGCAGCAATCGGTCTTGCGGTCGACAAAGCTGTTCGCGTCGAAATTCTTGGGGTCGACGATCGCCGAATCGACATTGGTGAAGATCTTGAATTCGTCGGACACGCGCGCGTCATAGCCATAGGAGGACAGGCCGTAGCTGATGCAGCCTCCCCCATTTTTATCGGCGCGCTTCTGGCTCTCGACGAACGGCTCGATCATGCCGTGGTCGAGCGCCTGAGCACGGATCCAGCGATCGGACATGATGGACATAGGCTACCCCCGGTTGGACTTGGGCAGAAGCTTTCGCGGCTTCGCGGCGGAAGCGCAAGCGGGCTTCGGGCCGAAGCCCGGCTCGCTTAAAAACGCCGGACCGGCTAAGGCAAGCCATGCAGCGTCGGGCAATCATGGTCGATGTGGATGGCGTGCTTATCGCTCATCCAGATCCGTTGGGATGGTCGGCCCATCTGGAGGACGATCTCGGCATATCCCGATCAGCGCTGCACGAAACATTTTTCGAGCGCCATTGGGCCGATGTCGTGCATGGGCGCGCGGCGCTGCGGGATCGCCTTGCGCTTGCCCTTGCGGAAATCGCTCCCGGGTTCTCGCCGGCGGCCTTGATCGATTATTGGTTCGATAATGACTCGCATGTCGACCGACGCCTGCTCGGCGAACTAAAGACACTGAGAGAGGCAGGGTTCGAGGTCCATCTGGCAACCGTCCAGGAGCATGAGCGAGCGGCCTATCTTTGGGATCGGCTGGGCCTGCGCAATCACTTCGACGGCATGCATTATGCCGCCGCATTGGGCTGCTCTAAACCGGATCATGCATTCTACCGTGCGGTCGAAGCGGCCGTCGCGCTGCCGCCGGAGGCGATCTTCTTCATCGACGACAAACTCGACAATGTCATCTCCGCGCGGGAATGCGGCTGGGCGGCGGCATTGTGGACGGGGCAGGCCACCACGCGGGCGCTGATGCGCGAGGCGAAATGGGGTCACGGCTGACCATTTCGCGCCGCACGCCCTCCCGATGCTCTCGCTAAACCATTCCCAGATTCGCCGGGCCGAAGGCGTGCGGCAGCAGTTCGGACAGCGCGAAGGTCGCGATCGCTTCGCCCGTTCCTGCGCCGCAGTGGATCGCCAGATCGCGCCCGCCGATCTGCGCAGCTTCGTTGAGGACCTGGCGACAGCGGCCGCAGGGGGTGACCGGATCGGTGCCCACCAGCCCATCCGGCCCGATCATCCCGCCGATCACGCCGACCGCGACGATGTCCGCCAGCCGCCCCGCCGCGCTTGCCGTTGCGACTGCCACGGTCTCGGCACAGAGCGACAGGCCGTAGCTCGCATTCTCGAAATTGGCGCCGGTCACGACGCTGCCGTCGCTCAGCAGCAGCGCGGCGCCGACATGGAAGCGCGAATAGGGGGCATGGGCATGGGCGGCGGCCGTGCGGGCGGCGGCGATCAGCGCGGCGGGGTCGGTCACAGACATAGTCCCTTCAGGGCTCATCCCTTGATGTGAAGCACGCAGATCAGCGTGAACAGCCGCCGCGCGGTGTCGAAGTCGATGTCGATCTTGCCCTCCAGTCGTTCCTTCAGCAGCTCGGCGGCGTCGTTGTGGATCCCGCGCCGGGCCATGTCGATCGTCTCGATCTGTTGCGGCGTGGCCGCCCGGATCGCCTGATAATAGCTGTCGCAGATCGCGAAATAATCCTTGATCGGTCGCCGGAAGCGCCCGAGCCCGAGGATGTGCGTTTCGAGCGGGGTCGAATCCTCGCGCGCGATGGCGATGGCGAGCCGACCTTCCTCGACGCTCAGCGCGATCCGGTAGGGCCCCGCATACCCGTCGGGCTGATCGCGCAACGGTTTGAAATAATTGCCTTCGATGAGATCGAAGATTGCGATCCGGCGTTCCTGTTCGATGTCGGCGCTGCGCCACAAGATGGTGTGTTCGTCGAGCTCGACATCGATGATCCGCGGATCGGCCATGCTATGCCTATCGGGCGAACGCCCGCGCGAATCAACGCCCAAGCGCAGCTGGACCGATCGGCACCACTTATCCACGTATTTGTCCGTACCGTGCCTTGATCACGCCGGGCGGGAAGCGGAAAAGGCGGGCATGGCCACCAACCCCGTCGATCCCGTTCCGCTGACCGCGGTGCCCAAAATCCTGCCGCAGAATGTCGAAGCGGAGGCGGCACTGCTCGGCGCGATGATGATCGACGAACGCATTGCCGACGATATCGGCGACCGGCTGACCGAGGATCATTTCTATGAGCCCGTCCATGGCCGCGTCTTTGCCGCGATCAAGCGGCTGCGCAGCAGCGACATGCGCGCAACGCCGGTGACGCTGCGGCCGCTGTTCGCCGACGATGCCGGCATGCGCGCGCTGGGCGGTCCGGCCTATCTCGCTCAGCTGACCGGCAGCGGCGCAGGGCTTATCGGTGCGCGCGATTTCGCGACGCAGATCTATGATCTGGCGATGCTGCGCACGCTGGTGAGCGTGGGTCGCGAACTCGTCGACCGCGCGACCGACACGTCTGAGGAAGTCAATCCGCGCAAGCAGGTCGAACTCGCCGAGGAAGCGCTGTTCAAGGTGGCGGCCGACGGCAACAGCGAGAATGCGATCAAGTCGTTCGGTCAGGCGGCGACGATGGCGATCGCGATGGCGGAGCGGGCGCACAATGCCGGCGGCAACCTGTCAGGCATCACCACCGGGCTCGATTCGGTCAACGCCAAGACCGGCGGCATGCACAAGTCCGACCTGATGATCCTGGCCGGACGCCCCGGCATGGGCAAGACGTCGCTGGCGACCAACATCGCCTTCAACGCGGCCCAGCGCTACATGCGCGACATTGCCGACGGCATCCCGCCCGAGCGATCGGTCGGGACCAAGGTCGCGTTCTTCAGCCTCGAAATGTCGGCGGACCAGCTTGCGACCCGTATTCTCGCCGAACAGTCGCGGATCAGTTCGGAAAAGCTGCGCATGGGCAGCCTGAACAATGCCGAGATGCAGCGGCTGGTGCAGGCGTCGATCGAGCTGCAGAATCTGCCGCTGTTCATCGACGATACCGCCGGGCTGTCGATCAGCGGGCTGCACACGCGGATGCGGCGGCTGCAGCGCAAGCACAAGAACGAGATCGGGCTGGTCGTCGTCGATTATCTCCAGCTGCTGAGCGGGAGCGGCGCGCGCGCCAGCGACAACCGCGTGCAGGAAATCTCCGAGATCAGCCGCGGCCTGAAGACGATGGCCAAGGACCTGAATGTGTCGGTGCTCGCGCTGTCGCAGCTGAGCCGTGCGGTCGAGAGCCGGGAAGACAAAAAGCCGATGCTGTCGGACCTGCGCGAATCGGGGTCGATCGAGCAGGACGCCGATATCGTGATGTTCGTCTTCCGCGAGGACTATTATCTGGCGATGCAGGAGCCGTCCAAGCCGATGGCCGACAGCGCGCCGGCGGTCGCACAAAAGCATGACGAGTGGAGCCAGCGCATTCGCGCGGTCGAGGGTCTGTCCGAGCTGATCATCGCCAAGCAGCGCCACGGTGCGACGGGCAGTGTGAAGATGGTGTTCGAGCCCGAGATCACGCGGTTCAGCGACTATGCGGGGCCGATGTAGGCGGACCTAGAGCGGGATGACATTACCTTGACCCGTTCGTTTCGAGCGCAGTCGAGAAACAGGCCACGAGCGTTGCGCAGGGTGTCTCGACTTCGCTCGACACGAAAGGTCAGGATTGAAATCTCAAACCCGATGGGTGCTATCGCCGCCGGGCAGGCGGGGCCTTGCCGGTCTCGATCATCAGGCTCGCGAGCAGATAGAGCCGGGGCGTGAGCGAGGCGAGTTCAAGAAACTCTTGTTCCGAATGGAAACCGCCGCCGACCGGGCCGAGCCCGTCGAGCGCGGCTACCCCGCCTTCATAGGCAAGCGCCGATTCGGATGCGCCGCCATTGCCGCCGCGTGTGATCTTCAGCCCCGCATCGCCGTAAATCCGCTCGGCGAGCGCGGCGAGCGCCTGGGTCTGGGTGTTTTCGGGGAGCGGCGGGAAACTGATCTCCCGCTTAACGCTCACCACGGTGTCCGGGATGATGGTGGTCGTCGCATTGCGTCGGAAGATCGCGTCGACTTCGTCGCCTTGCGCCTTGTCGCGGATGCGGACGTTGAAGGTTGCCGACGCATCCTCCGGAATGATGTTGTAGCGGCTGCCCGCCTTCATCAGCGTCAGGTTGGCGGTGACGCCGTCGCCGGTCTTGGGCAGGCTGTCGGCCAAGCCGATCTGGTGGACGAGCTCGAGCGCGGCGTTGCGGCCGAGCTGCGGCGCGACGCCGGCATGGGCGGGGCGTCCCTTCACGCTGATGTCGAACGAATTGCTGCCCTTGCGCCACACCGTCATCACATCGGGCGAATCACCGGGTTCGAGGTTGAACTCGACATCGGCGGTCCCGACCAGCTGGGTGATGAGCGCGCGCGTGCCGGGCGATCCGCGCTCCTCGGACGTTTCAACCAGAAAGGTGATCGACGCGAAATCGTCGATTTTGAGCGTCTTGAGCAGCTTGATCGCCATGATCCCTTCGACGACGCCGCCTTTTTCATCGGCGACGCCGGGGCCGTAGGCGCGGGTCGCATCGGTGCCGAACGGGCGTTTGGCGACGGTGCCGGGCTCGAAAACCGTGTCGGTATGGGCAATCAGCAGGATGCGGCCCTTGCCGCGCCCTTTCAGCGTGGCGACCAGATTGTCGGGATAGGCGGGGTCTTCGGCCGGGACGAGCATGACCTGCATGCCAATCGCGCGAAGCTGCCCCGCGACCAGCTCCTGCGCCTTTTGTCCGCTTGTCCTATCGCCGGTGCCCGAATCGATGTTGACCAGCCGTTCGAGCAGCGCGAGCTGTTCGGCGCGCAGCTTCTCGGCGGTCTGCCACACCGGGCCAGCCTTGCCCTTTGGTGCAGCGAGAGCGGGCGCGGCCGAAGCCGACGCAGCGACAAGGGCGGTTGCAAGCAACAGGGCGTTCAGGCGCATGGCAATTCCTTCGATGGGGTCGGCGATCAAGGTTGCCGTCTTTCGTCGGCAAGTCCAGCTTTGGGCAAGCGGCCGCGGCGGGCGGGGTGGAGATTTTGCGCCCGCCCGCAGCTTGGGCTAAGCGCGCCCGCATGACACTCTACACTCGCTTTGCCGCCCATCTCGATGCCGCGCTCGATCGCCTGCCGCAGCTTGCCGGGCTCGATCGCCGCAGCGTGACGGTCGAGCCGCCGCGCGACGCGAGCCATGGCGATCTCGCGACCAATGCGGCGATGGTGCTGGCCAAGCCGGCGGGGATGAATCCGCGTGCGCTCGCCGAACTGATCGCCGCCGAACTGGGCACGATCGACGAAATCGCCAATGTCGCGATCGCCGGGCCGGGCTTTATCAATCTGACGCTCGTCGACGACAGCTGGCGGAACGAGCTTCGCACGATCACCGCCGACGGGGCCGATTACGGACGCGTCAGCCGTGCCGATCCGCTGATGGTCAATGTCGAATATGTCTCCGCCAATCCGACCGGGCCGATGCATATGGGGCATTGCCGGGGGGCAGTGGTGGGCGACGCGCTGGCGAGCCTGCTCGAATTCGCCGGCAACCGCGTGACGCGCGAATATTATGTCAACGACGCCGGCGGGCAGGTCGATGTGCTCGCGCGCTCGGTCCACCTTCGCTACCGCGAGGCGCTGGGCCAGACGATCGAGATTCCGGAAGGGCTCTATCCCGGCGATTATCTGGTGCCGGTGGGCGAAGCGCTCGCCGCCGAATTCGGCGATCGCTATGCGGCGGCGCCGGAGGCAGAGTGGCTAGCGCTGTTCCGCACGCGCGCGGTCGCGGCGATGATGGACCTTATCAAGGCCGATCTTGCGCTGCTCGGGATCCACCACGACCTGTTCTCGTCCGAGGCCGACTTGCAGGCGGCGGGTAAGCCCGAGGCCGCCGAGGCGACGCTGCGCGCGCGCGACCTGATCTATGACGGCGTGCTCGAAGCGCCGAAGGGCGAAACGCCCGAGGATTGGGAACCGGTGGTGCTGCCGCTGTTCCGCTCGACCCGGTTCGGCGACGATCAGGACCGCCCGATCCGCAAATCGAGCGGCGAATGGACCTATTTCGGCGCCGATCTCGCCTATCATTTTCAGAAGGCAGAGAGCGCCGATCAGCTGATCGACATCTGGGGCGCCGACCACGCCGGCACGGTCAAGCGGATCACGGCGGCGGTTCAGGCGCTGACCGAGGGCAGGACACGGTTCGACGTCAAGCTTGTCCAGATGGTCCGGCTGCTGCGCGGCGGCGAGCCGGTCAAGATGTCGAAGCGGGCGGGCAATTTCGTGACGCTGGCCGATGTCGTGCGCGAAGTCGGCAAGGATGTCGTGCGCTTCACGATGCTGACGCGCAAATCGGACGCGCAGATGGATTTCGACTTTGCCAAGGTGGTGGAGGCGTCGAAGGACAATCCGGTCTTCTACGTCCAGTATGCCCATGCCCGGACGCGGTCGCTTGCCCGCAAGGCAGCGGAAGCGGGGATTAGCGCGGCGGGGGCGGACCTCAGCCTGCTCGACGCCGAGGAACTCGCGCTCGTGAAGCTCGCGGCGCAGTTCCCGCGGCTGATCGAAACGGCGGCGGCGGCGCGCGAACCGCACCGGGTGGCCTTCTACCTCTACGACCTTGCCGCCGCCTTTCACGCGCAGTGGAATGTCGGCAATGACCGCCCCGACCGGCGATTCCTGATCTTGGACAACCCCGTGCTCACCGCCGCGCGACTTTACCTTGCCGACGCGATAGGACAGGTCATTCGAAACGGCCTCAACATCATGGGGGTCGTCGCGGTTGAGGAGTTGAACTGATGGCAAGCGCAGGCGATCTGCCCAACGACGAGGAACGGCTTCCCTGGCTGGAAACCGTCGATGAGGATTATCGCGAGGCGCCGTCGATCATGCGGCTGGTGCCGTTGATGCTGGGCGGGTTGATCGTCGTCGCGATGATCGTGTTCGGCTATGTCGCGCTCAGCACGCCCGCCAAGCCCGAAGGCGACGGCAAGCTGATCGCGGCGCAGGAAGGCAATTACAAGGTCAAGCCCGAAGAACCCGGCGGCCGCAAGGTCGAAGGCGAGGGCGACACCGCCTTTGCGACGAGCGAAGGCAAGGGGCCGAAGGACGCCAAGATCGACCTGAAGCAGGTGCCCGAAGCGCCGGTGGTGGCGGGCAGCAAGCCGACCCCTGCCGGGACGTCGGGCGGGGCGCTGGTACAGCTCGGTTCCTTCCCCGATGGCGCCACCGCGAACGGCGCCTGGGCGCGCGCGGCCAAGCGTTTCGGCTATCTCGCGCCGCTCGGCCACTCGGTCGAAAAAGCCGAGGTCAATGGCCGCACCGTCTATCGGCTGCGGGTGAATGCCGGCAGTGCAGGGGCCGCGAGCGAGCTGTGCGCCAAGCTGCAAGTCGCCGGCGAAGCGTGCTTCGTACCCAAGATCTGACGGGCGTGGCCACGCGATGAAGCCTGTCATCTTCGGGCTGTCCGGCCCTGCGCTGACCGGCGACGAGCAGGCGTTCTTTCGCGAAAGCGATCCGTGCGGCTTCATCCTGTTCCGCCGCAATGTCGAGACCCGTGCGCAGCTGCTGGCGCTCACCGATTCGCTGCGCGCGCTGACCGGGCGTGAGGACGTCCCAATCCTGATCGACCAGGAAGGCGGTCGCGTCGCGCGGATGGGGCCCCCCGAATGGCCCGCCTTTCCGGCCGGTCCCGCCTTTGACGCGCTGTACGAGGTCGCGCCGATGTCGGCGATCGAGGCCGCGCGGGTCAACGCCCAGGCCCTGGCGCTGATGCTCGCCGAAGTCGGGATCAACGTCGATTGCATGCCGTTGCTCGACGTCGCGCAGCCCGACACGACCGAGGCGATCGCCTGTCGGCTGTACGGGCGCGAGCCGATGCGCGTCGCGGCGATGGGGCGGGCCTCCCTCGAAGGATTGCGGCGCGGCGGCGTCGTCGGCGTCGTCAAGCACCTGCCTGGCTATGGCCGCGCGGCGGTCGACCCGCACCATTTGCTGCCGATGGTCTCTGCCGATGCGGCCGCGCTCGAAACCGATCTTGCGCCGTTCATCGCGCTGAACGACGCCCCGATGGGCATGACGTCGCACATCGTCTTCAACACCTGGGATGCCGAGCGCCCCGCGACGCTGTCGCCCATGATCGTCGGCGATATCATCCGCGGGCGGATCGGCTTCGACGGCCTGTTGATGACCGACGACATCGACATGAAGGCGCTGAGCGGCACTGCGGGCGAGAAGGCGGCGGGCGCAATCGCGGCGGGGTGCGACATCGTGCTCGATTGCTGGGCGCGGATGGACGAGATGGTCGATATCGCCGCGCGCGTCGGCGACATGCCTGACGTGTCGCGCGATCGGCTGAACCGGGCGATGGCGACCATCGCCGCGCCGCACGGAGTTTCGACCGGCGACCGGGCCGCCGAGATGGCCGAATTGATCGCCAAGCGCGACGCCCTGCTCGCGCTGGCCTGATCCGGTTGCGCCACCGCACTTCCGCTGCGCGGGACATTGTGGCTAAGCTTGCGCCGATGGATGCCGAAGTCGAGACGCTGACAGTCGATATCGATGGGTGGGAGGGGCCGCTCGACCTGTTGCTCGCGCTCGCCCGCACGCAAAAGGTCGACCTGCGCGCGATTTCGATCCTCGAACTGGTCGAGCAATATCTCGATTTCATCGACCATGCGCGTGCGCTTCGGCTGGAGGTCGCGGCCGATTATCTGGTGATGGCGGCGTGGCTCGCCTATCTCAAATCGGCGCTGCTGCTGCCGCGCGACCCGGAGCAGGAGCCGAGCCCCGAGGAAATGGCGCTGCGGCTGCAATTGCGGCTGGAGCGGCTGGGGGCGATGCGCGACGCGGGCGCCCGCCTGCTCGGCGGCGACCGGCTGGGGCGCGATGTGTTCCGCCGACCGGCGCCGGAGGGGTTGCGGACCGTCCGCAAAGCGGCGTGGCAGGCCGATCTCTACGATCTGATCGCTGCCTATGGCCGCGTCAGCGCGCGAACGCGGCCCGTGATGCACATTGTCGCCGATCGTCCGGTGATGACGCTCGAGGCGGCTCTGGAGCGCGTCGCGCGGTTAGTGGGAGAGGCGATCGACTGGGCAACGATCGAGGCGTTCCTGCCGGCCGATGCGGGCGGGGCGTTCCGCCGGTCGGCGCTGGCGTCATCCTTCCTGGCCTCGCTCGAACTTGCGCGGCAGGGCCGGGTCGAGCTGCGGCAGCAGGCACCGTTCGCGCCACTCTATCTGCGGCGGCCGGCATGATCGACGGCTATGTCCGCGCCGTCGAGGCGGTGCTGTTCGCCGCCGACGAACCGCTCGGTATCGAGGCGATTCGCGGCCATGCGGGCGATGGCGACGTTCGCGCGGCGCTCGCGACGCTTGCGGACCATTATGCCGGGCGCGGGATCGAGCTGGTTCGGCGCGGCGATCGCTGGCATTTCCAGACAGCGGCCGATCTCGCGCATCTGCTGCGCCGTGACCGCGAGGAGCCGCGCAAGCTGAGCCGTGCCGGTGTCGAGACGCTGGCGATCATCGCCTATCATGAGCCGGTCACCCGCGCCGAGATCGAGGCGATCCGCGGTGTCCAGATTTCGAAAGGGACGGTGGACGTATTGATGGAAGCGGGCTGGGTGCGCCCGGCCGGGCGACGCGAAGTGCCCGGGCGGCCGCTCACCTATGCGACGACGCCCCAATTTCTTGCCCATTTCGGTCTTGCCAGCCGCCGCGACCTGCCCGGGATCGACGATCTGCGCGCGGCCGGACTGCTCGATCCGGTCGATCTCGCGTTCGAAAATGCCGAGGTGGCAAATCCCGACGAGGACGCCTAAATAGCCGGGATAGTCCCTGGGAGATTGATCATGGGTGGTTTCAGCCTGATGCACTGGCTGCTGTTTGGCGGCGTCGCGATTCTGGTTCTGGGGGGCGGTCGCTTCTCGGCGATGATGGGGGACGTGGCGAAGGGCGTGAAGCAGTTCAAGAAGGGCCTCGCCGACGAGGATGAGGAAGGCAAGCCAGCCGCCCGTATCGACACCAAGGCCGCGACCGACCCCGAGCCTGCCGCGAAGGACGTCTAAGTCCCGCGATGTTCAACGTCGATACTTCCGAGTTACTGCTGATCGCCCTTGTCGCGCTGGTCGTGATCGGGCCGAAGGACTTACCCAAGGCGATGCGCGTCGTCGGATATTGGGTGGGGCGGGCGCGCGGCGTGATGAATCAGGTCCGCTCGGGCTTCGACACGATGATGCGCGAGGCCGAGCTGAAGGAGCTCGAGGAAAAATGGGCGAAGGAGAATGAGCGGATCATGCGCGAGACGGCGCTGATCGGCGCTTCGCCCGTCCCGGTCGAGCCGGGCGAGGGCGATCCGCCCCCCGTCATGACGCCCATGCCGATCATGACCGATACGCTGGCGATGGCGGCCGCTCCCGCCGCGCCGCCACCGCCGACCACCGAAGAGATCGAGGCGGCGATCGGCCTCGCCCCGTCCAGCGACCAACCAAAGTGAGCCGGCCACCGGCCTCGTCGCAGCAGGAATGGCGACCGTGAACGCGAACATCAAGGACACGAGCGAAATCGACGCGTCGCGCGCGCCGCTGCTCGATCATCTGATCGAGCTTCGCCGACGGCTGATCTATTGCGTGATCGCGGTCGTGCTCGCCTTTGCCCTTTGTTTCGGTTTCGCGCGTCAGATCCTCGAAATCCTGGTCCATCCGCTGGTCGCCGCGGGCCAGAAGACGATCATCAACACCGATGTGTTCGGCGGCTTTTTCGTGCAGCTGAAGGTGGCGTTCTTTGCCGCTGTAATGATCGGATCGCCGGTGATCGCGACCCAGCTCTGGCAATTCGTGGCCCCCGGCCTGTACCGCAACGAAAAGCGCGCACTGCTGCCGTTCCTGCTGGCAACCCCTGTGCTGTTCTCGATCGGCGGGGCGCTCGCCTATTTCGTGGCGATTCCGATTGCGCTCAAGTTCCTGCTCGGTTTTCAGGGGGATCTTGGCGGTGTCGAACAGCAGGCGCTGCCCGATGTGAACAATTATCTCGGCTTTGTGATGCAGTTCATGTTCGGCTTCGGGATATCGTTCCTGTTGCCGGTGCTGTTGATGCTGCTCGAGCGCGCCGGGATCGTGACGCGCAAACAGCTGATCGGAGCGCGGCGCTACGCGATTGTCGGCGCGGTCGGGATTGCGGCGGT
>PKED01000096.1 GCA_002863155.1 Sphingomonadaceae bacterium | reverse complement strand
CGGCCTTACGCCATCATATTGCGGCCCCGGCTGACCGTCGCGCTATGCCCCACCATGGCCGCCGCCGATTTCGTCTTGATCGTATCGACGAAGATCCAGTCGTTGCTGACGCGATCGGGCGTGATTTTCAGCGCCATATAGCCGCGCCGCGACGTATCGCACCATTTGAGCTCGGGGTTCGCGCGCACCAGGGCGGCGGCAACGGTCTTCGGATCGACCCCGACCGCACTTTCAAAGCCGGGCGACGTGACGCCCTGCCCTGCGAATTCGACCCCGGCCGGCTTGCCGTCCTGTCCGAGATCGTAAGCCCATGCGTTGTGGCTGTCGCCCGAGATGACGACCAGATCGGCGCCCGCGCTCTGCGCCGTTTTCAGAAACCGCGCGCGCGCCGCCGGATAGCCGCCCCAGCTGTCATAATTGAGCGGCAGGCCGACCTTCGCCGCCGCGACACCGGCGAGCACGTAATTGCGCGCCCGCTGGGGCGCATCGGGGCCGACCCAGCTTATCGCTTCCTGGGGCGAAACGGTGTTGCCCATGATCGTGCCGAAGCCGACGATCTGCCAGCGCTGCCCGGCCTTTACCGAGGCGCGCAGCCCATGCGCCAGCCAGTCCTCCTGCTGCGATCCCATCATCGTCATCGCCGGATTCTGCCAGGGCCCGTCGCGAAATTCGGTGAGTGCCTTGGTGATGTTCAGGTTCCTGAACAGCGGTGCGACGTCGGGCTGCTGGGTGCGGCCGAGCAGCCGTGTCTCGGTCCTGAACAAGGTCGCGAGCGTGCCGATGTCATATGCCTTCCACGGCTCGTCCGATACCGGCATCCATTCGCGGTACACCTGGACGGCGGCGGCGCGGCGCGCATTCCAGTCGCCTTCGTCACTCTGATGATTCTGGGCGCTGCCTTCCCAGCTGTCATTCGACGATTCATGGTCGTCCCACTGGACGATCATCGGCACCAGTTGGTGCAGCTTCTGAAGGTCGGGATCGGCGCGGTAGCTGGCGTAACGCAGCCGGTAATCGGCCAAGTGGATCAGTTCGGTCGCCGGCTCGGGCATGCGCCCTGCGACCATATCCTTCACCGCCGGATAATCGCCCGTCGGATATTCATAGAGATAATCGCCAAGGTGGATCGCCAGGTCGATGTCGTTCCGCGCTGCCGCGTGCGCATAGGCGTTGAAATACCCGAACGGCAGGTTGGAACAGGAAAAGATGGCCGCACGGTATGACTTGGCGGGGCCGACCGGCAAGGTCTTGGTCCGCCCAACCGGCGATAGACTGCCATCGGGCGCGACGAAGCGGTAATAGTAAACTGTCGCGGGCTTCAGTCCCCCGACGGTGATCTTCGCGGTCCAGTCGCGCCACGGCCCGGTGATCTGCTCGCTCGAGCCCGCCACCTTGACGAAATCGGGCGTTTCGGACAGGTCGACCCGCAGCTGGGCCGTGTCGCCCGTCGCGGGTACGAAGCGGGTCCAGAGCAGCATCGAGTCGGCCATCGGCTCGCCACTCGCCACCGCATGCGTAAAGCCTCGCGCGGCCGACACGTTCGGCGTCTGGGCAAAGCCCGGGACGGCGAACGCGCCGATGCCCAGCGTGCCCGTCATGATGAACGAACGGCGATCGATCCTGATGGTCATGGCTTTCCCCTGTCGACGTGACGAACCGCGCTACTGCGCCCGCGATATGGCCGATTCGTGACAGTGGCCGCAACGACAGACAAGCCGGAACGGCGCTCCCCCGCACTCTTGGCCCCGACCGGTATCGCGGCCGGCATCTTCATCGTGCTGATGCTGCTCGCGCTCGTCCGGCCGTTCGACCATGACGAGAGCCAATATGTCGCGGCGGCGCTGTTGAGCGCGAACGGCCTGCCCTATCGCGACTTTGCCTATCTGCAAACGCCGCTCCAGCCGATGCTGCTCGCGCCGCTGGCGGTGGCGGCGGGGGTGTGGGCATGGCCAGCGCTGCGGCTGGCGAACGCCTTGTTCGGCACGGTGACGCTCGTCGCCTGTTTTGTCGCCGCGCGCACCGCCGGGGTCGAGCCGCGACGGGCGGTGCTGGCGATATTGCTGATGGGCTGCACCGACATCTTCTTGTTCACCAGCGCGGTCGCGCGCAACGACGCACTGCCCGGCGCATTGCTGGCAGTGGCGCTATGGCTGATCGTCCGGCGGGCACGCGGCCTCGACAGCGGCACCGAAGCGGTGGCGACCGGCCTGCTGCTTGCAGGCGCCGCCGCCGCCAAGATCTCGTTCGCCTTCCCGGCAGTCGCCTATGGCCTGTTCGCGCTCGTCGACCGCCGCCATCGCCCCTTTGCCCTGATGCTCGGCGCGGCACCGGTCGCCGGGCTGATGCTGTGGCTGTACGCACAGGCGCCCGCTGCCTTCTGGTTCGGCGTGTTCACCTTTCCCGCCAGGGCGCCGGCCGAATGGTATCTCGCCCAGCACATGCCCTGGAAGCTCAGCCTGATGGGCAAAGCGCTCGACACGCTCAAATTCCTCGCGCTCGGGCCTGCGTTGATGGCACTGGTGATCGCGATCAGGTTTCCCGGGCGGGCGCGGATCGAGCGGCTGCTCGATCTGCTGATCGTCGCCGGGCTGATCGCCGCGCTGTTGCCGGAGCCGACCTGGCGACAATATCTGCTGCCGATCCTGCCGCCGCTGTTCGTGCGGCTGGCGCTGGCCTGGCAGCGCGATCCGCCGGGCAAAGGCGCGCGGATTGCCGCCGTCATCTTCGCGATCGGTGGCCTGGCCCCGTCGATCGAGGCACTGGGGAAAGCGACGCGGGGCGTGCCGATGCTGGTGGCGATCGATCAGGGCCGGGCCTTGCGGGCGGCCTTCGACGCGCAGGGCGGGCAAGGCGCCGTCGCGACGCTGTCGCCGCAGCTGTTGCCGGGTGCAGGGCTCGCGATCGATCCGCGCTTCGCGGCCGGGCCATTCTATTTCCGCAGCCTCGCCCTGCTCGATGGCCGGCAGGAGCGGCAATTCATGCTCGTGTCGCGAAACCGGATCGACATGGCGGCGCCCTTCACCGCGATCCTCGTCGGCGGCGAAGGGCCATGGATGTCAGGCGAGGCAAGCGACGACGCACCGCTCATCGCCTATGCGCAAGCGCGCCGCTGGCGGCGGATCGCAATCCCGGGCGGACGCTTGACGCTTTATCTGCCGCCGCGTCAGGCAGCGGCGCGGACGCCGCGCGCGACCAGCCCCTCATAATAGGTCATCAGCTCGCGCACATGCTCATCGTCGGTGCGGACGCGCATGGCGGCGACCGTCGCCGCCCGGCGCAGCAAGGCGGGGTCGCGATCGAACAGACGCCCGATCGCCGCGGCCGCCGCCCCAGCATCGCGCGCACGGTAAAGTTCGGCGCAGCGCGGGTCGGCGATTTCGGCGCAACCGCCTGTGTCGGGCACGATCAGCGGCAGTCCCGAAGCCATTGCCTCGGACGCAACCAGCCCGAACGGCTCGGCTTCGGAAGCATGGATGAGCGCGTCGCTGCTCGCCATGATCGCCGCCAGCCGGTTGCGATCATAGAGCGGCCGGTGGAGGCGGATATGGGGCACACCGGCCGCCAGCCGTTCGATCCGGCGCCGCTCGATCCCGTCGCCGACCAGCATCAGCCCGATGGGGCGGGTTCGGCTGGCGGCGCGAACCGCCTCGATCACCAGCGGCCAGCGCTTTTCGGGATGGAAGCGACCGATGCCCAGCAGCAGCCGCGCCTCCGGTCCCAGCCCGCATTCGACGAGCAAGCTGGCCCGCAGCCCCTCGTCACGCAGCGCCGGCGTGAAATGAGCGCGCTCGATCCCGAGCGGCATCGCCGCGTCGATGCGAACCCCGCGAGCGCTCAGCCGCTTCTGCAGCGCCGGGCCATTTGTCAGCACCGCATCGTACAGACCGAGGAACCGGTTCATATAGCGGCTGTACCATGCGAAGGCGCGTTCGATCCGCTCGGCATCGGCGAACGGCTCGAACCAGCGCATCGGATAGGCCGCGACATTGTCGTTGTGCATGAAGAACACACGCGGCGCCGACCCCCGCCATTTGCCGACGATCCAGGCCGGCCGCCAGGGGGAAGAGGCCTCAACCAGATCGGGCGCGAGCCGATCGAGCAGCGCGTGGATCGGCGCTGCGTCCCAGAACAGCCCGTAATTGCGGTCGAACGGCATGCCGGGCGCCTTGACGTAGATGACCTGGCCACCAGGCCGATCGTCGATCCAGTCGCGCCGACCGGGCGCAATCACGGTGAGCTGATGCCCCATTTCGGCCATCAGCGTCATCTTGCGGTCGACATAGGTCCGCACCCCGCCGCCCGTCGGCGAGTAGAATTCGTTGACGTCGACGATATGCACGCCCGTGCGCGCCTATTTGGTCAGCGGGGACAGGCCACTCAGGCCGCGCAGATACTGCGCCTTGATGGTGATGGTGGTGATGCCCGCCCCGGCCTCGACCGTCGACGCGCCGATCTTGGGCTTGCTCGCGCCGATCCGGCTGTTGCTCGTGATCCCGCCGCCGTCGGTCCAGAAATTGAACTTGTTCTTGCCGTCGCGGTCATGGGTGAAGAACAGACCGTAGCTGCCGGCGCGCGGCACCTTGATGCACATTTCGACCGGGCCGGCGGCGGGCACGTCGGCCCAGACGCGGCGGAACACCTTGCCTTCGTTGATCAGGTCGCGGTCGTCGCGAAGGAAATCATTGGCGTTGGCCGGGTAAAGCTCGAGCTTCAGCCGACCCTTGCGGTCCTTCAGCCCGGCAATCTCGACGCGGATCGCCGGCCCGTCGCCGGCATCGCAGGCAGCGGCATCGCTGCCGATCGTTGGACGCCCGCGGGCATCGGCAGGCGCGCCGAGTAAGAGCGCCGCCAACGCAGGCGCAATCAGCAAAGGACGGATCATCAAAGCTTCCTAATCAACGAATACAGGCCGAACGCCACAATCAGGACGAGGTGGATCAGCAGCGTGAACGCCGCCGTCACCGCGACCAGGCTCGACAGCCCAGCGCCTTGGCCCACGAACAGGATCGTAAAATTGGCGAAAAGAAGGTCTTTGTTCGGCACCAGCGGCAGCCGCCCGACCAGCATCCGCCCTGCCGACAGGATCATAAGGCTGCCCAGCGCGATCTCCGGGCGACCGAAGCGCCACACCAGTGCGATCAGCAGGGTCGACGCGACCAGCCGGGCGGCATGCACCCAGAAGACCCAGCGCAGGACCTGGCGCGGCAGCGAAAAGACCCGCCGCGAAAACACCAGGAAAGGCAGCGACGTGGCGACGACCAGGGCGACCGACCAGCCCAGCGACGCGCCCAGATTGGTCGGCAGCGCGTTATAGGCAAAAGGCAGCGCGAGCACCACCAGCAGCAGCGTGACGACATTGCCCGCCAGCGCCGACAAGATGCTGACATCCTTGACCGCACCGAACGGCGCGGCGACCATTTCAGTGCGGGTTTTCGCCCAGGCGTAGAAATAGGCCTCGCCCGCATAACCCAGCACGACTTCGTTCGCGACGCCCTTCTTCAGCAGCGCGACAAAGCCCTCGGGGGGCAAGCGCCACAGCTTGCGGAAGATCACGAAATCGCCGACCGGCACCGTCAGGTAAAGCGCGATCGAGGCGATGTAGAACCACGGATCGCGCGGGATCACGCCCGCGAGCCCCGCCAATCCGCCGCCGAACAGCGCGCGCGACAGCCCCAGCAGCATCGCGGCCGTAAGCAGGATGCCGCCCAGCGCGGACCAGCGGTTCGAGCGCGACGATGCGGGAAGTGCGGACGGCGGCAGCGGTGCGACGATCGGCGCCGCCTCGACAATCGGTACGGTCATCGAAACGGCATCCTTGCGCATCACCGCGCTGCATCTGGCAGATGGATAAGGCGCAAAAGCGGCAGCACCGCGACCGCGCCGTCGCTGCCAACTGGGATCGGCCCGTAACGAATTCAAGCCGATGAGCGTCCGGCTATGCGGCGGGCTTCACCCGATCGGGATGGGCCGCGGCGAAAGCCGGCAGCGCACAGGCCGCGGCGTCGATCGCAACCAGCCGCGGATAGGCATCAAGCGGCAGGGCGAAGCGGCGCGCATTGTACATTTGCGGCACCAGGCACAGATCGGCGATGTCGGGCGCGGCACCGCCCAGGAACGGACCGTCACCCGCCATCGTCTCAAGCGCGGCGAACCCTTCCGCCATCCAGTGGCGGTACCAGTCCTCTCGGGCGCCCTGATCGGCCCCGAACGCCTTTTCGAGCTGTTTCAGGACCCGCATGTTCTGAATGGGGTGGATATCGGTCGCGATGATCAGCGTCCGGGCAAGCGCGCGCGCCCGCGCCATCGGGTCGGCCGGAATGAGGCGCGGCTCGGGATAAGTCGCGTCGAGCCAATCGATGATCGCCAGACTCTGCGTGATCGGCACGCCGTCGACCTCAAGCGTCGGCACCAGCCCCTGCGGATTGCGCGCGCGATAATCGGCCTCGCCATGTTCGGCAGCGACGAGGTTGATCGCCACCCGTTCATGGGCAACGCCTTTGATCGCCAGCGCAATCCGCACGCGATAGCTGGTCGAGGATCGCCAATAATCGAACAGGCGCAGCCTCATGTGACGGGAGCAGCCTCCACCGTGGCGGCATCATCGTCATCACGCGCGCGTTCCGATCCGCGTTCGAGCGCCACCTTGATCATCGCCACGATCGGATCGGCCAGCGCGAGGCCGAGCACACCGAACAGCGTGCTCGCCAGGATCTGCGACGACAGCGTCAGCGCAGGCGGCATGTCGACGGTGTTCTTGGCGATCATCGGGATGACGACATAGCCGTCGAAATTCTGGATCGCGAAATAGATGATGATCGCCCAGATGCCCTGCTCGTACCCCGCCGAAAATCCGACGGCGACCATCAGCGCGCCCGACACCAGCGCGCCGATATTGGGGATGAAGGCGAGCATGCCGGTGATGATTCCCAGCAACAGCGCCATCGGCACCCCGGCCGCCCACAAGGCGAGCCAGATCAGCACCCCTTCGACCAGCATGCCAAGCAGACGCCCCGCCAGCAGGCGACGCATCGTATGCGCCATGCGGTCGATCGTGATCGCCCATTCGCCGCGCATGTCGGACGGCACCAGCCATTCAAGGCCGCGCTCGTACAGCCGGGGCTCGATCGCCACAAACAAGCCGATCACGACGACCATCAACAGGCTCGCCATCGCGCCCAGCGCCGTGCCCAGCCACGACGTCAGCCGCCCGAACGACCCCAGCGCCTGCTGCGCCAGCGCATTGAGATCGGCGCGTCCGGGCAACATGCCGTGTTCGCCGGCCCATCCGATCAGTCGGTTCGCCTGCGCCTCGAGCGTGACGCGCAGCTGCGCGAACTGATCCGCGACCTGAACGCCGGTCATATAGACCACGCCGCCGATGAACAGGATCGTCAGCAGGACGACGATCGCCAGCCGCCAGCCGCGCGCGATCGGCAGCACCCGCCCGAGCAGGCGCACCCCGCCGTCGAGCATCGATGCGAACACCAGCCCGCCAAAGATGATCAGGATCGGCTGGATCAGCAGCACGACCAGCGCCATCGCGGCGGCAAGGCCGAGCCAGACCGCCGCGCGCTTCAACTCGCGCCGCACCAGCGGATCGCGCAGTTCGTTGGGGCCCGGCCCCTGCACCAGCGGCGTGCCCGGCGGCGGCGCGGTCTCGCTCATTTGACGCGTTGCGCGTGCAGCGAGGTCCCCGCCCGTCCGCCCCGGAAGGACTGGCCCCAGGTCAGCGGATTCCACGTTCCTTCGCCGGTTTTGGAGAAAGTGATGAACTCGGCGCGGCCGCCCAGATTTTCCCACGGCACCGGCCCGCCCAGCCCCAGCTCCTCGATCGGATAGCGGCTGTCGGCGCTGCGATCGCGATTGTCGCCCATCACGAACACATGATTGGCGGGGATGGTGACCGGCCCGAAAAAGTCACCCTCGCTCGGCCCCAGCTCGACAGTATCGTAACGACGGCCATTGGGCAGCGTTTCGGTCACGATCGGCAGGTGGCAGAACAGGCGGCCGTCCTTGCCGGGGCGGATCGCGCCGGGATAATCGGAAGGCTTGCACTGCGCATTCTGGTCGACGGGGATCGCCATGTCGTGGATCGGGCCGCGCTCCACCGCCTTGCCGTTCAGGATGACGACGCCATCGCGCACTTCCAGCCGGTCACCTGGAAGCCCGATGACGCGTTTGATGTAATCCTCGTTCTTGCCCGGCGGCGAGATGATGACGACGTCGCCGCGTTCGGGAATGCGCCCGAAAAGCCGCCCCTTGATGAACGGCAGGACGTGAAAGGTCGGCGAGATATACGAATAGCCGTAAGGGTACTTCGTCACCACCAGCTGATCGCCGACCAGCAGCCCCGGCAGCATCGATTCCGACGGGATATAGAAAGGCTTGGCGATGAAGGTGTGGAAGCCGAGCACCGCGAGCACCAGCCATAAAATCCCGCGAAGCTCGGATGCCCAGTCGGTCTTCTTCTTGGGTGCCACTACCGGCGTGTCCTCCGTCCCGGTCGTCAACACCATTTCCTCACGCGCCATACTCCAACCCTTAAACCGCCACCGCCTCGATTACCACGAACGCCTGGGCCCATGGATGGTCGTCGGTCAGCGACAAAAATATCCGCGCGGCGTGCCCTTCGGGCGTGATCGCGTCAAGCCTTGCCCGCGCGCCGCCGGTCAGCGCCAGCGTCGGCGCGCCGGAACGCGCATTGACCACGCCGATGTCGCGCATGAACACCCCGCGCTTGAATCCGGTCCCGACCGCTTTCGAAAAAGCCTCCTTCGCCGCGAACCGCTTGGCGAGCGTGCCCGCCTTGGTGAAGGGGCGCGCGGCGGCCTTGGCGCGCTCGACATCGGTGAAGACGCGGGCTTCGAACCGGTCGCCGAAGCGGTCGAGCGACGCCTGGATGCGCTCGATGTTGCAGAGGTCGGAACCGATGCCGATGATCAACGCGCCGCATCCATCGCCGTGCGCATCGCGCGGACCGCCTCGCCAAGTCCGGTGAAGATCGCCTCGCCGATCAGGAAATGGCCGATGTTGAGCTCGCGCACCTGCGGGATCGCGGCGATCGGTGCGACATTGTCGAACGTGATGCCGTGCCCGGCATGGACCTCGATCCCGTTCTTCGCCGCCAACGCGGCGGCGTCGGCAAGGCGGCGCAGTTCCATCGCCTGCGCGTCACCCTCGAGCTCGGCATACAACCCCACATGGAGCTCGAGCACCGGTGCGCCGAGCCGCAGGGTCGCCTCGACCTGTCGCGGGTCGGGTTCGATGAACAGGCTTACCCGGCAGCCCGCCTCCCCTAGCGTGTCGACAAGTCGCTTCAGCCGGTTGTGCTGCCCGGCGGCGTCGAGTCCGCCTTCGGTCGTGCGCTCTTCGCGCTTTTCGGGGACGATGCACACGGCGTGCGGGCGGTGCGAAAGCGCAATCGCCAGCATCTCGTCGGTGGCCGCCATTTCGAGGTTCAGCGGCACGGTCAGCTCGGCCATCAGCCGGGCGATGTCGTCATCGGTGATGTGCCGCCGGTCCTCGCGCAGATGCGCGGTGATGCCGTCGGCGCCCGCTTCGGCTGCAAGCAGCGCTGCGCGCACCGGATCGGGATAGCCGACCCCGCGCGCGTTGCGCACGGTGGCGACGTGATCGATGTTGACGCCCAGGCGAAGGTGACCGGTCACCCGCCCGCCAATCCCCGGCTGCCGGGCTTGACCGGCGGAATCGCCGCGAGGTCGGGCGGCAGGGCGTCTGCCGGATAGGCGGGAATGTCGAGCTTGCACAGCGAGACCAGCGGCACGCCTACATCGGCGGCGCCGTTCGACCGGTCGATGATGCATGCCGCCCCCAGCAGCGCGCCGGGATGCTGGCGGATCGCGGCGATGCATTCGCGCGACGACAGGCCGGTGGTGACCAGATCCTCGACCATCACGACGCGGGCCCCTGCCGGAATCTCGAAATTGCGGCGCAGTTCGAACTGCCCGTCGACGCGTTCGACGAACACCGCCTTGCATCCCAGCGCGCGCGCGGTCTCGTACCCAGGAATGATCCCGCCCATCGCCGGCGACACGATCAGGTCGACCTCACCAAACGCCTCGGTGATCTTTGCCGCCAGCGCGCGGGCGAGTCGTTCGGTTCGCGCCGGGTCCTGGAATACCAGCATCTTCTGCAGGAAAACTGGCGACCTGAGGCCGGATGAGAGGATGAAATGCCCTTCGAGCAGCGCGTTTGCCGCGCGGAATTCGTTGAGCACGTCGGCTTCGGTCATCGTCTCTTCGCCCTTGCATCGCGCGGCCGCAACCAGCTTTTGCGGTGCGGAGATACGGGCCGAGGGCCCGCTTCGCAACGTTGCGCCTGCGACCCTAGCCCAAAAAACGTATGCGATATGCTTGAGGCATGGTGCAGTGCTGCGTATAGGCGCTGCAAAAGGGCGCGATTGTGCCCGCAAACCCGCCCTTGCGGCGGCAACTCCAAAGCTGGGGCGACAACGACTGATGCTGAATTTTGGGCGAAACAAGGGATTGATTGCGGCACTCGCCGCCACCGGGCTGATGTTCGGCAGCGTCGGCCACGCGCAGGCGCCGACAACCGCCCCCGCGAACGCACCTGCGACGCAGGCACCCGCAGGCGTGACCGTTGCCCAGCCGCAAGCGGCCGCGCCTGCCGCCGCGACGGACCCGTTGCTCGCGGTCGATGGCGGTCCGGCCGTCTCGATCGATCCCAAGCTCGGCCAGCCGGTCGACGGACGGATCGGCGTTCAGGATCAGGTGACGCCGACCGGCAAGCGCGCCGCCTGGATGCATGATTCGATCCTGTTCCCCGTGATCACCATCATCTCGATCTTCGTGCTCGCGCTGCTGGTCTGGGTCGTGATCCGCTATCGCCGTGCCGCCAATCCGATCGCATCCAAGACATCGCACAACACCATGATCGAAGTGATCTGGACGCTGGCGCCGGTCGTCATCCTGGTCGGCATAGCAGTCCCCTCGATCGGGCTGCTGCAGGCCCAGTTCAAGCCCGCGCCATCGAACGCCATCACGCTGAAGGCGATCGGCAACCAGTGGTATTGGAGCTATCAATATCCCGACAATGGCGGGTTCGAGATCACGTCCAACCTGCTGAAGGAAAAGGGTGAGACGGCGGCCGGCGAGCGCGCGCGTACCGATGCCGACGGCCCGCCGCTGCTCGCCACCGACAATCGCGTCGTGCTCCCGGTCGGGGTGCCGGTCCGCCTGCTGACGACGTCGGTCGACGTCATCCATGCCTGGGCGATGCCTGCTTTCTGGATCAAGCTCGACGCCATCCCCGGCCGCATCAACGAAACCAGCTTCACCATCCAGAAGCCCGGCGTCTATTTCGGCCAGTGTTCGGAACTGTGCGGCGCGCGCCACGGCTATATGCCGATCACGGTGGTCGCCGTTGACAAGGCGACCTTCGACAAGTGGGTCGTCGCCAAGGGCGGCACGGTGAAGGGCGCCGCTCCTGCGGCAGCGCCGACTGCGGCCGAACCCGCCGCGACTGCCCCCGCCGCCAACACCACCGCCCCGGCGCCTGCCGCCGCAGCCACGGACAAGTAAGATCATGACCGACACCGCGCTCAACCCCTCTGCCTTCCAGGCCCATGGCGACGATCATGCGCATCATGACGCCGATCACCTGCCCGGCTTCTTCGCGCGCTGGTTCATGTCGACGAACCACAAGGACATCGGCACGCTCTACCTGATCTTCGCGATCGTCGCTGGCATCATCGGCGGCGCAATTTCGGGGCTGATGCGGCTCGAACTCGCGCAGCCGGGCATCCAGTATCTCCCCGCCTGGTCGGCGATGCTGGCCGGCGGCAGCGCGGCGACGCTCGATCAGTCGCTGCACCTGTGGAACGTGCTGATCACTGCGCACGGCCTGATCATGGTGTTCTTCATGGTGATGCCGGCGATGATCGGCGGATTCGGCAACTGGTTCGTGCCGATCATGATCGGCGCGCCCGACATGGCCTTCCCGCGCATGAACAACATCAGCTTCTGGCTGCTGATCCCGTCCTTCGCGCTGCTGCTCGCCTCGCCCTTTTTCGGCGGCGCGGGCACGGGCTGGACGGTCTATGCGCCACTATCGACCTATGGCTCGACCGGCCCTGCGGTCGATATGGCGATCCTTTCGCTGCACCTCGCGGGCGCAAGCTCGATCCTGGGCGCGATCAACTTCATCACCACCATCTTCAACATGCGCGCGCCGGGCATGACGCTGCACAAGATGCCGCTGTTCGTGTGGTCGGTGCTGGTCACCGCCTTTCTGCTGCTGCTCTCGCTGCCGGTACTCGCTGCAGCGATCACGATGCTGCTGACCGACCGCAATTTCGGCACCACCTTCTTCGATCAGGCGGGCGGCGGCGATCCGGTGCTGTACCAGCACCTGTTCTGGTTCTTCGGCCACCCCGAAGTGTACATCATGATCCTGCCGGGCTTCGGCATCGTCAGCCATGTCATCTCGACCTTCTCGAAAAAGCCGATCTTCGGCTATCTCGGCATGGCCTATGCGATGGTCGCGATCGGCGTCGTCGGCTTCATCGTGTGGGCGCACCACATGTTCACCACCGGCCTGTCGGTGAACGTGAAGATGTACTTCACCGCCGCGACGATGGTGATCGCGGTGCCGACCGGCATCAAGATTTTCAGCTGGATCGCGACGATGTGGGGCGGCTCGATGTCGTTCAAGACGCCGATGCTGTGGGCGATCGGCTTCATCTTCATGTTCACGGTCGGCGGCGTGACCGGCGTCGTGCTCGCCAATGGCGGCATCGACGATTATATGCAGGACACTTATTACGTCGTGGCGCACTTCCATTATGTGCTGTCGCTCGGCGCAGTGTTCAGCCTGTTTGCAGGCTTTTACTACTGGTTCCCGAAAATGTCGGGCCGGATGTACAACGAACTGCTCGGCCAGCTGCATTATTGGGTGTTCTTCGCCGGGGTGAACCTGTTGTTCTTCCCGATGCACTTCCTTGGCCTGCAGGGCATGCCGCGCCGCATTCCGGATTACTCGCCCGCCTTTGCCAAGTATAACGAGTGGGCTTCGATCGGCTATGCGATCATGGCCATCAGCATGGTGTTCTTCTTCGTGAACGTCATCATGTCGTTGCTTGCCGGTCGCAAGGCAGAGGGCAATCCGTGGGGCGAAGGCGCGACGACGCTCGAATGGACGCTGTCGAGCCCGCCGCCGTTCCACCAGTTCGAGACGCTACCGGTGATCGACGCGGACAGCCGGCACTGAGACGAGCGATCTCGCCCCGCCAGCGACGGCGGGGCGAGATCGCCAATGGTGCCCTGCTGTCGGGGCATATTTCTGATGTCGGGTGGACGAATGATCCGCCCGCTACTCCCCTTCACCGCGCAGGGCGGACAGGGATGATGGATTGAAACGATGACCGCGACGACGCTCGCTGCCCCGATTGCCGCCGACTGGCGCGATTTCCTCGCGCTCACCAAGCCGCGCGTGATGCGTTCGGTGGTCTTCACCGGTCTATGCGGCATGCTCGTCGCGCCCGGCAGCCTGCCTTTCCCGATCGCGTTGACCGCGATCCTGGCCATCGCGCTGGCGGCCGGGGCAGCGGGGACGCTCAACCAATGGTATGAAGCCGATATCGACGCCAGGATGAAGCGGACCGCGAAGCGTCCGCTTCCTGCTGGGCGCATCGATGCGGACAGCGCGCTGCATTTCGGGGTCGGCGTCGGCGTGTTCAGCGTGCTGCTGATGGGCCTCGTCGTCAATCTGGTCGCCGCTGCCCTGCTCGCGGCATCGATCCTGTTCTACGTGATCGTCTACACGATCGGGCTGAAGCGCTTCACGCCACAGAACATCGTCATCGGCGGTGCCGCTGGAGCCTTTCCGCCGCTGATCGGCTGGGTCGCGGTAACCGGGACGGTCGCGCCGCTGCCGCTGTTGATGTTCGCGCTCATCTTCCTGTGGACACCGCCGCACAGCTGGGCGCTCGCGCTGCTGATCCGCGACGATTACGCAAAGGGCGGCGTGCCGATGATGCCGGTCGTGGCGGGCGCACGGTCGACCCGCTGGCAGATGCTGGGCTATGCCGTCGCGATGGCGGCGGTTGCGATCGCGCCCTGGCCGCTCGGCCTGACGGGCGCCGTCTATGGCGTGATCGCGGCAATCGCCTCGGCCGTTTTCGTCGCGCTCACCGGCTGGGTGGTCGCGACCGCCGCGCCGACGCCGGCACAGATGAAGCCCGAACGCGTGCTGTTCGTCTATTCGATCGGCTATGTGCTGGCGATGTTCGCGGCCATGGTCGCGGACCGGTGGATCGCATGACGCCCGATGAGGAAAGCCAATTCCGCGCGCGGCAGAAGTCGCGGTCGCTGGTGATGGCGCTGATCCTCGGCGCGCTGGTGGTGTTGTTCTTCGCCATCACGATCGCGAAGATCCAGGGCGGGCACGCATGACGGGCAAGCTGCGCACCGCGATGCTCGCCGCGATCGGCGTGTGCGGCATGACCGGGCTGGGCTATGCGAGCGTGCCGCTCTACCGCCTGTTCTGTCAGGCAACCGGGCTGAACGGCACGACGCAGCGCGGGCTCGCCGCACCGGGGGCAACCAACCGGCAGGTGCAGGTCGATTTCGATTCGAACGTCGCGCCCAAACTGCCTTGGAAGTTTCAACCGGTGCAGCGTTCCGAAACGGTGACGATCGGCGCGCGCAACATGGCGTTCTTCACCGCGACCAACACGTCGGACCGCACGATCACCGGCAGCGCGACCTTCAACGTATCGCCGGCCCAGGCCGGGCTGTATTTCACCAAGATCCAGTGCTTCTGCTTCAACCAGCAAACGCTTAAGCCGGGCGAGACTGTGCGGATGCCAGTCATTTTCTTCGTCGATCCGAAAATCCTGAAGGATCCCGACGCAAGGGATGTCAGCACGATCACGCTCAGCTACACCTTCTACCCAGTGGATTCGCCCGCGCCCAAGGGCTAAGGCGCATTCAAACGACAGCACGAAACGGGAAACGACGATGGCCGGTGCCAAGAACCACGATTATCATATTCTGCCCCCCAGCATCTGGCCGCTGATGGGATCGATGTCGGCGCTGGTGCTCGCCGTCGGTGGCATCATGTGGATGCACAAGGCCGATCCGAACGGCATCGGCTTTTACGCGGGCCTCGCGGGCGTGCTGGCGACGATGTATCTGTGGTGGCGCGACGTGGTTCGTGAAGCGCATAGCGGCGATCACACCCCGGTCGTCCAGCTGCACATGCGGTACGGCATGATCCTGTTCATCGCCTCCGAAGTCATGTTCTTCGTCGGCTGGTTCTGGGCATTCTTCACCTTCTCGCTGTTTCCCGCGCCGGTCGAGGTCGTCGGCGGCGAAGTGAGCCGGATTGCCGAAACCGTCGCCAACATCGCCGGCCAATGGCCGCCCAAGGGGCTGGAAGTCATCAATCCCTACGGCTTCCCGCTGCTGAATACGGTCATCCTGCTGCTGTCGGGCACGACCGTCACCTGGGCGCACCACGCGCTGCTTCATGGCGATCGCAAGGGCCTTAAGCAGGGCCTGTGGGCGACAATCCTGCTCGGCGCGCTGTTCAGCTCGATCCAGGCCTATGAATATGCCGAGGCGCCGTTCCACTTCGCGGGACTGAATTTCGGTGCGTCGTTCTTCATGGCGACGGGCTTTCACGGCTTCCATGTGCTGATCGGCACGATCTTCCTCGCGGTGTGCCTTGCGCGCGTTTACGCGGGCCACTTCACCCCGCGCCAGCATTTCGGCTTCGAAGCGGCTGCCTGGTACTGGCATTTCGTCGACGTCGTCTGGCTGTTCCTGTTCGTCTCGATCTACGTCTGGGGCGGCGCGGGCGCGCCGGTCCACGCCGGTTGAGGTGACCGAAGCCGGGGCGCCGCCTGCTCCGACACCGGCACGGGTCGCCGTAAGGGGCCTGTGTCCGCGCTGCGGCGCTCCGACATTGTTCAGCGGCTGGACCAAGTTTGCCGACAGGTGCCGCGCCTGCGGGCTCGATCTTTCCAGTTTCAATGTCGGGGACGGCCCGGCGGCGTTCCTGACGCTGATCATCGGTGCGGTGATCGTGACGCTCGCGATCACCGTCGAGCTGAACTTTTCGCCGCCCTTCTGGGTTCATGTCATCCTCTGGGTTCCGCTGACGGCGGTTGCCGTGATCGGATCGTTAAGGCTGGCCAAGGGCGTGCTGATCAGCCTGGAATATCGCAACGCCGCCGCCGAGGGACGGATCAAGGACCGATGAGCCGCCTGCCCGTCATCCCGACGATCATCGTGGCGCTTGCTGCGGCGACGATGATCGCGCTCGGCGTCTGGCAATTGCGCCGCGCCGACGAGAAGGCCGCCGTCCTGCGCACGCTCGCCGCCAACCAGGCCCGCCCGCCAATCGCCTTTCCCGCGATTCCGATCGGCGACGACCTGCTGTTCCGCAAGGCGAGCGGCTTTTGCCTCAGCGTCACCGGCTGGACGACACAGTCGGGCCGCGACGTGACCGGCAAGAGCGGCTGGCGCAAGATCGCGCAGTGCCGCACCGGCGCCGAAGGGCCGGGCTTTCAGGTCCAGCTCGGCATCGGCAGCGATCCCAACGCCAATCCGGCGTGGAAGGGCGGCAAGGTCAGCGGGTTCATCAGCCATGCGCCGAGCACCGCACCGCTCATCGTCTCGATGCTGGGCGGAGGGGCGCCGAAGACGCTGATGCTGGTCGCCGACACACCCCCTGCTGGCTTGCGTGCCAATGCAGGCCCCGACCTGTCCGCCGTACCCAACAATCACCTGGCCTATGCCGTCCAATGGTTCATTTTCGCTGGCATCGCCGTGGCTATCTACGTGGTCGCGCTGCGGCGGCGCGTGCTTGCGGCGGGAAGCCCGGCCAAGTAACGCTTCCGGGCATGCGATATCT
>PKED01000145.1 GCA_002863155.1 Sphingomonadaceae bacterium | reverse complement strand
GAAGCACCCCTATGTCAGCTTCTACACCGGGCGCGGCTGCAAGAGCCGCTGCACCTTCTGCCTGTGGCCGCAGACGGTGGGCGGGCATAATTACCGCACACGCTCGGTCGGCCATGTGATCGAGGAAGTGAAATACGTCTTGAAGGCGTTCCCGCAGATGCAGGAACTGTTCTTCGACGACGACACGCTGACCGACAACCGCCCGCGCGTCGAAGAACTGGCGCGCGAGCTCGGCAAGCTGGGCGTCACCTGGTCGTGCAACGCCAAGGCGAACGTGCCGTACGAAACGCTGAAGATCATGCGCGACAACGGCCTGCGGCTGTTGCTCGTCGGTTATGAAAGCGGCAACCAGCAGATCCTGCACAACATCAAGAAGGGCCTGCGGATCGAGGTCGCCAAGCAATTCGCCAAGGATTGCCGGTCGCTCGGCATCAAGATCCATGGCACCTTCATCATGGGCCTGCCCGGCGAGACCAAGGACACGATCCAGGAAACGATCGCTTACGCCAAGGAAGTCAATCCGCACACGATCCAGGTGTCGCTGGCGGCGCCCTATCCGGGCACGTTCCTTTACAAACAGGCGATCGAGAATGGCTGGTTCGACGGCACCGATCATCTGGTCGCCGACGGTGGCGGGCAGATCGCCCAGCTCACCTATCCGCATCTCGCCAGCGACGAGATTTTCGAAGCGGTCGCCGAATTCTACAAGAAATTCTATTTCCGTCCGTCAAAAGTCGGTGCGATCGTCGCCGAAATGGCGACCAGCCCGCAGATGATGAAGCGGCGCCTGCGCGAGGGCGTGGAATTCTTCGACTTCCTGAAGAACCGCAACACCGAAGCGGCCTGAGGCGCAGAGGTTGGATCTTTGCTAGTCCGTCCGGTTGAGAGCGTCACCTCTTCGAAACGAACGGACGAGTGTTGAGGGCACTGGCTTGATCCCCTTGCGTCATTGCGAGCGCAGCGAAGCAATCCAGTCCGGCGCTGTGGATTGCTTCGCTGCGCTCGCAATGACGACGAAGGTACATGTCATCGCGTCCTCGGGGATTGTTCGCGCGCATTACCCCCTTCGAACCGGTACCAGAACCAGAAGCCGGGCAGGCCGATCGCGACGTCGGCGATCCGCTTGATCAGCGACAGCGCGAGCGCCGCTTCGGCCGGAATGCCGAAGCCGCCGCACAGCAGGACAAATGCGCCTTCCTGCACACCGATCGCGCCGGGGACGGCAAAGGCGGCGCCGCGCACCGCCTGGCCGATGCTTTCGATCACCAGCGCCTCGGCGAGCGTGACCGGGTGGCCCATGAAGCCGAAGATAACATATACTTCGAGGCAGCCGACGACCCACGCGGCGAGATGCGTCACCCCACTCACCAGCATCGCCTGGCCGCGTGCCCGAATCCGCGCGAGTGCTGCGTAAAACGCATCGGTTGCCGCGAAAGCCGACCATTCCTGGCCACCGGCAAGCTTCTTGAGCGCGGTCACCAGCAGCGCGCCGAAGCCCAGTCGCTGGATGAAGTAGAACGCCACCAGCAGCGGCACCGCGACCAGCAATCCGGTCACGACCGTGCGGATGATCGACGGATCGGCGCCCAGTTGCAGCAGCAGCAGCGCGCCGCCCAGCGTGAAAACGAATTGCGACACAACCTGCAGGAACAGGTCGACGACCACGCCTGCGGCCGCCATCGGCGCGGTCAGCCCGCAAAAGGTCATCAGACGCGCCGCGACGATGTCACCGCCGATCTGGGTCGTCGGCAACAGCGTGTTCACGGTATCGCGCACGATGCGGATCGCTGCGCTCTGGTGGAATTTCGGCCGCTCGTCGTGCGGCATGATCACCCAGGACGAATAGGCGAGCATCAGCGTCAGCGCATAGCGCACCAATATCGCAAGCAGGATGCCCCAGCCGACCAGCGCGACGGCCCGAGCAATGTCGCCAAGCCGGATACCCGACCAGACCAGACCTGCAATCGCCACGGCCAATACCGTGCCGACAATCAGGAAACGTTTCATATTGCTGGACAAAATATCTCGACTGGCGCTGTCGGAACCGATTGGTTGCGGATGGCGACCCCCTTGGGCTACCAGAGCGGCGGGGTCAATCGGATCGTTGTCGCGCCAGGCGGGATGGGGAGGGCCATCCGGACGATCCGAATGAACAAGACAAGCACCGGGAATGACGACGCATGACGAACGAGCACGGGGCGATCGAACGGACGACGTTCGAGGCCGAACCCATCACCGGCGACGCGCCGATGCCGCAGGCTGCGGCGACCGGGCCGGTCCTGTCCTACAATGAATGGGATCCGCTCGAGGAAGTGATCGTCGGTCGGCTCGAAGGCGCGACCGTGCCGTCGGTGCATGTCACCGTCACCTACAACCTGCCGCCGCTGATCTCGCGCCTCTATCGGCTCGCGGCGGGGATGAAATACCCCAAATGGCTGGTCAACAAGGCGCAGGGCGAGCTCGACGGCTTTATCGCGATCCTGGAAGGCGAGGGGATCAAGGTCCGCCGCCCCGACATCATCAACCACCGCAAGAAGTTCGTGACGCCCGAATTCAGCTCGCGCGGCTTTTGCGTGGCGTGTCCGCGCGACGGCTTCATGGTGGTCGGCGACGAGATCATCGAAACGCCGATGTGCTGGCCGACACGCTATTTCGAGGGCAATGCGTATCGCTCGCTGTTTAAAGAATATTTCAACGGCGGCGCGCGTTGGACCTCGGCCCCGCGCCCGCAGCTGAGCGATGAGCTCTACGACTATAATTACCAGCTGCCGACCGGACCCGGCACGCCCGAAAAATACGTCATCAGCGAATTCGAGCCGGTGTTCGACGCCGCCGATTTCGTACGCTGCGGCCGTGACATCTTCGTCACCCGCTCGAACGTCACCAATCTCGCCGGCATCAACTGGCTGCGGCGGCATCTGGGCAGCGAATACACGATCCACGAACTGCCGAGTATCTGCAAACAGCCGATGCACATCGATTCGACCTTCATGCCGCTCGCGCCGGGCAAGGTGCTGGTCAATCCCGACTATCTCGATCTCGACCGGCTGCCGCCGATCCTGAAGAAATGGGACGTGCTCGTCGCGCCCCGGCCCGACCCGATCGACAATGCCATCGCCAAGATGTCGATGTGCAGCCCGTGGACGAGCATCAACGTGCTGTCGCTGACCGAGAAGAAGGTCGTCGTCGAACGCCAGCAGCCGACGCTGATCAAGGCGCTGAAGGACTGGGGCTTCGACCCGATCCCGTGCGATTTCTTCAGCTACGGCCCGTTCGGCGGCGCCTTCCACTGCGCGACGCTCGACGTGCGGCGGCGGGGGACGCTTGAGAGCTATTTCTAGGCGCGCGACCCCGACGCGCTATTGATCGCGCTGCGGCAAGCCGTCGGCGATCGCATAGTAATCGCCCTTGTCGGCGACGAAGATGTGCTCTTCGAGGGCAGTGGCGCTTGGCGTATCGATCGCGCCCATCGCCACGTCGAGGCGCCCGCTATCCAAAGCTTCCCAGAACAGGAACGATCCGCAGATCGAGCAGAAGCCGCGCCGCACCTTTTCCGAGGATCGGTACCAGCGGAGCTTGTCGTCGCCCTCGATCGTCACTGCATCGCGGGCCACGTCGCTGGCGGCCCAGTAATGGCCCGATTGCTTGCGGCACTGGCGGCAATGGCAGGCCTCAGGCGGTGTCAGCGGCCCCTCGATCGTAAAGCGCACTGCACCGCAAAGGCACGATCCGCGCGCCGACGTATCAACCACGGTCAATTTTGTAGCCTTTCATGATGGCGGATCACCTCGTCGATGATGAAGCGCAGGAATTTCTCGCTGAATTCGGGGTCGAGCTCGGCTTCGGCGGCGAGCCGGCGCAGCCGCGCGATCTGCGTCGCTTCGCGCGCGGGATCGGCGGGGGGCAGGTCGTGGGTGGCCTTGTAGCGACCGACCGCCTGCGTCACCTTGAAGCGTTCGGCGAGCAGGTGGATCAGGGCGGCATCGATATTGTCGATGCTCTTGCGATAACCGTTCAGCGTTTCGTCGGTCATCGCCCGCCCCCTTGCACTGTCCACCTGGCGCCTTTTTGCGGGCACGCACCGCAGCGCGCAAGTCCGGCTCTTGCCTTTGCCCCGGCAAATGGCCAGATGCCCCGCAGCATGACCGCCACCATCCACCGACTTGCCGCGCGCCAGCCGTCGCTCGATCCGATGATCGCGCTGGTGGCCGGCGATCTCAATCTGGTGAACGCGGTCATCCTCGACCGCATGCAGTCGCAGATTCCGCTGATCCCGGAACTTGCCGGCCACCTGATCGCGGGCGGAGGCAAGCGGATGCGGCCGATGCTGACGCTCGCGAGCGCGCGGCTGATCGGTTATGAGGGGACGCGGCATCACCGGCTGGCGGCGGCTGTCGAGTTCATCCACACCGCGACGCTGCTCCACGACGACGTCGTCGACGGCAGCGACCTGCGCCGCGGACGACGCACGGCGAACACGATCTGGGGCAATCCGGCGACGGTGCTGGTCGGCGATTTCCTGTTCAGCCGGTCGTTCGAGCTCATGGTCGAGGATGGCAGCCAAAAGGTTCTGAAGATTCTGAGCGCGGCCAGCGCCGTCATCGCCGAGGGCGAGGTGAACCAGCTCACCGCTGCACGGATGGTCGATCTGGGCGAGGAACGCTATCTCGACATCATCGGCGCGAAGACTGCGGCGCTGTTTGCCGCGGCCTGCCGGATTTCGGCGGTCGTCGCCGAACGCAGCGTGGCCGAGGAGCTGGCGCTCGATGCCTATGGCCGCAATCTCGGCATCGCGTTCCAGCTGGTCGACGATGCGATCGATTATGTGTCCGATGCCGGCACGATGGGCAAGGACAGCGGCGACGATTTCCGCGAAGGCAAGGTGACGCTGCCGGTGATCCTCGCCTATGCGCGCGGCGACGACGCCGAGCGCAAGTTCTGGAAGGATGCGATCGAGGGGCGGCGAGACAGCGACGCGGACCTTGCCCATGCGATCGAGCTGATCCGCGCGACGCGGGCGATCGACGATACGCTGGCGCGCGCGCGCCATTATGGCCAGCGCGCGATCGACGCGCTCGGCCCGTTCCCGAGCGGGGAAGCCAAGGCCGCCATGGTCGAGGCGGTCGAGTTCGCGATCGCCCGGGCCTATTGATCCGCGCAGCGCGCGCGCGTTGCGCACATCGCGATTGTTGGCCACTCCTAATCATTGTAGCGAAGTCGTGCCTTTCACGTCATGAACCTCGCCGGCGCCGCTGTGCGATCTCGCATGGCGGTTCGCGCTTGGGGATTCGATGTTCAGATATTTCCGTGGGTCGTTGGTCTTCACGCTGATCTGCGGTGCGATCGCCGCCTGGCTGGGCTGGTCGAGCACCCAGACGATGATGGGCACCGCAGGCGTGCTGTGGATCGTGCTCGTGCTGAGCGTGCTCGAACTGTCGCTGTCGTTCGACAATGCCGTCGTCAATGCAACCGTGCTGCGCGACATGCCGCCGGTGTGGCAGCGCCGGTTCCTCACCTGGGGTATCCTGATCGCGGTCTTCGGCATGCGGATCGTGTTTCCGCTCGCGATCGTCGCGATCGCGGCCAAGCTCAATCCGGTCGACGCGACGATGCTCGCGATGACAGATCCGGTGAATTACGAACGCATCATCACCGGCGCGCATGTCGTGATTTCTGGCTTTGGCGGCGCCTTCCTGGCGATGGTCGGGCTGTCTTTCTTTTTCGACGAGGCGAAGGAGGTCCACTGGATCGGAGTCGTCGAACGGCCGATTGCGGCGCTGTCGAGGATTTCGGGGCTGGCGATCGGACTGGTCCTGCTCGCGCTTTACGGCATCGCCCAGACGCTCGCCGCCGATGAGGGGATCGCGTTTTTGGGCGCCGGCATCATTGGATTGCTGACGTATATCGCGGTCCACGCCGTCGGCGCGCTGCTGGAACAAAGTGTCGATGCCAGCGCGGCGACTCATGCCGTCGCGCGGTCGGGCCTGGCCTCGTTCCTTTACCTCGAAGTGCTCGATGCGTCCTTTTCGCTTGATGGGGTGATCGGTGCCTTCGCGCTGTCGACCAATTTATTCGTCATCGCACTCGGGCTGGGCATCGGCGCGATGTTCGTCCGATCGCTGACGGTGCTGCTGGTCGATCGCGGGACGCTGACCGAATATCGTTTCCTGGAACATGGGGCATTCTACGCGATCATCGCGCTGGCGGTGATCATGCTCATCTCGGTCCGGGTCGAGGTGCCCGAAACGGTGACCGGGCTGATCGGCGCCGGACTGATCGGCCTGGCGTTCGCCGCGTCGCTGCGCGCCAATCGCGCCGAGGATGAGGGCGACGCAGCCGGTGCATAAGGCGCTCCGTCCCCTTGAGAAGCGGGTGCCTGGAAGGTATTTTTCCTGAGGTAGGCAAAGGGGGCAGGGCAATGGCGCGATTCGGTCCGGCATTGGCAATCGGTGCGGCTGGCCTGATTTGCGCCGGCGCGACCAAAGCGCCGTTCACCGACACGCTGTCGCTCGCCAAATTCATCGCGCAGGTAAAGCCCGCCAAGGCCGATCAGCGCATCGCCTATGGCCCCGCCAAGTCGCAATTCGCCGATCTCTACCTGCCCCGCGCGGCGAAGCGCCCGCCGCCGATCGTCATCCTCGTCCATGGCGGCTGCTGGAACACCCAAGCGCCGCTCGACACGCTGTCCCCGGTTGCAGCCCAGCTGGCGGCGGCGGGGGTCGCGGTGTGGAGCATCGAATATCGCCGGATCGGCGAACCCGGCGGCGGCTATCCGGGCATGTACGAGGACGTCGGCGCGGCGTTCGACAAGCTGCGTGAGGTTGCCGCCGCACGCCGGCTTGATCTCACGCGGATCACCGTGGTCGGCCATTCGGCGGGCGGGCATCTGGGTATGTGGGGCGCGGCGCGCGGCAAGTTGCCCGCAGGCCACAAATGGCGCGGCGCCGATCCGCTGCCGGTGCGCGCGGTCATCAATGTCGGCGGGTCGCCCGATATCTACCGGACCGCCGATCTGCTGCCGCTTGCCTGCGGGCCCGATGTGAAGATCGAGCAGATCGTCGGCGAGAAGACCGCCGAGCGGCCGGATCCATTCGCCGATACCTCCGCGAGCAAGCTGCTGCCGCTCGGCATCCGCACGCGATCGATCATGGGCGAATATGACGATATCGTCCCGCCTTATGCCGGGCTGTGGTGGCAGCGTTTCGGCGTCCGCAAAAACGAGGACGTCGATACGGTGACGATCAAGGGGGCGGGCCATTTCGATTTGGTCGCCGTCAGCGAACCCGAATGGCAGCAAGTCTGCGCGCTGATCCTGGCCGAGGCGAAGCGCTGATCCTTTGCGGGAGCGGCGTCGGCGCGGTAGGGCGCGGGGGTGACGACGCTCCCGATCCATGCCGTGCTCCCCGATCTGCTCGCCGCCCTGCGTGCGCGGTCGAGCGCGGTGCTGGTGGCGCCGCCGGGGGCGGGCAAGACGACTGGGGTCGCCCCTGCGCTGCTCGACGAACCATGGTGCGAGGGCGAGATCCTGCTGCTCTCGCCCCGCCGTATCGCCGCGCGGGCGGCGGCCGAGCGGATGGCGGTGATGGCGGGCGAGCCGGTCGGGCGGACCTATGGCTATGCGACGCGGATGGACAGCAAGCGGTCGGCCGCGACGCGCGTAACGGTGATGACCGGGGGCATTTTCGTCAACCGCATCCAGGCCGATCCCGAACTGGCGGGCGTGTCGGCGGTGTTGTTCGACGAGGTGCACGAACGCAGCCTCGACAGCGATTTCGGGCTGGCGCTCGCGCTCGATGCGGCGGGGGCGCTGCGGCCCGACCTGCGGCTGGTGGCGATGTCGGCGACGCTCGACGGGGCGCGCTTTGCCGCGCTGATGGGCGGCGCGCCGGTGATCGAGAGCGAAGGCCGTGGCTACCCGCTAACGCTGCGCTATCTCGGCCGCGCGGCCGAAGCGCGGATCGAGGACGAGATGGCGCGCGCGATCCGGATTGCACTGGGCGAGACCAATGGGGGACTCCTCGCGTTCCTGCCGGGCGTCGCGGAGATCGAGCGTGTGGCCGAACGGCTCGGCGATCTGCCCGGCGTCGCGCTGCACAAGCTTCACGGGACGCTGCCGCCCGCCGAGCAACGCGCGGCGATCGCCCCGTCGTCGCAGCGCAAGCTCGTGCT
Organism: Sphingomonadaceae bacterium; assembly: GCA_002863155.1. Taxonomy (GTDB): domain Bacteria; phylum Pseudomonadota; class Alphaproteobacteria; order Sphingomonadales; family Sphingomonadaceae; genus Sphingomonas. Next base: position 9,152 of record PKED01000145.1, on the reverse strand, counting down.
CGCGACATCGATCGCCGAAACGAGCCTGACGCTCGACGGCATCCGGATCGTCGTTGATTCGGGGCTGGCGCGCCGCCCGCGCTATGACCGCGCGGCGGGAATGACCCGGCTGGTGACCGAGCGCGCGAGTCAGGCCGCCGTCACGCAGCGCGCCGGGCGCGCGGCCCGGCAGGGGCCGGGGACCGCCTATCGCCTCTGGGAAGAAGCAGCGACGGCGGGCCTGCCGCGCTTCGATCCGCCGGAAATCCTCGAAGCCGACCTGTCGGCGCTGACGCTCGACTGCGCGCGCTGGGGGGTGAGCGACCCCCGGCGTCTTGCCTGGATCGATCCCCCGGCCGATGCGGCGGTGACGGAGGCTCGCACGCGGTTGCTCGCACTCGGCGCGATCGATGGCGATGGGCGGGTGACGCCGCATGGCGAGGCGATCGCGACGCTGCCGTTGCCGCCGCGGCTCGGGCACATGCTGGTCGAAGCCGCGCGGCTGGGGCTGGGCGAGGTGGCGGCGCACGTCGCGGTGTTGCTCGGCGAGCGTGGGCTCGGCGGCAACGATCCCGATCTCGACACGCGGCTGTCGCGGTGGCGGGGCGAACGCGGGGCGCGGGCGGAAAGCGCGCGCAGGCTGGCGGCGCGCTGGGCTTCGCTGGCGACAGCGACCGGACGTGATCCTCCGAAGGACGATCGCGCTTTCGCGGTCGGTAGTGGCGTTGGGCCCTGCATCGCGCTTGCCTTTCCCGACCGGCTCGCACGTCGGCGCGATGCTTCGGGTGAGCATTGGGCTTCGGTCGGGGGCAGGGGTTTCCGGCTCGATCCGGCGTCGAGCCTCGCCCGCGCCGAATGGCTCGCGGTTGCGGAAACGCAGGGGATGGCGGCGGGCGCACGTATTTTGGCGGCCGCCCCGATCGATGCCGACACGGTCGAGACGCTGTTCGGCGGCCGGATCGAGGTGCGGCGCCATGTCGCGTTCGATCCGGCGACCGGCGGCGTGCAGGCCACGCGTGAGCGGCGGCTGGGGGCGATCCGGCTGAGCGGCGGTCCCGATCCCGGCGCCGATCCACAGGATATCGCCGCTGCCTTGGTCGATGGTCTGCGTACGCATGGCCTGCGCCTGCTCCCTTGGCCCGAAAGCGCGATTGCGCTGTGGCAGCGCGCCGCCTTTGCCGCAGGGCACGGCGCGCCGGAGCTCGCGCTCGACGATCGGGCACTGCTCGACCGCGGCGATGAATGGCTCGCCCCGCTCCTTGAAGGGAAGCGGCGTCTCGACCAAGTCGATCCGGCAGCGCTCGCCGACGCGCTGCGCGGGCTGATCGGCTGGGACGCGCTGCGGGCGATCGATCGGCTTGCCCCGGCGCGTTTCGACTCGCCCGCGGGCAGCAGCCACGCGATCGATTACACCGCCGAAGCGGGCCCGACGGTCGAACTGCGGCCACAGGCGCTGTTCGGGCTGGCAACGCATCCCATGGTCGCAGGCGGGCGCGTGCCGCTGGTGCTGAGCCTGACCTCGCCTGCCGGGCGCCCGATCCAGACGACGCGCGACCTGCCGGGCTTCTGGGCGGGCAGCTGGGCGGCGGTGGCGAAGGAAATGCGCGGGCGCTATCCCCGCCACCCCTGGCCCGACGATCCGGCACATGCGAATGCGACGCTGCGCACCAAAAATGCGGATGCACGCGCGCAAGGCTTGCGATAAGGGAAGCGCCATGACGACCGCACGGATCTACCAGCGCCCCAAGAACGCGATGCAGTCGGGCCGCGCCGGCACGCAGGACTGGGTTCTCGAATTCGAACCCGCCGAAGCAAAGCAGCCCGACCCGCTGACCGGCTGGGCCGGATCGGGTGACACACGCCAGCAATTGCGGCTGCGTTTCCCGACGAGCGAGGCAGCGATTGCCTATGCCGTGCGCGAGGGCATCGACTATACGCTGATCCCGGCGCCCGAGCGGACGCTCAAGCTCCAGGCCTATGCCGATAATTTCCGCTAGGGGCGTGCCCCTGGCGTCGGCGTGGACGGTGTCGATCGTTGCATAAAAGCTGAACGAAAGCCCCGGTTGCCCTTCGCCTTGGCGTGCTTACCTTGACGGACGTGACTTCCGATCTGACCGCTCGACTCGCCAACGGCGTCCGCAGCATCGCGCCCGCTGACTGGGATGCCTGCGCGGGGAGCGCCAATCCGTTTCTGAGCCACGCCTTTCTCGCGATCCTCGAGGAATCGGGGAGCGTTTTGCCGCGCGCCGGGTGGCAGGCGATACCGATCACCGTCGACGATGCCGACGGCCGCCCGGCTGCGATCGCGCCAGCTTATGCCAAGAGCCACAGCCAGGGCGAATATGTGTTCGACCATGGCTGGGCCGATGCGTGGATGCGTGCCGGCGGGCAATATTATCCCAAACTGCAGGTCGCCGTGCCGTTCACGCCGGTGCCCGGTCCTCGGCTGCTGCTGCGCGATACCGCCGCCGCGCCGGCGTTGATTGCCGCGATCGAGGCCGTCACCGACCAGAATGACATGTCGAGCGCGCACGCGACCTTCGTGTCGCCGGATCAGGTGCCGTTGTTCGAGGCGGCGGGATGGCTGATCCGCGCCGGCATCCAGTTTCACTGGGCGAATGAGGGCTATGGCTCGTTCGACGATTTCCTCGCCGCGCTGGCCAGCCGCAAGCGCAAGGCGATCCGCAAGGAACGCAGCAGCGCGGTCGAGGGGCTGACGATCCGCCACGTCACCGGCAGTGACCTGACCGAGCGCGACTGGGACGCTTTCTGGGCTTTCTACCAGGACACCGGCAGTCGCAAATGGGGACGTCCCTATCTGACCAGGCCGTTCTTCTCGCTGCTCGGCGAGCGGATGGGCGAGCATGTGCTGCTGATGCTCGCCGAACGCAACGGGCGGCCGATCGCGGGGGCGCTCAACCTGATCGGCGCCGACACGCTTTATGGCCGCTATTGGGGCTGCACCGAGGAAGTGCCCTTCCTCCATTTCGAGCTTTGCTATTATCAGGCGATCGAGGCGGCGATCGCGCGCGGGCTGAAATATGTCGAGGCGGGCGCGCAGGGCGAGCACAAGCTTGCGCGCGGCTATGCGCCGGTCGCGACCTGGTCCGCCCATTATCTGCCCGATCCGAATTTTCGCCGCGCGGTCGCCGATTTCCTGGCGCACGAACGCGCCGCGATCGCCGCCGATCGCGACTATCTCGGTACTATGACTCCGTTTCGGAAGGCGGGGGCGGCGTGATCAGGTCGCGCGTCAGCTCGGGCCCCGGCGCGCCATGGTCGATCCGGAACAGCGCGCTGGTGCCGTCGCGCCAGACCGGGATCAGCCCGGCCTCCAGCCGCTTTTCATACGGCGGCGGGATGATCAGCCAGACATAGTCGAACGCATCGCGCGGGAAGCGGGCGAGCGAGCGCCCGACCGGCCGCCACCACTCGCGCGGGCATTGCTGATAGGTTACGAGCTGCGACGGATCATGGGCATAACCGCGCGCGACGCGGTATCTGGTCGTCAGCAATTGCGCGCCCGCCATCGACCATTGATCGTTCGAATAGGCCATCTTGCGTTCGAGCGCGAGCGCGGGAACGTGCTGCAAGCGGCTCATGAACCACTCATTGTGGCACGTCTCGCCAACAAAGCTGACCAGCCGTGCCCCCTCCGGCAGGTGGTCGAGCGCTTTCAGCTGGCGATCATAGCTGTTCGAATAAAAATAGAAGCTGAGCGTGTTGCCGCCGATCCGCACCAGGAAAAAGGCGAGGCCGAGCGCGGCGACGGTCATCGTGCCGCGGATCGACAGCCCGGGCTTGGGACGCAGGCCGATCACCGCGATCGCGATCATGAAGGGCGCCAGCCGCATATCGGCATAGGCCGATCCGAACACGATCCGCGGCAACAGCACGAATACCGCCAGCAGGAACAGCGCCGACAGCAGCAGGTTGCGCGAATATTGGATGTTGGGATCCCGCACGCCCTTGAAGATGATCAGGTACAGCACGGCGGTCGACGCGATGTCGAACGCCTGCCAGCGATCGCGCAGCGGCATCGTCAGCCAGCTGATCTTGGCGCGCAGGTTGAACCAGTCGCCCGTCTGTCCCTTGACGTCGCTGCCGCTGCGCCAGGCGACCATCAACAGGATCGGCAGCGCGAGCGGCACGCAGCCGACGCCCGCCCGAACCCATGCGCTCAGCCAGTGCACCGCGCGCTCGCTCCAGCTGTGCGAGGTGTCCGGCAGGCGGTCATGCTGACGGATCATCTCCGCCGAAAAGGCCATCACGCCCAGGAAACCCCAGCCGAACGTATGGCACACCCACAGCGCGCAGCTGAGCGGGACAAAGATCACCGCGCGCAGGCCCAGCCGGTTGTGCCGCGCGAGCCAAAGCCACAGCCCGAACAGGTTCAGCGCAAGCGCCATCGACAGCGCGAAATTGACGAAGCCAAAATGCAGCGGGAAGCTGTAGGCGAGCGGCAGGGCGAACAGCGCGGTTGCCGGCACGCGGCCATGGACTTCGCGTGCGATCCACAGCAGCCCGGTGACCGTCAGTACTGGAATGCAGATCACCAGCAGCTTGACCGACAGTTCGAGCCCGAAGATCGGCGAGAGCGGAATGATGAGCAGGTCGAAGCCCAGATTGCCGATCAGCGACCATTTGAAATTATACCAGTCGAGCAGCCACGGCGCATGATCGGCCGACAGCTGCACCCGGTATCGGCCCATATGGCCGGGCAGGTCGACCAGCGGCGGCACCGTCGGCCACAGCAAGGGGATCGCCGCGATCAGCGCCATCGCGAGGATGAACCATCGCGTCTGCCACCAGTGAAGCCTGTCGTTCATCGTTGCGCTCTAGTCTGCGCGGGGGGGCTCCCGCAAGCGTGCTGCGACGCGCCACAGACCGGCACCCGAGCTCGTCGCGACGGGGCGAAGCCAGTCGGGGGCGTGGCCCTTTCGCAGCTGCACGAGCATCGACCGGGGCTTGGCGGCATCGGTGCGATCCAGCTCGGTAAAATCGTCCGGGCAGACGAGGACATAGTCGATCCGCCAGCGGGCGGCGATCGTCCGGGCGGCGGTCGGTTCGCCGAGGAAGAAGCGGTACATCGCCGCATTGCCGGCGTTGTTGCGGTGATAGGGCGCGGCGATCAGGCGGTGGCGGGTCGCGGCGATCGCATAGGCGCCGACATCGATCGGCGCCATCACCGTGCCGGCGGGCAGCGCCGCGAGTGCCGCCTGCGCGTCGCAGATGGCCCCCGCCTTGCCCGCGGGCGCAAAGGCCTGCGCCGCGATCGGATAGAGCATCCCGGCCGAGCCGATCCACGCGCCTGCAAGCCATAGCGCACCGCGCGCGCGGGCTCTGCCGATCGCCACTGCGAGCGCCGGGGCGCCAAGGATCACCCCTGCATAGACGCCGCGCAGCTCGAGACAGGCGATGCCGAGCGCGCCAAGCTGAAGCGCGAGCAGCAGCACCCAGCCCGGCAGCGGCCTTCGGGCAACCTGCCACAGCGTCGCGGCGATGCCGGCGATCAGCAGGCCGGCATAAGCTATCGCCGTCGCGAGCGGCGCCGCGAACAGCGACTGCGCTTCGCCGACATGGTCGAGCCACAGCCGCGCGACGAGCGGATCGACATGGCCATAGGGCGACGCGCAGCCCTGTGCGATCGGCAGCAACGGCAGCGCGATCAGGCCGCCGAGCGCGAGACCGGCGGCGGTGCGAAGCGACCGGGTGGCGAGCACGGGCGTCGCAAGACCGAGGAGAAGCGGCACGAGCGCGCCCGTCTGCGCCACCAGCCAGACCGTTCGGGTGAAGCCGTCACAGGCGGGGTAGCTCCAGTCGCTGGTCGTAAACACGATCGATCCCAGCGCCATCATGCCGCTCAGACCCGCCCCCAGGCCCGCCAGCTGCCCGGCTCGTCGTCCGTCCTTGCCGCCGTGGCCCAACCACCAGCCGATCAAGACGGACAGCGAGGCGAGGCCCAGAACCGGCGCCATCTCCATCCCGACGATCAGGCTCGCGCCGGTTGCCGCCCCCGCGATCAGGCCGCTCGCCCATCCCGGCGCGGCGAGCAGCGCGCGCACGGTGGCAAGCACCAGCACGATCTGCAGCCCGTGATGATCGATCCTGCCCGGCGCGAACAGGGTGGTGACCGGATAGGCGATGCCCGCGACGATGATCGCGGTGCGCGCAGCTTCGGGCGCGAGCTGGCGGGTGATCGCCGCGACCAGCGCGAGCGCGGCCGCGAACAGCATCAGCGGCCAGGCGATCACCGCGGTGACTTCGGCGGCATGCGCGCTCGTCAGCGGGCGGAGCAGCGTGATGATCGCGGCGGGAACCAGATCGGGCAGCCGCGACCAGTGCATCGCCAGCCCCCCGGCAAGCCGATATTGCCGCACGTCACCAAATGCCTGCCCGGCCAGCCAGTCGCGGATCTGCTGGAGCCGCATCGCATCGTCGGTGTCGGGCAGGTGCAGCGCCGACAGTGCGCCCCAGTCGCGCGCCGCCCAGGCAAGCCCGAGCAGCAACGCAAAGGCGATCGCCAGTCGCGTATCGCCGCGTGCCGCCCCGCGCTCTTCCCCGATTTCCATGCCGCAGCGCTAGGCCCGCCATGGTTAAGGCCGGGTTTCGCGCGCGCGGCCTAATCTCGGTCGCGGCGCCCCAGCAGCCGCAGCCGCAGCGCGTTCAGCTTGATGAACCCCGCCGCGTCGCGCTGGTCGTACGCGCCCTGGTCGTCCTCGAACGTCACCACCTTCTCGCTGTAGAGCGAATAGGGCGATTTGCGGCCGATCACGCTGACATTGCCCTTGTAAAGCTTCAGCCGCACCGTGCCGGTCACCTTCGCCTGGCTGTGGTCGACCGCCGCCTGAAGCATCTCCCGCTCCGGGCTGAACCAGAAGCCGTTATAGACGAGCTCGGCATAGCGCGGCGCGAGTTCGTCCTTCAGGTGCGCGGCACCCCGGTCGAGCGTCAGCTGCTCGATGCCGCGATGCGCCTGGGCATAGATGGTGCCGCCCGGCGTCTCGTACATGCCGCGCGATTTCATGCCGACGAAGCGGTTCTCGACCAGATCGAGGCGGCCGATGCCGTGCGTGCGGCCCAGCTCGTTCAGCCTGGCGAGCAGCGTCGCGGGCGACATGCCTTCGCCGTTCAGCGCCACCCCGTCGCCGCGTTCGAAATCGATCGTGATGACTTCTGGCGTGTCGGGCGCATCCTCGGGATTGACGGTGCGTGAATAGACGTAATCGGGCACTTCCTCCCACGGATCCTCGAGCACTTTGCCCTCGGACGAGGTGTGGAGCAGGTTGGCGTCGGTCGAAAAAGGCGCCTCGCCGCGCTTGTCCTTGGCGACCTGGATCTGGTGCGCCTCGGCAAATTCGATCAGGCGGGTGCGGCTGGTGAGGTCCCATTCGCGCCAGGGGGCGATCACCTTGATGTCGGGGGCGAGCGCGTAATAGCCGAGCTCGAAGCGGACCTGGTCATTACCCTTGCCGGTCGCGCCGTGGCTGACCGCGTCGGCGCCCACCGCGCGCGCAATCTCGATCTGGCGCTTCGCGATCAGCGGCCGGGCGATGCTGGTGCCGAGCAGGTAGAGCCCCTCGTACAGCGCGTTCGCACGCATCATCGGGAAGACGTAATCGCGCACGAATTCCTCGCGCAGATCGTCGATGAAGATATGCTCGGGCTTCACCCCTGCGGCTTCCGCCTTGCGGCGCGCCGGCTCGAGCTCTTCGCCCTGGCCCAGATCGGCGGTGAAGGTGACGACTTCGCAGCCATAGGTCTGCTGCAGCCATTTCAGGATCACGCTGGTGTCGAGCCCGCCCGAATAGGCAAGGACGACTCGATTGATCTGGTCGGTCATGGCAAACTCCTGATGCGGCGAAGGCGGCGCGCTTTACGAACCGCCGCCGCCGCGCGCAAGCGATGAGGGGTGGCAAGAGGGCAAGGGGAAGGGCGATGGCGAACAAGACGGTCGAAACGAACGACAGTGTCGAGGCTTTTCTGGCGCGGGTCGAGCCGCCGCAGCGGGTAGCCGACGCGCGGCTACTGATTGATCTGATGCAGCGCGTGTCGGGCGCGCCGCCGAAGCTGTGGGGGCCGTCGATCATCGGTTTCGGCAGTGTGCATTACCGCTATGCGAGCGGGCGCGAGGGCGACATGCCGGGCATCGCGTTCAGCCCGCGCAAGGCCGAACTGGTCCTCTATGTCGGCGCGAGCACGCCCAATGTCGCCGCGCTGCTGGGGACGCTCGGCAAGCACAAGACGGGCAAGGGCTGCCTCTATGTGAAGAAACTCGCCGATGTGGATGCGGACGTGCTGGCGCGGGTGGTGGAGACGGCGTGGGCGAACCGGGACTTAGCGGCGGCATCGGGCGGCTGACGCGGGCGGTGGCGGTGCGCGTGGCTGCGGCGGAGCGCCAGCGCAAAGTTGCGGAAGTTGCGGGTTGCCATTGCCCCCGCCGAGACTGGCGGCGAGGGACACGCGCGAGGTGAGGGGCCGACGATGCGAAAGAGCGGGTAGCGGCGCAGCGTCGCAGAGGTTTTCCGGTTTTGGAAGGGGGTTTTGGTGGGCCGTCGAGTAGGCGGCCGGGCGGCGGCTGATCGTGTGCGGCGACGAGGGGGTTCAGCGACGCATCCGCTTTTGGGCCGACAGCGGACTGTCGCGTTTGACGCACAAGAACTGCGAATGCAGTCGTTAAGGGGCCATGCTGGCGCCCGCTGCATCCCACGGCAACGAAACCGCCGAGGCGGTGTGCGCCACGACTCTAGCGATTTTTGAGGCGTTCGGCCGCAGTGTTGAGCTTGTCGCGATTGTTGCCAACGCGCTTGATGAGATCGCGTGCCTGTTGGGCCGTGATCTCATGTTTCCGGGCGAAATAATTCACCTCGTAACCTTCGCCGCCGGCGACCTTGCTCCGATCCTGCTTCCCACGCTTCGATTTATCATCGGCCATTTGGCCCTCCTCTTATGCTGAACAGAAAAGCTCCGTTTTGTCACCGCCCCATAAGCCGATCCCAAAGGTTTTTCCTCTTCGGCGCAACTGGCGGGGGCGTTGATCGGGCGAGCGATGCAGCACGATCGCGTTCAGGCGCGGGCTGCCGATTGTAGTACGCATCCGTGAGATGGAAATCGCGGCGTCGGCCTGCGTCAATCCTCGACTGCGACATGGGACCGGCATCGAGCACGCGATT
>PKED01000134.1 GCA_002863155.1 Sphingomonadaceae bacterium | reverse complement strand
AGATGCATCGCAGCATCACCGCTGCGCAGAATACGCTGGCCGTTTCTGCACAAGCGACGCGCAAGAACGGAGTCGCGCTGAGTGCTGCCCGCGCCCGCCTCGACGGGTTCGAGACGACCTGCAACCTGATGCTCGACCAGCTTGCCGGATCGGGCATCACGATCGACGACAGCCCTTTCATCGAAATCGCAAAGCAAATCGGGCAAGAGATTGTCAGCGTCGTGGAGGGCGGGATCGCGCGTGGCGAAGTGAGCGTCGACGACGTCTTCGATACCGATTACCGGCCGATCCCCGGTACGCATCCCGAGCAACACAATGTTCGCTTCTGCGATTTCGCGGACCGCCACATCCGGCCGATCCTCGACCGCGTGACGCGTGATGTCGAGATGTCGATCGGCGGCGTCATAAGCGACATCAACGGCTATTTGCCGACGCATATCTCGTTGCGATCACAGCCTCAGGGGCCGGATACCGAATGGAACAACACCTGGTCGCGCAATCGCCGCCAGATGGGCCTTGACGACGCGACCGAGCGCGCGGTGCGCAGCACCGCAACGGCGATGCTCAACTGCTATCGCATGACGCTCGGGCATGGGGACTTCCTGCCGATCAAGACGGTGTTCGTCCCGCTGTGGTTCAAGGGTCGGCGCTGGGGCAATTACGAGCTGGCCTATGTCGACGTCCAGACGGCCGGCACCGATGCAATCAGCCAGCAGGCGCTCGAAGCGAGCCTCGCCCGGATGCGCGGCAAGGCGGCCTGACGCGCCCTGGAGCCGGATGACTTTTGGTTGAATCAAATCCCCAACCGTTGGTGTCGAGCGAAGACGAGACACCCTGCGCAACGCTCGTGGCCTGTTTCTCGACTGCGCTCGAAACGAACGGTCAAGATAATGTCATCGGACTCTAACGATAGGCGTCGATCAGTGCGCCGACATAGTCCGGATTGCGCGATGTCAGCTCCGGCGCAGGCCTTACGGCGCCCGACTGGGCCGCCACCGCACGGCCATGGATGAAGCCATAGATCGGATAGATGCTCGACCCCAGCCCAGTATTGTCGCGATACCAGACCTTCACCTCGCTCCAGTCATTGGCGGGGGACACGTCGGTCAGCGTGACATCCTGTTCGACATGGCCGCGCTCACCATTTTGGCGCGACCAGTTGGCATGGGTGACCATCACCACGCGCCGCTCGACGATCCGGCTGATCACCGCGACATGGCCGCGCGGCAGCCGGGCAGTCCGTGCAAACACGATCACGCTGCCGATCGCGGGGCGGTTGCCGCGTGCATAGCGCCCCTCGGCCTGTTGCCACCAGGTCCAGGCATCGCCGCGGATCTGGATGCCCGACACCGACCGCGCGAAGGGGACGCATTCGCCGACATAATCGAGGAGCGAAGCGGATGCCGGCATGGCGGCAGCCAGTGCACCGATGGCCAGCATAGAAAAGGTCGACTGCATGGCCCGTTTCTGCCCTGTCCGGCGTGGAGGAACCGTTCGGATTTATGGTAAATCAAATCTGAAGACGGCTCGGACCGCGGCAGAGAGGAGATAGGAGGTTTGATCGGAGGCATGAAAAGGGGCGATCGATCCTCCTGGCGACAAGCTGTCGGTTGCGACGCCACGCGGCGGGCCGACATCATTGCGCGCCGACCTTGATCGGGCTTCGTGCGTTATCCGCACCTCTACCCGGCCTTCGTCGGCGGGGAAGGGCGCCAGACAGCAACCTATGTCAACCGCGGTCTCGATCCGGGTCCCGCCGGATATCGCCGCTGGCGCGATCGGCTGATCCGCGTGTTGTCGCAGGACCGCGCCCTGCATCCGCGCCAGCCGCGCTGACGATATCAGGCGGCAAGCGCGCGCCGTCGCTCGCCATCGTCGTCATTCGAGGCAAGCGGCGACCTTGAACGGCGCCGGGCACGCGGCGCGCGGCGCGCGGTGCGGAAAGGTCGCCAGCGCGCGATCATCTGCCATCCGCTGCCGATCCGTGCGCTCGTGGCGAGCACCGCGACTGTGACCACCGCGTCGACCAGAGCCGACACATCCCAGAGCAATACCAGCGACATGTCGAGCGGCCCAAGCGCCGCCAGCACTTCGCCGCAGGTCAGCACGACCAGCAGAAGGAGCGCGTAGAAGATCACATGCCGACGCGTCAGGCCGTTCAGCCACGCCGCCGGTCCGTCGATCAGCACGCGGCGCAGCCCGGCGACAACGGGCACCCTTGCCCAGCACGCCATGATGACCACAAGCAGCGTGATCGCCATTGTCACCGTCAGCATCGCGTCGGATCCTCCACGCAGCAGACCATAGCCGGTCGGCGTCTATACTCCATCCTTGTCGTCGCGCCCATGGAGCGTGGCGACGAGCATGAACGAGATGATCATCAGCAGGAACCAGGACCCCATTTTCTCGGGTGAGACGATCGTCCACCCATCGCGCTGGCCCGGATAAAGCCAGGTGTGGGAAAGGGTCCCGAGATTTTCCGCGAACCAGATGAACAGCGCGACGAGCAGCCAGCCGAGCAGCAGCGGCATCCACCGCGCGCTGCGAAAGGGCGTGAAATAGACGCGCGTCCGCCAGAACAGCAGGCCCGTCGCCGTGAACAGCAGCAGGCGGATATCGGGCAGCCAATGGTGCGCGAAGAAATTGACATAGATCGCAACGGCAAGCGCCTGGCCGGTCCAGCGCGGCGGATAATGGGTGAAGCGGAATTTGAAGATCCGCCAGACGCGCGCGATATAGCTGCCGACGGCGGCATACATGAAGCCGGAAAAGAGCGGCACCGCGCCGATTTTCAGGACGCCAGGCTCGGGATAGAGCCACGACCCCGCGCTGGTCTTGAACAGCTCCATGATCGTGCCGATGACGTGGAAGGCCAGAATGACCTTGGCCTCGTTCAGCGATTCCAGTTTGAACGCCAGCATGCCGATCTGGATCATGACCGCGGCAAGGGTGAGAAAATCGTAGCGGGCGATGGCCGCATGCGTCGGATAGAAGAAGTGCGTTGCCAGCAGAAGCGCAAGCATCAGCGCGCCGAACAGGCATGCCCAACCCTGCTTGAAAACGAACAGGGTGAATTCATAAAGGGCGGCGGCGGGCCCCGCCGTCGGTTGGGCCGCTTCCAGCCGGGCGCGGACGCGGGCAAACCGCGTCGCACCCCGCAAGGGCTCGGTCATCCCTTATTCTGTTGGCGCTTTGCCATGAAGGCGAGCCGTTCGAACAGCATCACGTCCTGTTCGTTCTTCAGCAGTGCGCCGTGGAGCGGCGGAATCGCCTTGGTGGGATCGCGGTTCTGCAACACCTCGAGCGGCATGTCCTCGTGCAGCAAGAGCTTGAGCCAGTCGAGCAGTTCGGACGTCGAGGGCTTCTTCTTCAGCCCCGGCACTTCGCGGACGTCGTAGAAGATATCCATCGCCTTGCTGACCAGTATCTTCTGGATGCCGGGAAAATGGACGTCGACGATCGCCTGCATCGTCTCGCGATCGGGGAATTTGATATAGTGGAAGAAGCAGCGGCGCAGGAAAGCGTCGGGCAGTTCCTTCTCGTTGTTGCTGGTAATGACGACGATCGGCCGCTCGACCGCCTTCACCGTCTCCTTGGTCTCGTAGACATGGAATTCCATGCGATCGAGCTCCTGGAGCAGATCGTTCGGGAATTCGATATCGGCCTTGTCGATCTCATCGATCAGCAGCACCGGCGGCTTGGGGCGGGTGAACGCCTCCCACAATTTGCCGCGACGGATATAGTTGGCGATGTCGTGGACGCGCTCGTCGCCCAGCTGGCCGTCGCGCAGCCGGGCGACCGCGTCATATTCATACAGGCCCTGCTGGGCCTTGGTCGTCGACTTGACGTTCCATTCGATCAGCTCGGCATCGACCGCCTTGGCGATTTCATATGCGAGCACCGTCTTGCCGGTGCCGGGTTCGCCCTTCACCAGCAATGGGCGGCGCAGCGTGACGGCGGCATTGACCGCGACCTTCAGATCATCGGTCGCGACGTAACTGGCGGTACCCTCGAAACGCTTCATGGCCATCCCCGTTTTCGAACTTCGGGTTTGGCATAGAGGGATTGGCGCCGCCTGCGCAAGTCGCGCAGGGGAGAGGGTCAGCCGTTGGTGCGGGCAGACGCGCGTGCCTCGAGCAGGTCCCACAGCCCGCGATGTTGGGCCAGCACCTGCTGCGCGCCGAAAGCCATGGCGCGTTCTGCGGCGGGCCGCTCGGCGGTCGCCGCGACGATGGTCGCGCTTTCGCTGTCGATCGGCAGGGCAGGCGGGCGCTGTTCGATGCCGAGGCGTTCGGCGGCTGCGTCCAGCACGAGCCGGATCGACGCCCAGTCGATCACCAGCGCCACCGACGCGCCGATCGCGCAGCCGCTTCGGTCGGACTGGGCGAGCGTATCGAGCGCATGGCGCTGCGCGAGGATCGTCGCTTCAGATTCGGCCTGGTGGGGCGTCGACGGCAGCGGGCCGACAGCCGCGGCGAGCCGCGCCAGCAGCGCCCGTTCGGTGGCGAAGCCGTCGACGGCAGCTTCGAACCAGCCGGCCAGGGCGGGGAGGGCATTGCGGGTCATTGCATGGTCGAGCACCCCGGGATGGCGGCCATGGAGCATGCACAGCGCATGGATGGCATCGGCGACATCGCGCGCCAGCGCGGTCGGCGAGGCAAGCCGCAAACACATCGGATGGCTTGCGCTGCCGTCGCTCGCGGCGAGTGCCACCAGCGTTTCCCACCCCTCGCCAAAGGGCGATGACAGCGCCTGATCGAGAGCCATGATGCGAACAACTTCCTTCAATTGCGGATCGGACATCGCTGCCCCGCGCCTCTTGTGGTGACGGAGGTATACCGAAGCACGTAAAGACGGGGTTTATGCCGCGTTCATTGTTGGCAACCTGTTAGATTTCCGCGGCGGCCGGAAAAGTTCCGCATACGAAACAGCCGGCCGACGCCGCGGCGTGCCGTAGGCATGTGGACAGGCCGCGTCGCACGATAGCGTTCGAATCGTCTGCAAGGTGGGTGCCGGGCGGGCACTCTGCCCGGCCCGAACCAATATTCACTGGTCGAGGAAGCTGCGCATCTTGCGGCTGCGGCTGGGGTGCTTGAGCTTGCGCAGCGCCTTGGCCTCGATCTGGCGGATACGCTCGCGCGTGACGCTGAACTGCTGGCCGACTTCCTCCAGCGTGTGATCGGTGTTCATGCCGATGCCGAAGCGCATGCGCAGCACGCGCTCCTCACGCGGGGTGAGTGAGGCGAGCACGCGGGTGACGGTTTCCTTCAGATTCGCCTGGATGGCAGCGTCCACCGGGATGACCGCGTTCTTGTCCTCGATGAAGTCGCCGAGATGACTGTCCTCCTCGTCGCCGATCGGCGTTTCGAGGCTGATCGGCTCCTTGGCGATCTTCATCACCTTGCGAACCTTTTCGAGCGGCATGGAGAGCCGCTCGGCCATTTCCTCGGGAGTCGGCTCGCGGCCCTGCTCGTGGAGGAACTGGCGGCTGGTGCGCACCAGCTTGTTGATCGTCTCGATCATGTGGACCGGAATGCGGATCGTCCGCGCCTGATCTGCGATCGAGCGGGTGATCGCCTGCCGGATCCACCACGTCGCATAGGTGCTGAACTTGTAGCCGCGGCGATACTCGAACTTGTCGACCGCCTTCATAAGGCCGATATTGCCTTCCTGGATCAGGTCGAGAAACTGCAACCCGCGGTTCGTGTATTTCTTGGCGATGGAAATGACGAGGCGCAGGTTCGCCTCGACCATTTCCTTCTTGGCGATCCGCGCCTCACGCTCGCCTTTCTGGACCATGTTCACGATGCGGCGGAACTCGGCGAGGCTCATGCCCGTCGCCTGGCTGATCTCGCTGATCTCGACGCGGATGCGGTCGACCGCATCGGCTTCGTTCTCGGCGAACGCCTTCCACTTCTTGTCGAGTCCCGCGACGCTCGCCGTCCAATTCTCGTCGAGCTCGCTGCCGACATAGCGGTCGAGGAAATCCTTGCGGCTGACCTTGTGGCGTTCGGCAAGCCGCAGCATCTGGCCGCCAAGCGCGGTCAGGCGCCGGTTGAAGCTGTAAAGCTGATCGACCAGATATTCGATCTTCGCCTGGTGGAACTGGACGCTTTCGACTTCCGCCGTCAGCTCCTCGCGCAGCTTCTGATATTTGCGCTCGTCCGCCGCGGTCAGCTCGCCGCCCGCCGACATCGCGTCGAGCCGCCCCGCCTGCATCTTCGAGAATTTCTTGTATAGCGTCGTGATCGACGCGAACTTTTCCAGCGCCTGCGGTTTCAGCTGCTCTTCCATCTGGGCGAGGCTGAGCGTGTTGTCTTCTTCCTCGTCGTCCGACGGGCGCGGCGTGCGCCGTTCGGTCATCGACTCCTCATCCTCGTCGACCGAGGCTTCCTCCGGCTCTTCCTCGGCCTTGAAGGTCGGACCGGCATTTTTTTCGCTGATCTCGCCGTCGCCGCTGTCGTCGTCGTTCAGGCTTTCGGGGGCGGGGTCCTTCGACAGCATCGCATCGAGATCAATGATTTCGCGCAGCTGCATCGTGCCTTCATTGAGCGCCGTCGACCAGTCGATGATCGCGTTGAAGGTGATCGGACTTTCGCACAGGCCGAGAATCATCGTGTCGCGACCGGCCTCGATCCGCTTGGCGATGGCGATCTCGCCCTCGCGGCTGAGCAGTTCGACGGCGCCCATCTCGCGCAGGTACATACGCACCGGATCGTCGGTACGGTCGATCGTTTCCTTCTTCTTGGTTTCGAGCGCGGGCGCCGATTCCTCGGCCGAATCGACCGATTCGACTTCGTCCTCGTCCTTGTCTTCGGCCTCCGCGTCTTCGCCGGCGTCTTCGTTCTCGACGATGTTGACGCCCATCTCGTTGAGCGCAGACATCACGTCTTCAAGCTGATCCGACGACATTTCCGCCTGGGGAAGTGCCTCGTTCAACTGGTCATAGGTGATGTAGCCGCGCTTTTTCGCCCGCGCGATCAGCTTCTTGATCGAAGCGTCGTTCAGGTCGATCAGCGGCGCATCGCCCACTTCGATCGTATCGTCACCGCCGCCGCCATTCGCCTTCGCCATCAACTATCCTCGAGCCCCGTTGTTCGTGCGTCTTCGTTCGCTTGGCACAGATTTGCAAGTCGCGCCTCCAGTGCCTGTCGTTCCTTCACCAGCGCCGCCTGCCGCTCCCAGGCGCCTTCTTCGAAACGCATGGCGGCAGAAGTCGCCTCATCCAATGCGCTGTCGACTTCAGGCCGCGTCGCGAGAATCGCGATCGCTTCCTCCAGATCGGCATGCGCGCGATCCCGGTCGGCGTCAGCCTGTGTGAACGAATAAGGCGTGGCATCAGCCCGAAGCAGTTCGCGCACCATCTGATCGAAACCGGATCGCGCCAATATGGTGCGCAGCCCTTCGCTATCAAGCTCCCCATGCATCAGCGCCGCATCGGCGACCGCCGCGAACAGATCGCCGATCGGCCCGCCCGCCGATTTGAGCGACCCGAGTATCTCGAGATGCCGGGCGATTTCGCCTGGATGGCGGATCAGCCCGGCCAGCACCGGCTTGGCGAGGGCAGGGTCGATGCCGTGGCGGCCGATCGCCTGTGCGCGCGGATGATCGCCGCCGATCGGCGGCGCCGGGCGCCACTTGCCGTTCTTCACCGCCCCGGCCGAGCGCGGTGCAGTCCAGCTGCGCGCCGGGCTTGCGAAATGCGCATCGAAGCGACGGCGGAATTCGGCCCGATATTCGTGCCCGACATTGGCATCGGCGATCGCGGCGGCATGATCGGCGAGCCGCGCTTTCAGGCCGGCGCGTTCCTCCGGCGTCGCCAGCGGCTGCGCGGCGAGCTCGTCCAGCCAGAGCCGGTCGACCAGCGGCTGCGGTGTTTCGAGCAGCGCCGCCATCGCCTGGCTGCCGTCGCGGCGGATCAGGTCGTCGGGATCCTGGCCGGGCGGTAGCGTCACGAAGGACAGGCTGCGCCCCGGCGCCAGCATCGGCAGCGCGCGGTGCGCGGCCCGGATCGCGGCCTTCTGCCCAGCGCCGTCGCCGTCGAAGCAAAGCAGCGGCACATCCGACAGCCGCCACAACCTCTCGAGCTGCGCTTCTGTGAGCGCGGTGCCGAGTGGGGCGACCGCCTCCCCGAACCCCGCCTGTGCGAGCGCGATCACGTCCATATAGCCTTCGACGACGATCACCCGCCCGGCCTTGCGGCTGGCAGGCGCCGCGCGGTCGAGATTGTAGAGCGTGCGCCCCTTGTCGAACAGCGGCGTGTCGGGGGAGTTCAGATATTTCGGCTCGCCGCTGCCGATCACCCGTCCGCCGAAGGCGATCACCCGCCCGCGCGGGTCGCGGATGGGGATCATCAGCCGCCCGCGGAACCGGTCGTACGGTTCCTTGCCGTCGACCTGGATCAGCAGGCCCGCCTCGACCAGCATCGCATCGCCGAATTCCTTCAGCGCCGCCCGCAGCTTGCCGCGCGCATCGGGCGCATAGCCCATGCCGAATGCCTTTGCGGTTTCGGGACGGATGCCGCGCCGGTCGAGCAGCGCGCGCGCCTCGGCGCCTTCGATCCCGCCGAGCTGGGCGGTGAACCAGTCGGCGGCGCCCTGCATCACATCGTGCAGGCCCTTCGCGCGTTCAGCCTTCGCGGCGGAGGCGCGGTCCTGCTCGGGCATCTCCAGGCCGGCGGCCTGCGCCAATTCCTTGACCGCGTCGATGAACGGCAGCCCGCGCTGATCGGTCATCCAGCGGATCGCATCGCCATGCGCCGAACAGCCGAAACAATGGTAGAAGCCCTTGTCGTCGTTGACGTAGAAGCTCGGCGTCTTCTCGTTATGGAACGGGCAGCACCCCTTATACTCGCGGCCCGCCTTGGTGAGCTTGAGCGATTTGCCGATGAGCCCGGACAGCAGCGTGCGCGCGCGCAGTTCGTCGAGGAAAGCGGGGGTGAGGGTCATCGTGCGTCCTCCCCGCCAACCACAAACACACCGTTCGCCCCGAGCGAAGTCGAGGGGCGGGCCGATGGAGCCTTCGCCCAGTATTTCAGCGCGGCCCAATCGCCTGCGATTAAAGCTTCTTTCTTGTTGCGCGACCACGGTTTGATGCGGCGCTCGGCTTCCAAAGCTTCGATGCGTGTCTGGAAATTTTCCGACCAAACCAGTTGGACCGGCGTGCGCCTCGACGTGAAGCCGGTGAACGCGCCGGCTTGATGCTCGGCGATGCGGCGATCCAGATCATCGGTATGGCCGGTGTAATATTTGCCGTCAGCGCAGCGGAGCATGTAAACCCAAAAGGCCACGGTCCTCGCCCTAATTGCGACCAACGCCCGCTCGTTTCGAGCGAAGTCGAGAAACGGGGCACACCGCTTCGGGCCTGTTTCTCGACTTCGCTCGAAACGAACGGGGTTTGAGTGTCACGGGATACACCTCAGCCCAACGCCGCCTTCACCAAGCCACTCGCCTTGCTCATGTCGAGCGTCGTCGCGTGGCGGGCCTTCAGCTCGGCCATCAACCGACCCATGTCCTTCATGCTCTCGGCGCCGATCTCGGCCTTGATCGCCGCGATTGCCGCGACAGTCTCCGCCTCGTCCATCTGCCGGGGCAGGAAGCGCTCGATCACCGCGACTTCGGCAGCTTCCGCCGCCGCCAGTTCGGGGCGGCCGCCCTGTTCGTACATCGCGATCGATTCGCGGCGCTGCTTGATCATCTTCTGCAGCACTTCGATGACCAGCGCATCGTCGTCGTCGGGCGCCTTGCCGGTGCGCGCCTCGATATCGCGGTTCTTGATCGCGGCCTGGATCAGGCCGATCGCGCCGCGTGCTTCCTTGTCGCCGGCCTTCATCGCCGCGATCTGCGCGGCCTTGATGTCGTCGCGAATCATGCTCGTTCCTTCGGGAAATGCAAAACAGACAGTGTAGGGGGCCGGTGCCGGTTTTAACAGATTGACGGTGCCGCCCATCGCCTCTAGCGACGGCGTCTTAGCGACATCGACAGCTTTTTCGACGGAGTGCCCCCCGTAATGGCCGACGCCAGACCCATGCCCGCGCCCGCTCCAAAGCCCGACGGCGCGACCGGCGTGCTGGTGCTGGCGGACGGCAGCGTCGTCTGGGGCCGCGGTTTCGGCGCCGAAGGCGCGGCGGTCGGCGAGGTGTGCTTCCACACCGCGATGACGGGTTACCAGGAAATCATGACCGACCCGAGCTTTGCCGGGCAGATCATTACCTTCACCTTCCCGCACATCGGCAATGTCGGCTCCAACCCCGACGATATCGAGGCCGACGATCCGCACGCGCTCGGCATGATCGTGCGCGAGGAGGTGACCGAGCCCAGCAATTTCCGGTCGGTCGAGCGGCTCGATGCGTGGATGAAGCAGCATCGCCGCATCGGCCTGTCGGGCATCGACACGCGCGCGCTCACCCGGCGCATCCGGGCAGGTGGCGCGCCCAACGGCGTGATCGCGCATGCGGCGGACGGCAGGTTCGACATCCCCGGGCTGCTGGAAAAGGCGCGCGCCTGGCCGGGGCTGGAGGGCATGGACCTCGCCATCGATGTGACGACCCAGACGCATTACGGCTGGGAAGGCGGCGTCTGGCGGCTGGGGCAGGGTTATGCGGGCGATGCGGCCGTGGCCGGCCCCTCGACTTCGCTCGGGACCAACGGTGGAAGTGAAGAAACGATTCCCCAACCGTTTGTGTCGAGCAACGTCGAGACACCTTTTCCGAACCAGCCCCCAAGCAATCAACCCCACGTCGTCGCGATCGATTATGGCGCGAAACGCAACATCTATCGCAATCTCGTCGCCGCCGGCGCGCGCGTGTCGGTGCTGCCCGCCAATGCAAGCTTTGATGAGGTGATGGCGCTCGCCCCCGACGGCATTTTCCTCTCCAACGGCCCCGGCGATCCCGCCGCGACCGGGGAATATGCCGTGCCGGTGATCCGGCAACTGCTGGATACGGGCAAGCCGATCTTCGGCATCTGCCTCGGCCACCAGCTGCTCGGGCTGGCGGTCGGCGCGCGCACGACCAAGATGCATCAGGGCCATCGCGGCGCCAATCACCCAGTTAAGCGGCTCTCCGATGGCGCGGTCGAGATCACCAGCATGAACCACGGCTTCGCGGTCGAACGCGATAGCCTGCCCGCGAACGCGCGCGAGACGCATGTGTCGCTGTTCGACGGATCGAATGCCGGGATCGAACTCACCGATAAGCCCGCCTTCAGCGTGCAATACCACCCCGAAGCCAGCCCGGGGCCGATGGACAGTTTCTATCTGTTTGAGCGGTTTGTGGGGATGATGACCGGGGCTCGGCCGTGATCGACAGGGTCGGGGGAACACCGCCGCCACCCACGAGCCCGCGAGCCACCGGCGGCGCCGTACCGCCGCGGGCGGCTGCCGATGCCGCTGCGCTGGCGGCCGCGACGGTGCGGGCGCTTGGCGGCGGCGAGGGAGCGGGCGAGCCCGGCGTCATCGTGTCGCTGAGCGAAGCGGCGCGAGCGACGGTGTCGGGCGGCGGCGCGAGCGACGCGGCGCTCGACCCGCGCCAGCCGATCGCCGGCGTGTTCGTGGGGCAGAGCGCCGCACCGCGCGATCCCGCGCACCTGTCAGAAGTCGAAATGAGCGCGATCGGAAGAGCGCAAGGCATCCCCGGCGTGCGCCCGCTGTCCCACGCCGCCGCCGAACCAAGCGGCGAGAGCCGCACGCTGCCGCCCGGCACCTACCGCTGGCTCGCACTCGCGATAGGCGCCGGCGCGCTGCTTTGGCTGCTGGCGGGGCGGCGGTGATGGCGGGTGAAGATGCGTCTGGGCGGCAATACCCCCCCGAAGCCGGCCCGGGGCCGATGGACAGCTTCTATCTGTTCGAGCGGTTTGTGAGGATGATGGGATGAGCCGTCTCGGAGGTTGGTGGCGCCTTTGGACTGTGCTTGCGGCATTATTCTGCGTGGTTGGGGGTCTGTTGGCTTTGCAAAACCGCGATCTGACTGCGACCGTAGATCGAAAAGAGGCCCGTCGACCAGCTTATAGGGGTCCAGCGGGCTGCATTAAATCTACCGTCCGGTTACAAGAAACGTACACCGGGAGGGGCGATCCGTACTCATCGTTTGGCACGCCGGTCGACCCTGATCCCCCTGAGGGATTTATTTTGGACAAAGACACGCCCGGGGTGGAGTTGAAAGCAACGTGCACAACAGTCGGGGCTGTAGCCTTGGGAACCTTTTATGGTTTGCTTGGCGGGCTTGCCGTCGCCCTATTCGGCTTGACGTGCCGTTGGATATATCGCGGATTTAGGTCAAATTATGCCTAAACGCACCGACATCTCCTCCATTCTCGTCATTGGCGCCGGGCCGATCGTCATCGGTCAGGCGTGCGCGTTCGATAATGCGGGCGTGCAGGCGATCAAGGCTGCCAGGGGTTTATCAGCTGCACGGGCGCGCCCGCGAAATCGCCTGTGTTGCGGGTCGCCACCGCTGCTCCGTGCTGCAGCGCCGTGGCCGCGATCATCGCGTCGGCGGTTGAGATCGGTCGGCCGCGTTGCCGCGCTGCCTCAAGGACAAGCCCATAGTGTCGAGCGGTTGCCGCATCGAACGGCAGTAGCCGGTCGCTGTAAAGAGTTTCCAACGCATCGAACCGATCTTCAAGGGCGCGGCGACGCCGTCCGGTGGGCAAAAGGGCAGCGCCGGCCCGCAGTTCCGCAAGCACCACGACCGATAGCCACAGCGCGTCCTGATGTTGGCGCGCCCAGGCACGGACGACCGGGTTCGGCTCGCGCTTGGTCCCCTCGCTCCACACATTGGTGTCGACGACAATCATTCGTCGAAGGTTGCAAAGCTCGCGGGGCTGTCGGCGACCTCGGGCAAATCGAGCCCCGGCCGGCTGGCCTCAACCAACAGCTCGAACATGCCCTTGCGGGGTTCGGCGCGTTCCGGCCTGACGAGCGCGATCAGCGCGCGGCGCGCCTCGTCCTCAAGCGAGCGCCCGTTGCGGGCCGCGCGTTCGCGCAGGTCCTGTTTCACATCGTCGGGCAGGTTGCGGATCGTGACGCTCGCCATCGCTCGGCTCCACTGATTGCAATGCAATCATTGTATTCATTGATCGCGTAGGAAACAATGCCCAAACGCACCGACATCTCCTCCATCCTCGTCATTGGCGCCGGGCCGATCGTCATCGGTCAGGCGTGCGAGTTCGATTATTCGGGCGTGCAGGCGATCAAGGCCTTGCGCGAGGAGGGGTATCGCATCGTCCTCGTCAATTCGAACCCGGCGACGATCATGACCGATCCCGAGCTGGCCGACGCGACCTATGTCGAGCCGATCACGCCCGAAATCGTCGCCAAGATCATCGAAAAGGAGCGGCCCGACGCGGTGCTCCCGACGATGGGTGGGCAGACCGCGCTCAACACCGCGCTCGCGCTCTATAATGACGGCACGCTGGACAAGTTCGGCGTCACCATGATCGGCGCCAATGCCGAGGCGATCGACAAGGCCGAGGACCGCCAGAAGTTCAAGGTCGCGATGGAGAAGATCGGCCTCGAAAGCGCGCGCTCGGCGATCGCGCATTCGATGGAGGAGGCGCTCGCGGGTCTCGAAAAGGTCGGGCTGCCGGCGATCATCCGCCCGAGCTTCACGCTCGGCGGCACCGGCGGCGGCATTGCCTATAACCGCGAGGAATTCGAGGAAATCGTCCGCAAGGGGCTCGATGCCAGCCCCACCACCGAAGTGCTGATCGAGGAATCGCTGCTCGGCTGGAAGGAATATGAGATGGAAGTCGTGCGCGACCGGCACGACAACGCGATCATCGTCTGCTCGATCGAGAATATCGATCCGATGGGGGTGCACACCGGCGACTCGATCACCGTCGCGCCCGCGCTGACGCTGACCGACAAGGAATATCAGATCATGCGCTCGGCCAGCATCGCCTGCCTGCGCGAGATCGGCGTGGAGACGGGCGGGTCGAACGTGCAGTTCGCGGTCAATCCCAAGGACGGCCGCCTGATCGTGATCGAGATGAACCCGCGTGTGTCGCGCTCGTCGGCGCTGGCGTCGAAGGCGACGGGCTTCCCGATCGCCAAGGTCGCGGCCAAGCTGGCGGTCGGCTACACGCTCGACGAGATCACCAACGACATCACCGGCGCGACGCCCGCCAGCTTCGAGCCGACGATCGACTATATCGTCACCAAGATGCCGCGCTTCGCGTTCGAGAAGTTCAAGGGCGCCGAGCCGATCCTGTCGACTGCAATGAAATCGGTCGGCGAAGTGATGGCGATCGGGCGCAACATCCATGAAAGCCTGCAAAAGGCGCTGCGGGGACTCGAGACCGGACTGTCGGGCTTCAACCAGGTCGACGCGCTGGTCGGCGCGCCCAAGGCGGAGATCGAGGCGGCGCTCGCCCGCGCGACGCCCGACCGGCTGCTGATCGCCGCGCAGGCGCTGCGCGAGGGGATGAGCGTCGCCGAAGTGCACGCGATCGCCAAATATGACCCCTGGTTCCTCGAACGGATCGCCGAGATCGTCGCTGCCGAGAATGACGTGATCGCGAACGGCCTGCCGCGCGAGGCGGCGGGAATGCGTCGCCTGAAGTCTATGGGCTTTTCCGACAAAAGGCTCGCCTGGCTCGCGCTCAAGTCGGCGGGGCTGCGCGCCGGTTCGGAACGCGGCATCGCGCGCGGATCGGGCCTGATCCGCGACGCCGTGGTCGCGATGACCGGCGGCATCACCGAAAGCGAGGTCCGCGCGCTGCGTCACAAGCTCGGCGTGCGCCCTGTCTTCAAGCGGATCGATACTTGTGCTGCCGAATTCGACGCCAAGACGCCGTACATGTATTCGACCTACGAAGCGCCGAGCTTCGGCGCCCCCGAATGCGAAAGCCAGCCGACGGATGCCCGCAAGATCGTCATTCTCGGCGGCGGGCCGAACCGGATCGGGCAGGGGATCGAGTTCGACTATTGCTGCTGCCACGCCTGTTTCGCGCTGGCGGACGCAGGGTTCGAGACGATCATGGTCAACTGCAACCCGGAAACCGTCTCGACCGATTACGACACGTCGGACCGGCTCTATTTTGAACCGCTCACCGCCGAGGACGTGCTCGAAATCCTGCATGTCGAGGCGTCGAACGGCACGCTCGTTGGCGTGATCGTTCAGTTCGGCGGGCAGACGCCGCTCAACCTGGCGCAGGCGCTCGAGGATGCGGGCATCCCGATCCTCGGCACCAGCCCCGACGCGATCGACCTGGCTGAGGATCGCGAGCGGTTCGCCGCGCTCATCAACAAGCTCGGCCTGCGCCAGCCCGCCAACGGTATCGCCCGCAGCCGCGACGAGGCGATCGCCGTCGCGAGCCGCATCGGCTACCCCGTGCTGATGCGCCCCAGCTATGTGCTCGGCGGGCGGGCGATGGAGATCGTCGATTCACCCGTCCAGCTCGACGATTACATCCAGACGGCGGTACAGGTGTCGGGCAGCTCGCCGGTGCTGATCGACCAGTATCTGCGCGACGCGACCGAAGTCGATGTTGACGCGATCAGCGACGGGACCGATGTCGTCGTCGCGGGCGTGCTTCAGCATATCGAGGAAGCGGGCGTCCATTCGGGCGACAGTGCGTGTTCGATCCCGCCCTATTCGCTCGGCGCCGATGTGATCGCAGAGATCGAGCGTCAGACCAAGGCGCTGGCCAAGGCGCTGTCGGTCAAGGGGCTGATGAACATCCAGTTCGCGGTCAAGGATGGGCAGGTCTATCTGATCGAAGTCAACCCGCGCGCCAGCCGCACCGTGCCCTTCGTCGCCAAGGCGATTGGCGTGCCGGTCGCGAAGATCGCGGCGCGGGTAATGGCGGGCGAACGGCTCGCCGATCTGCCGCCGGTCGACCGGCACATCGATTATTATGCGGTCAAGGAAGCGGTGTTCCCGTTCAACCGCTTCCCCGGCATCGATCCGGTGCTGAGCCCCGAAATGAAATCGACCGGCGAGGTGATGGGCATCGATCCCGATTTCTCGCTAGCTTTTGCAAAAGCACAGTTGGGCGCGAGCACGGTGCTGCCGCGCGGCGGTAATGTGTTCGTCAGCGTCAAGGACAGCGACAAGCCGGTCGTGCTGCCGGCGGTGCGGATGCTGGTCGAGCACGGCTTCACGATCGTCGCGACCGGCGGCACCGCGACCTATCTTGCCGATCACGGCGTACCGGTCGAGCGCGTCAACAAGGTCGCGCAGGGCCGCCCGCACATCGTCGACCGGATCAAGGACGGCAAGATCGACCTGATCTTCAACACGACCGAAGGCTGGCAGTCGCTGAAGGATTCGCAACCGATCCGCGGATCGGCGCTGTCGCAGAAGATACCGTATTTCACGACCGCGTCCGCCAGCGTGGAGGCGGCACGGGCGATCGCGGCGCTCGACGTACAGGTGCTTGAAGTACGGCCGCTGCAATCCTATTATCGTCCTTCGCACAGCTGATCCCCGACATAACCATATGACGTGCGGGCGGGTCCGGTGGGGGACCTGCTTGGGGCAGTGACTATTGAAGGACGGTTCGAGATGGCGACGGTCGACAAGATGCCGATGCTCGCGGAAGGGTATGAAAAGCTCTCTTCCGAACTCAAGCGACTGCGGGCCGAACGCCCGTTGATCGTCGATGCGATCGAGGAAGCGCGCGCGCATGGCGACCTTTCGGAAAATGCCGAATATCACGCCGCCAAGGAACGCCAGGGCCAGATCGAGGCATCGATCAGCGACATCGAAGACAAGCTGAGCCGCGCCCAGATCATCGATCCGACCACGCTGTCGGGCGACAAGATCGTGTTCGGCGCGACCGTCACGCTGCTCGACGAGGACGACAAGCCGGTCAAATACCAGATTGTCGGCCAGACCGAAGCCGACGCCAATGCCGGCCGCATTTCGTACAATTCGCCGCTCGGCCGCGCGCTGATCGGTCGCCGCGTCGACGACGAGGTCGAAGTGACGGTGCCGTCGGGCGACCGTTACTATCTCGTCTCGAAGATCGAGTTCGTTTGAACCAGGCACGTTGGTCCGGCGTGCGGCGGTCGGCGCTCGAGGCGCTGCCGGCGACCACCATCCTGACGATGGCGACATGCGCGGCGTGGCTGGTCGTCGCGCTGTTCGCGCTCGGTAACGCCGTCGCCGTGTGCGCGGGTTTCGTGCCTGCAACAGTGCTGAACAGTGTCGGCGCGCCGCCCGGTCTGTTCCTGTTGCCGTTCTGGATCACGCCGCTGACGGCGACGCTGGTGCATGACGGGATCCTGCATCTCGCGCTCAACATGGTAATGCTGGTCATTTGCGGGCGGCTGCTTGAGCGCACGATCGGATCATGGGGCGTGGTCGCGCTGTATGTGGTCGGTGCCTATGTCGCCGCGGCTGGAGAATGGGTGCTCGCACCGGGATCGCTTGTCCCGACGATTAGTGCGAGTGGCGCGATCTCGGCGCTGGTGGGTGCCTATGCATTGCTGTTCGCGAACCAGCCCGTGCCCAGGATCGGCCCGATCCCGCCCCGCGTGGTGCGCGTCTTGTGGTTGCTCGCCGCTTGGGTGGCGATTCAGCTGCTGATTGGTTTTGCGACAAGTGTTGGCGGGCCGACGATTGCCATCGGCGCGCATATCGGCGGCTTTATCGCGGGCCTCTTGCTCGCGCGGCCACTGCTCCTTTGGCGCTATCGCAACGCCTGACCGGTCAGGCGGCCGGGCCGGGCGCGATCAGATCGGGTTCGAGCAGCCGGTGGAGGTGGACCACCACGAACTTCATTTCGGCATCGTCG
>PKED01000168.1 GCA_002863155.1 Sphingomonadaceae bacterium | reverse complement strand
ACGCCGGAATGCGGAACGGATGCGGCGCAGGATCCATGTCGCGCCCCTTAGGCGAGAGCGACGTCGGCAGGCAATCAAGCTTTGCTCGTCCGCTCGGCACCTTTGCTTGGGGCTGGCGGGAGCCCAGCCAAGCTGCCAGTTTCCGCATCGCGAATCGGTAAGGGAGAATGAGGATGCGCGGACATTGGCTTGCGGCGGCGGCGCTGATGCTGGCGGGCGCCTGCACGCCCGCTGCGCCCACATCCGGCAACGGGGCGGCGATGCCGGCGGACGCTGCCCGCCCGACCGACTGGGCGGCGTTTCGCGACAAGTTCATTGCCGGCTGGTTCAGGCTCGATCCGGCCAATGCCGTCTATCAGGGCAAGCATGAATTCGACGGCCAGTTGCCGGACTGGAGCGCGAAAGGGTTGAAGGCGCAAAGCGATTTCCTGCGCAATGCGATCGCCGATGCGAAGCGGTTCGACGCCGCCAAGCTTTCAACCGAGGACCGGTTCGAGCGCGATTATCTGGTCAAGGTCGCCGAGGGGAAACTGTTCTGGCTGGACGATGCCGATCAGCCACACCACAACCCGGCCTATTATGTCGGCGGCGGGCTCGATCCCAATGTCTATATCGCGCGCCCCTATGCCGACAAAGCGGTGCGGATGAAGGCGATGATCGCCTTTTTCGACAATATTCCGGCCGCGACCGCCAATATCCGCGCCAATCTGAAGACCCCGATGCCGGCGAGCTTCGTCAACTACGGCGTCAACGCGTTCAAGGGGTTCGCTGATTTCTATGCGGGCGACGCGCGCAAGGCCTTTGCGGACGTGGCGGACCCCCAGTTGCAAGAGCGCTTTGCCGCCAGTTCGGCGAAGGCTGCCGCCGCGATGAAGGCGATTGCGGACTGGCTGGAGGGCGAGCGCGGTCGCGCGACCACCGATTTCGCGCTCGGTGCCGACCGGTTCCAGCGGATGCTTTGGGCAACCGAAATGGTCGACGAGCCGCTCGCCGCGCTCGAACGCATCGGCGAGGAAGACCTGCGCGCCAATCAGGACGCGCTGGCGGACGCCTGCACGCTGTTCGTCCCCGGCAAGTCGATTGCCGAGTGCATCGCGCGGATGAACGCGAACAAGCCGACCGACGGGCCGGTGGCGGAAGCGCGACGCCAGATCCCGCTCTTGCGCGCGTTCGTGGAAAAGGCCGGGCTGGTGTCGATCCCCGGCACCGAGCAGGCGCTGGTCGAGGAGAGCCCGCCCTATAACCGGCAGAACTCGGCCTATATCGATCCGCCGGGGCCGTTCGATAAGGGGATCCCGTCGGTCTATTACATCTCGCCACCGGACCCGAGCTGGACCAAGGCGGTGCAGGATGGCTTCGTGCCGGGCAAGCAGGACCTGCTGTTCACTTCGGTTCACGAAGTGATGCCGGGGCATTTCGTCCAGTTCCTGCATGCCAATCGGTCGCCGTCGATCTTCGGGCGATTGTTCGTGGGCTATGCCTATGCCGAGGGCTGGGCGCACTATAGCGAACAGATGATGTGGGATGCCGGGCTGAACGATCGCGATCCCGAAACCCATATCGGCCAGCTGGCCAACGCCTTGTTGCGCGACTGCCGGTTCCTTGCCGCGATCAAGCTTCATGCGGGCGGCGAAAGCCAGGATGCGATGGAGCGGATGTTCCGCACCGAATGCTATCAGGACGAGGGGACAGCCAAGCAGCAGGCGGCGCGGGGCACCTATGACCCGGCCTATCTCAACTACACGCTCGGCAAGCTGATGATCCTGCGGCTGCGGCGCGACTGGATCGCGGCGCATGGCGGCAAGGACGATCCCAAGGCCTTCCATGATGCCTTTCTGGGCTTTGGTGGACCGCCGATCCCGCTCGTCCGACAGGCGATGTTGAAGGAGGCGCGGCCGAGCGCGTTCGGGATCAACCGCTAGCGGGTAAGGCGATGGCTCATGTCAGGTCGGCGAAGCGAACCAGTTTTGCCCCCGATTCGTCGATCGCGGTGCGGACGCGGGGCTCGGTGAGAGCGGCGAACTCGTCGATATAGCGATAGCCGGGGCAGTGTCCGGGATAGCGGTCGTTGGCTGCGGGATGGCTGTATATTTCGGTGACACCGGGCGGCAGGTGCCGTGCGAGCTGCTCGAGCCGTCCGGCGGTCACCGCGCCGCTCCAGGCCAGACCGAACACCTGATCGGGGACATGCAGGCCGCGGCGACGAAGTCTTGTCCGCAGCTGTCGTGCCCACAGATCGGCGATCCGCATCGTCGCGTCATGGCGGACCGGCTCGACACGGCGCAGCATCGCGATCGGCTCCACCGGTGCACGCACGGCCTTCATACCGTAACGTTGGCCGATCGACATCACCAACCCGGCGATCGTCGGGTGAAGATGAAAATGCTTGTGCGCGTTGACATGATCGAGCGGCAGGCCGGTCGCGGCAAAAGCCGCGAACTGCGCCTCGATTTCGGCCCGCAACTGCGCGCGCGCCGACGGGTTGAAGAACATCGTCGCCCCCGCACGGGCCATGTCGGTCCTGAAGCGACCCGCGCCATCCACCAGGTCTGGCACATGCTCGGCCGGAAGTGCCGGCACGCCCTCGACCAGTATCAGGTGCAGGCCGACCCCCAATGACGGCATCGAGCGCGCGCGCGCGACGGCGTCGGCGGCGGCGGCGCCCGTGACCATCAGGCTGGCGCAGGTCAGCACGCCCTCCCGGTGGGCGCGTTCCACGGCTTCGTTGACGGAATTGTCGGCCCCGAAGTCGTCGGCCGTGACGATCAGCGTCTTCACGCGCGCTTGATCTCGATCCGTCCGGCCTCGCGCATCGCCAGTCTCGTGTCGCGCCATTCGACCTGGCGCACGAAGAAGCTCCCGACGAAAACGCCGAAGCTCAACAGGTCGCGCAACGGCAATAGCCACCAGGGCGCGGTTACGCGGCCCGCCATGCGGTCGATTGTTGCCGCGGCAACGATCCGTCCCCCGATCGCTGCCGCCACCAGTGCCGCCGCCGGCCAGCCGGGGGCGAGCGCCAGCGTCATCAGCGCGAAGGGCAGGGGATGCGTGATGACGAGTCCGGCATAACCACCAGGATTGAGGTCGCGCACGGTCGCCGCCCAGCGCAGCTCGTGACGGACCAAGGCGCTCAGGCTCCCTTCCGCAGACGCATGGGTAACGAGGACAGGCGCCACGGCGACCCGCAGGCCAAGTTGGCGAACCGCTGCCCCGATCGCATGATCGTCGGCAAGGATGTCGGCGAAGCGCTTGAATCCGCCGATCCGTTCGAGCGTTTCGCGTCGCATCGCGATCGTCGATCCCATGCACACGTCGCCCGTGCGCAGCGCCAGGCTCAGCAGCACGCTGGGCAAAAAATGATAGCTGAGCATTGCTGCGCCGAGCGTCGACCAGAAGCCGTTGTCGCCGCGTCCGGTATAGGCGCAGGTAACCGCGCCGACGCCGGGCTCATCCAGGGTCGCGATGACACGCGCCAGATAATCGGGCGGGGCGGCGATGTCGCTGTCGCTCAGCACGACGATGTCGTGGCGGGCGGCGCCGTTCATGTTGATCAGGTTGCAGATCTTGGCATTGGCGCCGTGCCGGCGGGTATCGATGACGAGTTCGACATCTTCTCCGAGGCTGATCGCCGCGGCGCCGGCGCGATCGTCGGGCGCCTGGATGCCTGCGATGATCTGCACGGCGGCGCCCCAATGCTGGTCGCGAAAGCTGGCGAGATTTGCCGCAAGGTGGGGTTCGTCGCCGTAAAGAGGCTTGAAGATCGTCGCCGGGCGCGGCCGCACGGGCCGCAATGGCATGCGAAGTCGCTCGGCAAACCGGTTAACCAGCAGAATCTGCGCAATGATACAGCCAAGGCCGAGCATCGCCAGGGCGCCCGTCGCGCTCGCCAACCAGAATCCCCACCCGCCCATGCGGTGGATATCGTAGTCTGCTACCGACTTGTCAAAGTGCAACCGCTATCGCGATCTTGCGGTTGGTTATTGACAATGCTTGCTGCGACGCAGCGCTGTGATTTAGGATCGCCGGATGAGCCGCCCGCCCGCCCCGGACGCGCCGCAAGGCCCGGTCCCGACGATCCTGGAAGCGATCGTCCGGCGGCTGTGCCTGTCTGTCGTCTATAATCGCCAACCTGTGATCGTCGCGCCGCATATCCTCTACACCCGCCACGGCGAGCTTCATGTCGGCGCGGTCGTGGTTGAACGCGATGGCAAGCCGCCGCGCGACGTCAAGCTCGGCACCTACCGGCTGACCGGCCTGAACGACATCGCGCTCACCGACCGCCCGTTCTTTGCGATCGAGGGGTTCGACCTGACGCTGGAACGTTATCAGGGCGAAACGCTGCTCGCGGTGGAGCGCTAGGGTCAGCTGGTCGTCACGAAGCTGTCCATCACCCGTTTGCGCCCGGCGGTTTCGAAGTCGATCTCCAGCTTGTTGCCCTCGATCTCGGCGATCGTGCCATAGCCGAATTTCTGGTGAAACACGCGCATCCCGACGGCAACGTCGCTGCGACCCTTGTTGCCGATGCTGACCGCGCTCGCGCGCGCTTCAACGACGCGGGCGGGTTCGCGCACAAAACTCGATCCGGTGGCGGCCGCGCGCTGCCAGCCCGGGCCTCGCCCCGTGCCGCGTCCGACATCGGCGAAGGGGTCGGCCCGGTCGGTCCAGTTGGCGCGCCACAGGCTTTCGCCCCCGACCATGCTCGTCTCGCTCTCGACATGAGCATCGGGAAGTTCGCGAACGAACCGGCTGGCGATGCTCGATGTCCATTGTCCGTAAATCCGCCGGTTGGCGGCATGCAGGATCACGGCTTTGCGGCGGGCGCGGGTGATCGCGACATAGGCGAGGCGGCGTTCCTCCTCCAGGCTCGCGGTGCCGCCCTCGTCCAGCGCGCGCTGCGAGGGGAACAGCCCTTCTTCCCACCCGGCGAGAAATACGGTGTCGAATTCCAGGCCCTTGGCGGCGTGGATGGTCATGATCGTGACCTTGGCCTCGCTCGCGCTGGCCTCGTTGTCCATGACGAGGCTGACATGCTCCAGAAAGGCGCCGAGCGTCTCATACTCCTCCATCGCGCGGACGAGCTCGGTGAGGTTTTCGAGCCGGCCCGAGGCCTCGACCGACTTCTCGGCCTGGAGCATGGCGGTATAGCCGCTTTCGTCGAGGATTTGCCGCGCGAGGTCCGGATGCGGCAGATCACCCGCCATTTCGCGCCAGCGCGCGACGTCGATCACGAAGTTGCCGAGGCTGCGCCGGGCCTGCGGGGTCAGCTCGTCGCTGTCGAGGATCCTCGCCGCCGCCGTCGACAGCGGGATGCCCTGCGCGCGCGCGAGCATGTGCAGCTTGGCGACGGCCTTGTCACCCAGCCCGCGCTTGGGCACGTTGACGATCCGTTCGAACGCGAGATCGTCGGCGGGCTGGTTGACGATCCGCAGATAGGCGAGCGCGTCGCGAATTTCGGCGCGCTCGTAGAATCGCATGCCGCCGACAATCCGGTAATTCAGGCCGATCGCGATGAACCGGTCTTCGAACTCGCGCGTCTGGTGCTGCGCGCGGACGAGGATGGCGATGTCGTTCAGTCCGGTCCCGGCGCGGCGCGCGCTTTCGATCTCGTCGCCGACCCGCCGGGCCTCTTCGGGACCGTCCCATACGCCGATCACCCGGACCTTTTCGCCCGCTTGCTCGGCGGTCCACAGCGTCTTGCCCAGCCGCCCGCTATTATTGGCGATGACGCCCGACGCAGCCGCGAGGATATGCGGGGTCGAGCGGTAATTCTGTTCGAGCCGGATAACCTTCGCGCCGGGAAAGTCGCGCTCGAATTTCAGGATGTTTTCGACCTGTGCGCCGCGCCACGAATAGATCGACTGGTCATCGTCGCCGACGCAGCAGATATTCTTGCGGGCCTGCGCAAGCAGCCGCAGCCACAGATACTGGACGGTGTTGGTGTCCTGATATTCGTCGACCATGATGTAGCGAAAGCGCTGCTGATATTGCTCGAGCACGGCGGGTTCGCGCCGCAGGATCGTCAGCATATGCAGCAGCAGATCGCCGAAATCGCAGGCGTTGAGCGCAGCGAGCCGTGCCTGGTAGGCGGCATAGAGTTGCTGCCCGCGCCCGTTGGCAAAAGCTTCGCTCTCGCCTGCGTCGAGATCGGCCGGAACCAGCCCGCGATTTTTCCAGCCGTCGATCAGCCCGGCCAATTGACGCGCAGGCCAGCGCTTTTCATCCAGATCGGCCGTGAGGATCAGCTGTTTCAGAACGCGCAGCTGATCGTCGGTGTCGAGGATCGTGAAATTGGCCTGCAGGCCGACCAGCTCGGCATGACGCCGCAGCAGCTTTGCCCCGATCGCGTGGAACGTGCCGAGCCATGGCATGCCCTCCACCACATCGCCGACCAGCCGCCCGACGCGCTCGCGCATCTCGCGCGCGGCCTTGTTGGTGAACGTGACCGACAGGATTTCGGAAGGATAGGCCTTGCGCATGTAAAGAAGGTGGGCGAGCCGCGCGGTCAGCGCCGCCGTCTTGCCGGTGCCGGCTCCGGCCAGCACCAGGACCGGGCCATCGCTGGTAAGCACGGCTTCCCGCTGCGGCGGGTTGAGGCCCCGCAGATAGGCTGGATCGTCAGGCGAGGGCGCGGGAAGAGTCATCTGCGAACGATTAGGGAACGCCGCAGCCCGCCGCAACCGCCGAGTTCTGGATCACGCGCGAAGCATTGCGCGCTCGCGCATCAAATCCCGCATTAGGTCCAGATAATCAGCGGCGCCGCGTTCGAGCGTAAAGCGTCGCGCATGGTCGAGCGCGGCCAATGGATCGCTCTGGCTCCGGGGCGCGGCGTCCATGGCGGCGGCGAGTGCCGCTTCGTCGCCGACCGGGACAAGCCTGCCGAACCGGCCATGACCGACAAGATCGGCCATGCTGATGCTGCAATCGGTGGCGATGACGGCAAGATTGGCGGCAATCGCTTCGATCAGCACCGCCGGCACGCCTTCATAATCCGACGACATGACAAAGACATCGGCGTCGCCGAGCCATTGCGTCAGATCGGCGACATGGCCGGGCATCGCCACGCGGTCGGCAATGCCGAGCGATGTTGCGAGCGCCGTCAGAATGGGGCGCTCCGGGCCTTCGCCCAGGATCGTCAGCCTGTCGTCCGGTTTGGCCATCCGGGCGAAGGCGTCGAGCAGCAGCCCGAAATTCTTTTGCGGCATCATGCGGCCGATCGCCATGAAGTGCCGACCCTTGTCCGCTGCGGCGGCCGGGCGATGCAGCCCGGCGAACCGTGCAAGTTCACTGCCGCGCAGCACGGGATCGTTGACGACGGCGATGCGATCGACCGGGGTTGCGGTGGCGCTCGCTATTTCACCAACCATCGCGGGTGCCATCGCGACGAACCGATCGATGAAGCGCCCCTGAATGTTCAGCCAGCGATGATAGCCGAACCTCAGCAGCGCCCCCATATCGCGCCGCTTCAGGTCGTTGCTGACCTTTGTGACGATGAGCGGGCAGTCGCGACCGAGCAAGAGCCGCATGCCGACCGCGACCGAGCTGTAGGTGTTGCCGGGGCAGAAGAGGATATCGGGGCGTTCGGCGCGGATGATCGCCGGCAGATGGCGCAGCATCCAGGGCAATTGCGTGCGCCGTCCGATGCCCTTTGCTCCCGATATCGTGATGCAGCGCAGGCCTTGCGAAACACGCGTCGCGCCAGGGCATGCGCTTTCGCTCTCGCGCCCCACGACCACACAGGTCTCCGCGCCAAGCTGGCGCCAGGCAACGTTCAGCCGCAACGCGACGCGTTCGACTCCGCCGGGTTCAAGGCTGTGAATGCACGTCAGGATCTTGATCGGGCGGATCGGCTCGCGGTTGACGTCGGTGACCGAACCGGGATTGAACTGCGCCGTCTCGCCAAGGCGCATCGATTGGATCGACGTCGGGAAGTCGTTGCGTAGCATCGGAGGTGGGCTGTAACGGGGTTCGCGCCGCGTTGCAGCGAAAAAGCGCCTCGGTGAGCCGCAGCGCACCATAGACAAGCCGAAGCGCACGTCAGATAGTGGCCGGCGGCAGTGTCGGGCATGTTCCGGCACATCGTATTGCTGAAATGGGGGGCATGGTGAGCGCAGCAATTGAGCGGTGGCATCAGTTATTGCATGCGCGCGATGCCGATGGCCTGGACGGTTTGATCGCCGACGATTGCGTTTTCCAGTCGCCTGCGGTCCACACCCCACAGGTCGGCAAGGAACTGACCTTGCGCTATCTGCGCGCGGCGATGACGGTCCTTGCCACGCCCGATTTCCGCTATGTCGAACAATGGATCGGCGAGAGGTCTGCCGTGCTCGAATTCGAGCTGACGATCGACGGCATCCATATCAACGGCGTCGACATCATCCATTGGAATGACGACCAGCGGATCACCGGCTTTCGGGTGATGGTCCGCCCTATCAAGGGGCTTCAGACCCTGATGCCCGCGATGGCCGCTGTCCTCGCGGCGCAGCAGTGAAGGCGACGGCTCCGCCAAGCTTGCGGGCTTGAGTCATCGGATTGACACACTTGCCGGGCAACGACGACATTCATGGCATCCAACATCCTTGACGCAAGCGGCGGCGCGGTCGTGCCGCCCAGTGATGGACCCGATCTCGACAGCCCGGTTCCCTCGGTCGGCCGCTGGCTGTTTTTCGCGACATTGCTGGGGGGACTGGTGTATGCCGGGGTCAGCATTTCCGCCGACATGGCCCTGGTCGGGGAGCAGGCGACCGCTGGCGTCATCATATTCCTGGGGCTTGCGCTGCTGATCGCGCTGGGCTTCGAGTTCGTGAATGGCTTCCACGATACCGCCAATGCGGTGGCGACCGTGATCTACACCAATTCGATGTCGGCGCCTGTCGCCGTGGTCTGGTCTGGTCTGTTCAACTTGCTTGGCGTGCTCGCGTCTAGCGGCGCGGTTGCCTATTCGGTCGTCACGCTGTTGCCGGTCGAGCTAATCCTGAACGTCGGCAGCAGCGCGGGCTTTGCGATGATTTTCGCGCTACTGCTAGCGGCGATCCTGTGGAATCTGGCGACCTGGTATGTCGGCCTCCCGAATTCGTCGAGCCACGCGCTGATCGGGTCGATCCTGGGAGTCGGGCTGGCCAATCAGCTGCTATCCTCGGGCACCGGCGGGACGTCGGGCGTCGAATGGGGGCAGGCGCAGAAGGTGCTGACCGGCCTCGCGCTCGCACCGCTGATCGGTTTTGTCGGTGCGATGATCCTGTTGTTCACGATGCGCGCCATCCTCCGCAACCCGAAGCTTTATGCCAAGCCCGCCGCCAACGAACCCCCACCGACTGGTATCCGCGCGCTGCTGATCTTCACCTGCACCGCCGTCTCTTTTGCCCATGGCGGGAATGACGGGCAGAAGGGCATGGGGCTGATCATGCTCATCCTGATCGGCTGCGCCCCCACGGCCTATGCACTGAACCGCAGCCTGCCGCAGGACCGCGCCGTCGCCGTCGCCCAACAGGCAACGGCGGCAGCGAGCGTGTTCGAGGCCAAGGCCGGCACCGCCAAGGTGACGCCAACCGTTGCCCGCGACGTGCTGGCGAGCGTGCTCAAGACCAAGACCGCCGATGACGCGGTCGTCTATGCAGCGCTCGATACCGTCTCGCGCGACGTGGCGGCCCGGTTCGAGCGTTACGGCGGGATCGCCAATGTGCCGGCTGCGGCGACCGCCGAATTGCGGCGCGACATGTATCTCACGCTCGACGCCAGCAAGCTAGCGCTGAAGGCGGATGCCGATCATGCCGTGTTTGGTGACGCCGATCGCAAATCGGTGGAGTCCTACCAAAAGGGGCTCGAAGCGAGCACCAGGTTCATTCCCACCTGGGTGAAGGTCGCTGTCGCGATTGCGCTTGGCCTCGGCACGATGGTCGGATGGCGGCGGATCGTAGTCACCGTCGGTGAGAAGATCGGCAAGGCGCACATGACCTATGGGATGGGCGCCTCGGCCGAGCTGATGGCGGCCGCCACCATCCTGCTCGCCGACCGTTTCGGCCTTCCCGTGTCGACCACGCACATTCTGTCTTCGGGCGTGGCGGGCGCCAATGTCGCCAGCGGCGCCGCGCTTCAGGCACGCACTATCCGCAACATGGCACTGGCCTGGATTTTGACTCTGCCCGCGGTGATGGCGCTTTCCGGCGGGCTGTATTGGGTATTTTTGTCGATCGCGCGCGCGGCAGGAACGGCTTGATCGTCCTTAAGATCGATGGTTTGCGGCCCGGCAACCTGGCTTAACGCCATCTTTACCATTCCCGTTGATAACCGGCTCACCACAAGGGCGATCGCCTTGATCGCTCTCTCAATTGGGGGGTGTCAGGAATGACGGTCATCGGTACCAATGTCGCCGCTCTGAAAGCGACCAACGCCAATAACCGCGCAGCAAACGCGCTGTCGAACAGCATCGAGCGTCTGTCAACCGGCAAGCGGATCAACTCGGCCAAGGACGATGCGGCCGGCCTCGCCATCGCATCTTCGTTCACGTCGCAGATTCGCGGCCAGAGCCAGGCGATCCGCAATGCCAATGACGGCATCGCGCTGTCGCAGACGACCGACGGTGCACTTGGCGAAGTCACCAATATTCTTCAGCGTATCCGCGAGCTTGCCGTCCAGTCGGCCTCGGGCACCTATAGCGATTCGGACCGCACCAATCTGCAGGCCGAAGTCACCGAGCTCCAGGGCCAGCTGACCGACATTCAGGCGAAGACCAACTTCAACGGGGTCGCGTTGCTGAGCACCGCGGTTGCCGCAATCGACATTCAGGTCGGCGCTGCGTCCGGCGACATTGTCACGCTCAATTTCGGCGGTCTTGACCTGAGCGCGGCGATCGCTGCCGACATTTCGACGGCGGCCGGCGCGACGTCGGCGCTCGGGGTGCTCGACACCGATCTGGCAACCGTCAACACGACGCGCGCCACGCTCGGCGCGGGCCAGAGCCGCCTGCAGTCGGTCGTGAACAACCTGACCACAAGCGTTGCAAACCTCACCGACGCGCGCAGCCGGATCGAGGACGTCGACTTTTCGACCGAAACGACCGAACTCGCCAAGGCGCAGATCCTGTCGCAGGCGTCGACCGCGCTGCTGGCGCAGGCCAATCAGAGCCAGCAGGGCGTGCTGCGCCTCCTCCAGCAGTAATCGTCCGTCCAACCTAAGTCGCTCAAGCCGCACGCCGCAGCAAGGTTATCCTGGCCTTGCCGTGGGTGCGGCTCGAGTCGATTTCGAAGCCCGCGACCGAGAATTCCTCGTTGAACGCCGTTTCGACACTGACCCAGCTCTCCGCGCCGATCCAGCCGAGACGGTTGAGCTTGTCGAGTGCCACCGCGGCGGCGCCCGAACCATAGGGCGGGTCGAGCATCAAGACATCGAGCGCCGCCGCCGCTGGCCCCAGCGCAAGCACCGACATCGCCCGTACATCGCCCGTCGCGCCGAGCTTTGCCAGATTGGCGCGCAATGCGTCGATCGCGGCGCGATCCTGCTCCACGAAAAGGCAATTCGCGGCGCCGCGCGACAGCGCCTCGATCCCCAGCGCGCCCGATCCCGCGAACAAGTCCGCCACCGCAAGCCCTTCGAAACTGCCGAGGCGGCTGGTTAGCATCGAAAACAGGGCCTCGCGGGTGCGATCGGCGGTCGGGCGCGTCGCATCGCCTTTCGGCGCGACCAGCTGACGGCCGCGCCAGCTGCCGGCGATCACGCGCATCAGCTTCTGGGCCGCGAAGGGCGTGCGTCACCCGGACGACGACCGCGCCGGGACGGACGCGCGGGCTTGGCACCTGGTGTCGGCGACGTGCGACCGCGGGAAGGCTTGGCTGGGCGCGGGGGCTCGGCATCGCCCGGACGGCTCGGCTTGCGGCGCGGCGGGCGCGACGGCTTGGCTGCGGAAGGCGCCATTACGCTGGACGACGCCTGTCGGGTTTTGTCCGCCCTTCCACCGTTGGCAGGGCGCCCGCCGCGCTCCGTACCGAGCCTGGGACCACGCTCGACGCGCTCGGGCGAGGGGCCCTTGGTCGGATCCCGCCGAAAGCCAATGACGTCATGCTGCCGCACCTCGCCGATTTCGCCCGGCTTCAGCTCGCCGAGCAGAAAGGGCCCGTAACGTGTTCGAATAAGCCTCGAGACCCTCAGGCCGAGAAATTCGAGCACGCGGCGTACTTCGCGATTCTTGCCCTCGGTCAGGATCATTTCGACCCAGACATTGGCCCCGGTCCGGCGTTCGAGATTGGCGTTGATCGAGCCGTAGCGGACGCCTTCGATCTCGACTCCCTCGATCAGCGCCTCGAGCTGCGCCTGCATCACCTGGCCATAGGCGCGGGCGCGATAGGCGCGCTCGACGCCGGTCGACGGCAGTTCCAGCTGGCGCTTGAGCTCGCCGTCGGTGGTCAGCAGCAGCAACCCTTCGGTATTGAGGTCGAGGCGACCGACCGGCATCAGTCGCGGCAGGTCGCGGGGCAGCTGGTCGTAGATAGTGCGCCGACCGGCAGGGTCGCGTTCGGTGACGAGCAGCCCGCTGGGTTTGTGATAGAGAAACAGGCGCGCCGGCTCGGGAGCGGCGACGGGGTTGCCGTCGACGGTGACGCCGTTCAGCGACGCGATGATGGTTGCGGGCGTTTCGACCGGCTTGCCGTCGATCGCAACGCGCCCGTCGGCGATCATCCGCTCGATTTCCCGGCGCGATGCGACGCCGGCGCGCGCCAGCAATTTTGCGATGCGATGACCCGATTTCGGCTCTTCAGGAGTGGCGGCGTTCGGCATTGCCGCGTGATACAGGCATTTCGTCGAAATAATCAAAAAAGCTTGAGCCCGAATTCATCGCCAGTCGTTACAACCGGTCAAGCACCATCGCGCAGGCCGGGCCTCGACCCGCGACAGGGAGAAAAAAGGGTGTTCGGACGTCGCAAGCGGTTGCTGGAGCGGATCCTCGTTGTCGAGGATGAACCACTTGTCGCCTTCGACAACGAGTATTTCCTGTCCGAGGAGTCCTATGTCGTGGTCGGCACTGTCGATTGCGTGGCGGAGGCGGTGGCCATCATCGCCAGCGGGACGCCGATCGATCTGGTGCTGACCGACATCGCGCTGGCGGACGGCAACGGCGTGGACGTGGCGCGTGCTGCGCGTGACGTCGGCATTCATGTGCTGTTCGTCACCGGCGATTGCCCGGCAGACGCGCGGCCGCACGCGCATGGCTGGCTCGCAAAACCCTATCGGCAGCGCGACCTGGCGCTGGCGATCCGGGCGATCGACGAGCTGATTTCGGGGTCGGAGCCCAGCCGGTTGCCCGACGGGCTCACGCTGTTCGTGCAAGCCTAGAGCCGCGCTTCCACGGCATCGTGAAAATGGCGGATGCCGGCCTCCAGCGTGCCAAGCGTCACCCGATCGATCGCACCCGATGCCAGACCCTGTTGCCCGAGAGCTGCCGCCCGGAAATCCTCGCCCGCAAATACCCCGCCATCGAGGAGCGCCCAGCTTCGCTCCCAATGGTCGCGCGCCTTGTCGGTGGTGGGCGGGGCGGGGATCAGCATGAAGTCCTCGACCAGCACTTCGCCTGCGGACTGCGGCATCATCACCATCAGGTTGATGTAGTCGGGGCTGACGATCAGCACGGTGCCGGGGAAAAGCTGATAGGTATAGGTGATCGCCGCCCGCAGCTGAGCCCAGTCGCCACGCGCGGCCGCGACCAGATCGGCCTCGCGCCCGACCGCCGACCGCTGATGCGGACCGATCCGGTCGGCGGTGGTCACGCCATCCTTGAAGAACTTGCCGATCGTCCCCGAATGCAGCCGCTGGACGTGATAGCTTTCGAGGAAAGCATCCATGATGAGCTTCCAGTTCGCCGCGACGCGGTGGGTGCGGCGGCGAAACAGATGCTGTCCCGCGAGCGCGAACGCGTCGAAATCTTCCCCGAGCGCGCGCGCTTCGCCGAATTCGGCGTCTGGCGCGAAGGCGAACCAGATCAGGCCGCCCGCCTCGACCGTCGGCAGGCGCCTCAGCCCATAGTCGGCCTTGTCGAGACCGGGAAAGCTGTCGGCGCGGGGCAATGCCGCAAGGGCGCCGTCGAGCGAATAGCTCCACGCATGATAGGGGCAGATCAGGCGCGGGCCGCGGACCGGATCGCTGCCCTCCACGAGCCGCGTCCCGCGATGCTGGCAGACATTGTGGAAGACATGCGCCGTGCCGACCTTGTCGCGCGTGACCAGCAGCGGTGTACCAAAGCCGTCATGCGGCACCGCCATGCCCGGTTCGGGCAGCAGCGCCGACGGCGCGATGACGAGCGGCACCTGCCGGAAGATCCGCGCCTGCTCGGCTGCGTGGCGATCGGGCGATGTATAGGCGGCGGCATCGACATGGGTGATCGCAGCCGTCGCCGCCGTCCCGCCCTGCGCCAGCGCATCGGCGAGCGCGAGCTGGCCCGGCGTCGGTCTCAACGCTTGCAGAAGCGGCGCGTTCATGGCTGTCCTTCTCCTGGTTTGCGGCTAGTGTCTGCCGGAATCGGGGCGGGAGCAAGTGGCGGATGAGTGTAGCACGGGAAGGTGACTGGCTGGCGGGACTGCGCCCATATGTCGAACGCGCACCGCTGGCCGCCTTCTTCCTCGGTATCTCGTCCGGTTTTCCTTATGCGATGATCGGCGCAACGCTGACGAGCCGGCTTGCCCAGGACGGCATCGACAAGAAGACGGTGACGGCGTTCACGCTCGGGTTCCTGATCTACAATCTCAAGCCATTATGGGCCTGGATCATCGATGGGGTCCGGCTGCCCCTGCTCGGCAGGCTGGGGCAGCGCGTGTCGTGGCTGATCTTCGCCGGTCTGCTGGTGATCGCAACGGTCGCCAACCTCGCGCTGGTCGACCCCAAGGCGGATATTGGCGCGACGGTTGTCGCTGCGATCCTGGTCGGGTTCGCCGGTGCGACCTTCGATATCGTGATCGATGCCTATCGGATCGAAACGCTTGAGCCGTATCAGTTGGGCGTGGGTTCGGGGATGACCCAATATGGCTGGCGGATCGGTTCGGTGGCTGCCGGCGCGCTGGCGCTGGTGCTTGCGGCGCGCATCGGCTGGAGCGGCGCCTATCTCGCCTGCGCCGCCTTCGCGCTTCCCGCGATGCTGACCGGGCTCATTCTGGGCGAGCCGCAACGCAGGCGCGAGCCGACCGGACGCCGTGGCCTGACCGAAATCGCGTCGTCGATCGTCGGCCCCTTCACCGAATTTTTCGAGCGCCAGGGCGCGTTGCTCGTGCTCGTCTTCATCCTGATCCACAAGATCGGCGACACGCTGGGACAGATCGTCTTACGGCTGCTGCTCAACGACACCGGCTTCAGCAATGACGAGATCGCGATCTACGACGTTGGCGTCGGGTTCTGGGCCTATCTGATCGGCATCTTTATCGGCGGCTGGCTCTATGCCACGCTGGGGATGAAGCGTTCGGTGCTGCTCAGCTTGATCCTGATGGCCGTATCGAACGCCAGTTTCGCGCTGCTCGCCGGTGCCGGGCACAGCGTGCTTGGACTTGCGGGTGCAATCGGCTTTGAGAATATCGCGAGCGGCATCGGCGGCGTCACCGTGATCGCCTATTTTGCCGCGCTTTGCGATCTGCGCTTCACCGCGTCGCAATATGCGCTGATCTCGGCGGCATCGAGCGTGGTCGGACGCTTGCTTACCGCAACGACCGCCGGGGCGTTGGTCGAGCAGTTCGGCTATGTCGCCTTCTACTGGATGACGACCGTCATCGCCTTTCCGGGCGTGTTCCTGTTCTGGTGGATGAGCCGGTCTGGCCTTATCGACCAGTCGATCGGCAGCGCCGGTGAGGCAAACGAGGCCGCAGAGGCATGATCCTCTACCTCCTGATCCTCGCGATCCAGGTGGCGTGCGTCGTCGACGTGATCCGTAATGGTCGCAACCAGCTGTGGATCATGGCGCTCGTCTTTCTGCCGGGCGCGAGCACGATCGCCTATGTCCTGATCGAGGTGCTGCCGCGCGTCCAGGGCAACCGGCACGTCCGCACCGTTCGCGCGCAGGTGGAGGCACGGCTCGACCCGGAACGCGACTTGCGCGCCGCACGTGACGCTCTGGGCCTCGCCGATACGGTCGCAAACCGGCTGCGCGTCGCCGACGCCCTGAGCGCGCTCGACCGCCATGACGAGGCCGCGCCGATGTACCGCGACGCACTCGACCGGACGCCCGGCGGCGATTCGCGGACCGAGGCGAAGCTCGCCCGCGCACTGTTCGAAACCGGCGAAAGCGCGGAGGCGCGTGCGTTGCTGGATCGCATCGCGCCGCCATCGACCCAGAGCGATCGCGACCGGCTCGACCTGCTGCGCGCGCGCGTGCTGACCGAGCTTGACGATCCGGACGCGGCGCTTGCGCTCTATGCCGACATCGTCACGCGGCTTCCGGGCGAGGAGGCGCGCTGCCGCTATGCCGCGCTGCTGCTCGATCAGGGCTACGAGCCGAGAGCGCGTGCGGTGCTCGAGGAAGTCGAGGCGCGGATGAAGCGGCTCGACCGGACCCAGCGCGCCGCCGATGCCGACATGTACAAATGGGCGACCGAGAAGCTTCGCGAGCTACGGGCCGGTCAGACCGGCGCCTGACCGTTCGCCGCAAGCACCGCGCCCGCAAGATATAGCGTGCCGACGATCAGCACGACCGGCGGGCGATCGGGGTCGGCGCGGTTGACGATCGTCCTGAGCGCGGCGTCGACATCCTCGGCCACCGACGAATTGATGCCCAGGCCAGCCGCGATTTCGGCGAGCCGGGCAGGGGCATGGTGTGCATGGTCGGGCACCGGCACCGCCTGAAAGGATCGGGCATAGGCGGCAAAGGGTGCGATCAGCCCGCGCGGTTCCTTGTTCGCGAGCATCCCCGTAATCAGATGCACCGGCCGGTTGCCTGCCGCTGATCGTAGCGCCGCGCTGATCGCCCCGGCCGCTGCCGGATTATGGCCGCCATCGAGCCACAGCGCGGTGCCCGGCGGCAACAGGTCGGTGAGCGGGCCGGGCGCGAGCAGCTGCATCCGGGCGGGCCATTCAGCCCACTCCGCCGCCGCGCGATAGGCGGAGAGGGGGATCTTCAACACCCGCTGATGGCGCAGCATCGCGATGGCCAGCCCCAGGTTTTCGGGCTGGTGTGGGCCCATCAGGCGCGGCAAGCCCGTTTCCAGCGCGCCCTGTTCATCGGCATAGCGGACCCGGTCACCCACCGACAATTGCCAACCGGTGCCGAGCGGCAATGGGGCCGCCCCGCGCGCCGCCGCCGCGTGTTGCACGACTTGGGCCACCGCATCCGGATAGCGCATGGTGATGAGCGGCACGCCGGGTTTGGCGATTCCCGCCTTCTCACCGGCGATCTGCTCGATCGTGTCGCCCAGAAACGCCTGGTGATCGATCCCGAGCTGCGCGATCCCGGTGACGATCGGCTGTTCGATGACGTTGGTCGCATCGAGCCGCCCGCCAAGGCCGACTTCGACGATGCAGGCATCGGCGGCCGTCCGGCTGAATGCCAGGAAGGCGACCGCCGTCGTCACTTCGAAAAAGCTCGCGCCGATATCGCCCGACGCGGTGAGAACCTCGTCGAGCAGCGCCGCCAGCCTGTCGTCGTCGATCAGCCGCCCGGCAAGCCGGATACGCTCGTTGAAGCGGACGAGGTGCGGGCTCGTATAGACATGCACACTCAGCCCCGCCGCCTCGATCGCGGCGCGCAGAAAGGCGCAGGTTGATCCCTTGCCGTTGGTGCCTGCGACATGCAGCACCG
Source organism: Sphingomonadaceae bacterium (assembly GCA_002863155.1). GTDB lineage: Bacteria > Pseudomonadota > Alphaproteobacteria > Sphingomonadales > Sphingomonadaceae > Sphingomonas. The sequence goes on along the minus strand of PKED01000168.1, from coordinate 104 downwards.
GCGGCAGTCGCCGATGCGGATTGCCGAGCCGGTCGAGCAGCGCGGTGATCCGCTCCAGCCCCAGCACATCGCGCCCCGGCGACAGCGCGGCGAGCCGGTCGAGC
>PKED01000164.1 GCA_002863155.1 Sphingomonadaceae bacterium | reverse complement strand
AAAAACAATATGCGGGCAATCTGGTGGCGCTCCATCATGTGCCTGGGGCGACCGGGCTGAGCTGGGACAGCGCCTTTGCCGCGATCACCTCCGCCCCGGCGGAGGCGATCGGCATGGGCGGCGAGATCGGCTCGCTGCGCCCGGGGCGGCGCGGCGACATCGTGATCTGGGACGGCGACCCGCTCGAGCTGTCGACAGCGGCAGTGGGCGTCTATGTCGACGGTATCCGCCAGCCGCTCGGCAGCCGCCAGGCGGAATTGCTCAAACGCTATCGCCAGCCGCAGGAAGGCGCGTTACCAAAGGCTTATGAGCGCTGATCCGGACGCGGTCGGCATGTGGGCGTGGAGTAGAGCGTATGAAGTCGGCGCGTAATCGCTGGGTGGCCGGACTGACCCTGGCCGTGATGCTTGTCGGGTGCAGCGGCGGCGGGGGTGGCGGCGCGACCGCATCGGGCAGCGGCGGCGGGGCCACCGCGTCGGGCCCGACGCCGACCCCGGGACCGGCGGCATCGGGCACCTGTTCGCTGCGCGCACGGCAGGACTGGGCGTTTGCGCAGTTGCGCGAATGGTATCTCTTCCCCGAAACGCTACCCGCCAATCTGGACCCGGCGCCCTATGCGACCGTCAGCGACTATATCGACGCGCTGACCGCGACCGCGCGCGGGCAGAATCGCGATCGGTTCTTCACCTATCTGACCTCGATCGCCGGGGAAAACGCGTTTTTCAACTCGGGCGCCAGCGCCGGTTTCGGCATTCGCCTAGCCTTCGATTCGGCGTCGCGGCTGTTCGTGGCAGAGGCCTTTGAAGGCGCGCCGGCGCTCGCCGCAGGGATCGATCGCGGCACCCAGATCGTCGCGATCGGCACGACGAGCAGTAATCTCCAGACGGTCGCATCGCTCGTCGCGGGCGGCGGCAGCAACGCGGTGACAAACGCGCTCGGCCCGAATACGGCGGGGACGACGCGCGTGCTCCAGGTCAGCGACGCGTCGGGAACGCGCAATGTCACTGTCGCCAAGGCCGATTTCTCGCTGACGCCGGTGTCTTCGCGCTACGGCGTGCAGGTGATCAACGATGGCGGTCGCCGGGTCGGCTATGTCAACCTGCGCACCTTCATTTCCACCGCCGACCAGCAGCTGCGCGATGCGTTTGCGTCGTTCCGCGCGCAGGGCATCACCAACGTCATCATCGATTTCCGCTACAATGGCGGCGGGCTGGTCTCGACTGCCGAGCTGTTCGGCGATCTGCTGGGGGCGGGGCGGACGACTTCCGACGTGTTCAGCATCACCGCGTTCCGGCCCGAAAAATCGTCGAACAACTCGACGCGGAACTTCGCGCCGACCAGCCAGTCGATCGCACCGACGCGGATCGCGTTCATCGGCACTGGCGCGACGGCATCGGCAAGCGAGCTCGTCATCAATTCGATGATCCCGTATCTGCGCAGCAATGCCGCGCTGATCGGCACCAATACCTATGGCAAGCCGGTCGGCCAGATCGCGCTCGATCAGGCGGCGTGCGACGACCGGCTGCGGGTGGTGGCGTTCGCGACCCAGAACGCGAACCGGCGCGGCGATTATTTCAACGGCCTGGCCGGCGTGGTCGAGGCGAGTTGCCAGGCGCCGGACGATTTCACCCGAGCGCTCGGCGATCCGCAGGAATCCTCGACCCGAGCCGCGCTCAACTATCTGGCGGGGCAAAGCTGCACGCCGGTTGCGGCATCGAGCGGGGCGAGCGCGCAGGGCGCCACCGCCACGCTTTTCCAGGACCACGAATTGCTCGCGCCCGACCGCCCCGATCCCGCCCAGCGCGAGGTGCCGGGCCTGTTCTGACCGGATTCTCTTGACTTGTTGCGCCGCACAATCTATCTGAATGCCCATCGAGGCATTATGCAGCGTGATCGGGCGGTTTCGCCCCGGCTCTGCCTCGGTTGCTGAAACGCCAGGCTTCCCAAATCACGCGGGGGGTTATCACCCCGCCGCCGCGCCCGGATTCCTGTCCGGGCTCGCTGGCTTATTGAAAGATTTTTCCGATGTCATTCGACAATCTCGGCCTTGCCGAGCCCTTGGTGCGCGCGCTTGCCGCCAAGAATTACAACGAAGCCACCCCGATCCAGCGCCAGGCGATCCCGCCGCTGCTGGAAGGCAACGACCTGCTCGGCATCGCCCAGACCGGCACCGGCAAGACCGCCGCGTTCATGCTGCCGTCGATCCAGCGGCTGCGCGCTGCCAATGAACATGTCCGCCCGCGCGCGTGCCGGATGCTGGTGCTCGCGCCGACGCGCGAACTCGCCAGCCAGATCGCGGTCAGCGCGCGCGACTATGGCCGCTTCACCAAGCTGTCGGTCGCGACCGTGTTCGGCGGCACCTCGGTAGGGAAGGACCGTGCGACGCTGGCGAACGGCGTCGACATTCTCGTCGCGACGCCGGGGCGGCTGCTCGACCTGATCGACCAGCGTTACCTGACGCTCGGCGATATCGAGATACTGGTGCTCGACGAGGCCGATCAGATGCTCGATCTCGGCTTCATCCATGCGCTGCGCAAGATCGTGAAGCTGGTGCCCAAGAGCCGCCAGACGCTGTTCTTCTCGGCGACAATGCCCAAGGCGATCCGCGAACTGGCGGACCAGTTCCTGACCGATCCGGTCACCGTGTCGGTGACCCCGGTCGCGACCACCGCCGAGCGTGTCGATCAGTTCGTCACCTTCGTCCAACAGGCGGAGAAGCAGGCGCTGCTGACGCTGACGCTGCAGGATCCGGCGATGGAACGGGTGATCGTCTTCACCCGGACCAAGCACGGCGCCGACCGCGTCGTGAAGCTGCTCGGCGCAAATGGGGTCGCGGCGAACGCGATCCACGGCAACAAGAGCCAGGGCCAGCGCGAGCGGGCCCTCGGCGAGTTCAAGTCGGGCCGGGTCAAGATCTTGGTCGCGACCGACATCGCCGCGCGCGGCATCGACGTGTCGGGCGTCAGCCATGTCGTCAATTTCGAACTGCCCAACGTGCCCGAGCAATATGTCCACCGCATCGGCCGCACCGCGCGTGCTGGCGCGAGCGGCATCGCGATCAGCTTCTGTGCAGAGGACGAACGGCCCTATCTGCGCGACATCGAGAAGCTGACGCGTCAGAAAGTGACCGTCCGTCCGCTGCCAGAGAATTTCCTGGCGCAGGCGAATGCACTGAAGGCGCAGCGCGCCAAAGTGATCGGCAACGATCCCGCGCCGCGCGAGGAACGCCAACAGCGGGGTCCCGCGCGCCCGCGTGCGACGCATCATGCACGACCGACCGGCGCGCGTCCGGAAGGTGCCGGCCGCGCGGCCGGTCCGCGTCCCGAAGGGGCAGGGCGTCCGCAGGGTGCTCGGCCCGAAGGTGGTCGCCCGCAGGGTCCGCGTCCCGAGGGCGCGCGTCCCGGCGGGGGCAGCCGTCGTGGCGGTCGCGGTCGCGGTGGCCGCTCGGGCGGTCCGCGCGCAGCCGCCGTCTGATCCCTAGTCGAGCCGCCGCAGCCACTCGGCACCGTCCGCCCGGATGGTGCGGAGGCGATTAGCCGCGGCGGCCTCGTCCTCATAGCCAATTGCCATGCCGCAGAAGAGCATGCGTTCGGGCGGTAGGCCAAGGAACGCGCCGACCGTATCGGGATAGATCGCCCAGCATTCCTGCGCGCAGGTCGCAAGCCCCGCTTCGGCGGCGAGCAGCATGAAGCTTTGCAGATACATGCCGAGGTCGCTCCACTGCGGCGGCCCCATCATCCGGTCGACGGTGCAGAAAATCGCGGCCGGCGCGCCGAAGAATTCGAAATTGCGGCGGAATTCGCGTTGCCGCGCCTCGGTGTCGCCGCGCTCGATTCCCATCGCGCCATAGAGCGCCATGCCGACCTGAAACCGCCGGTCCTTGTACGCACCCGACAGCGCGCGGGGATAAATGTCGTATTGCGCCGCCTCGAGCGTGCCGGCGTCTAGTTTTTCGGCCATCAACGCCTTCAGCCGCGCCATCGCGTCGCCCGTGACGATGTCGATGTGCCAGGGCTGAAGATTGCCGCCCGACGGCGCGCGCGCCGCCACCAGCGCGAGTCGCTCGATCAGTTCGGGCGCGACCGGATCTGGCCGGAAGCCGCGCACCGACCGTCTTGCCGCTACGGCTTGCGAAACTTCCATTGGCTTGCCTCTTTCGACGATCGGGTATGTCGGGCAAGCCTTGCTGAGTCGGATCGATTAGGCAATGGTGCCGCCAAATCCGACAGCAGGAGAGGACCGATGGCAGAGGCCTATATCGTCGACGCGGTACGCACCGCGGGCGGCAAGCGTGGCGGCAGATTGGCGGGCGTTCACCCGGTCGACATGGCCGCGACCGTGCTCGACGCGATCGTCGCGCGCACCGGCATCGACGGCGCGGCGGTCGATGACGTCGTCATGGGCTGTGTGATGCAGGGCGGGCAGCAGGCGGGGCAGGTCGGCCGCAATGCCGTGCTTGCCGCGAGGAACCTTCCCGATTCGGTACCTGCGGTCTCGATCGACCGCCAGTGCGGATCGTCGCAGCAATCGATGCAATTCGCAGCGCAAGCCGTGATGTCGGGCACGCAAGACATCGTCATCGCATCGGGCGTTGAAAGCATGACGCGGGTGCCGATGGGATCGACGATGACGCTCCACATGAAAGAGGGGATGGGCAACTACAAGTCGCCCCGGCTCGAAGAGAAATATCCCGGCATCATGTTCAGCCAGTTCATGGGTGCCGAGATGATCGTGAAAAAGCACGGCTTCGACCGCGCGATGCTCGACGCCTTCGCGCTCGAAAGCCACCGCCGTGCGGCCGCCGCGACCCAGGCGGGCGCGTTCGCGAACGAAATCGTGCCGATCGAGATCGAAACGCCCGATGGTCCCGAACAGCATCATGTCGACGAAGGCATCCGTTTCGACGCGAGCGCCGAAAGCATCGGATCGGTCAAGCTGCTGCAGGAAGGCGGGGCGATCACTGCTGCCAATGCCAGCCAGATCTGCGACGGCGCGAGCGCGGTGATGATCGTCAGCGAAGCCGCACTGAAGGAACACGGCCTGACCCCGCTTGCCCGCATCGTCAACCTGACGGTGACCGGCGGCGATCCCGTCATCATGCTTGAAGAACCGCTGTTCGCGACCGACAAGGCGCTGAAACGCGCGGGGCTGAACATCGACGACATCGACCTGTATGAAGTCAACGAAGCCTTCGCGCCGGTGCCGCTTGCCTGGCTGAAGCATGTCGGCGGCGATCACGCCAAGCTGAACGTCAACGGCGGCGCGATCGCGCTCGGCCATCCGCTCGGCGCTTCGGGCACCAAGCTGATGGCGACGCTGGTCAATGCGCTGAAAGCACGCGGCGGACGCTATGGCCTGCAGACGATGTGCGAAGGCGGCGGCATCGCCAATGTGACGATCATCGAGCGGCTGTAAGCGCTGCGGAATATCAACTAGCCGTTCGTGTCGAGCGAAGTTGAGACACGGGCCGCGAGCGATGTGCTGGTGGTCGGTCCCTCGACGTCGCTCGGGACCAACGGCACGGATTTTGAGGGGATGAAGCAATGAAACTCGATTCAACCATTGCCGCCGTGGTGACCGGCGGCGCCTCCGGCCTTGGCGAGGCGACCGCCCGCGCATTGGCTGCCAAGGGCGTCAAGGTCGCGATCTTCGACTTGCAGGCGGAAAAGGGTGAGGCGGTCGCGGCCGATATCGGCGGCATCTTCTGCGAAGTGAATGTGACCTCCGACGACAGCGTCGATGCGGGCTTTGCCAAGGCACGCGCCGCGCATGGTCAGGAACGCGTGCTGATCTGCTGCGCGGGCACCGGCAACGCGGTGAAGACCGTGAGCCGATCGAAGGAAGACGGCAGCATCAAGCATTTCCCGCTCGCCGCGTTCGACTGGCTGATCCAGATCAACCTGATCGGTACGTTTCGCTGCGTCGCCAAGTCGGCGGCGGGGATGCTGACGCTCGATCCGCTGGAGGATGGCGAGCGTGGTGCGATGGTGATGACCGCCAGCGTCGCGGCCGAGGATGGCCAGATCGGCCAGGCGGCCTATTCGGCGTCGAAGGGCGGGGTGGTCGGGATGACGCTCCCCATCGCGCGCGACCTGATGGGCGAGGGGATCCGCATCAACACGATCCTGCCCGGCATTTTCGAAACCCCGCTGATGCGCGGCGCGCCGCAGAATGTGAAGGATGCGCTGGCGGCATCGGTGCCGTTCCCGAAGCGGCTCGGCAATCCGCCCGAATATGCGCATCTGGCGCTGACGATGGTCGAGAACTCGTACTTCAACGGCGAGGACGTCCGCCTCGACGGGGCGATTCGGATGGCGCCACGTTGATCGCGGCTGCGCGCGTGCCCGCGCGCTGACTCGCGATCAACGCGGCCGGCGGGGCCAGCGGTCCCGTCCGACGATCCGGCATTCACTGCCGGGTCGCGCCCCTCAACACCTTCGTGCTTCCCACAAGGAATCGCTACCCATGGCCGTCGATCTCTACAGTTTCGTCGATCTGTATCGCCGCCAGCTCGATGCCTGCGCGCACCTGCTCGAAAAGGGCGTCGCCTTTGCGGAAGGCCAAGGCGAGTCCGCGCAGGACATGCTCGGCTGGCGGCTGTGCGGCGACATGCACCCGCTGAGCTTTCAGCTGATGGTCGTCATCAACTTCACCCGCAGCTGGCCCGCGCGGATCGCCGATGTCGCCGTGCCCGAAGCGGTCACTGCGGAGCTGGACGTCGATGCCTATCGCGCCGCGATCGCCGATGCGAAGGCGTTCCTCGCCACGATCACGCCCGACCAATTCGCGGGCCGCGACGACGTGCCGCTGACCGTCAAGCTCGGCGACACGATGGAACCGACGCTTCCGGCCGCGCAGTGGCTGACGGTATTCGGCACGACCAACATCTTTTTCCACCTGTCGATGGTCTATGCGATCCTGCGCATGAAAGGCGTGCCGATCGGCAAGATGGACCTGTTTGCCGCCGGGATCTGACGCAGATGGCGCGTCCCGAGCCCTGGCGCCTCTCGCCCGACGCCTATCCGCATCACGAGATCATCCAGACGCGGTTTCAGGACCTCGACGTGCTGGGCCACATCAACAATGTCGGCATGGCGGCGATCCTGGAGAGCGGGCGCGTCAGGTTCAATCAGACGGTCGGCCTCGACGCATGGCGCGCGGCGCAGCGCTGGCTGGTCGCACAGGTAATCATCAACTATCTGGGCGAGGGCCATTTTCCGGCCGATGTGACGGTGTCGAGCGGTATCGGACCGATCGGCACGCGCAGCTGGACGATCCTGTCGACCGCGTTCCAGTACGGCCAGCCGATCGCGACCTGCGACACGGTGGTCGTGATGGGCCGCGAGACGGGGCTGAGTGCGCTTCCAGATGATTACCGCGCCGCGCTCGCGCAGTGGCAGGTGCGCGGCGGCTGACCGCCGCGCGTGCCGCCGGCGTAACCTGGTCCGGTCGTCCCGAGCAACGTCGAGGGGCAGGCCTTGCGCGGTGTACCCGGTGTCTCGACTTCGCTCGACACGAACGGTTGAGGGATGAAATGCTCTAGCCGTTGATTTCCGCAAGCAACTCGCCAAGCTGCGCCAGCTGATCGGTCAGGCCGGCGGCCGAACCTTGCAGCGCCTCCTCGAGCGCGGCTTCGGACGGATAGCGCTCGTGGAAGGTGACCAACGTCTGGCCTCCACGCGCTTCGAAGGTCACGGTGGTGATCGCGCCTTCGTCGCCCTCGTCATTGGTCCAGACGATCCGCTCGTTCGGCACCACGTCGAGATATTTGCCGTAAAAGGCCATGGTCTCCCCGCCGAAGCTGAATTCCAGCCGGTAGGTGCCGCCGGTCCGCACATCCATGTCACAACCGGTCAGCGACACGCCGGCGACCGATTTCGGCACCCACCAGCGGCGGAACAGCTCGGCCTCGCTCCAGGCGCGGAAGACGAGCGGCGGCGGCGCGTCGAACAGCCGCGTGATGACGAGTTCCCGATCGCCCCGGCGTTCGACCGCGGTCGGGTTCGACGTGGCGACCGTGCCGCTAGCCTGTTCTTCCATCGCTTTCCTCCTGCTTCATGTCGTTGATGATCGCGTCGAGCGCGTCGAAACGCTCCTCGAACAGCCGGCGGTGCGCCTCGATCCACGCCGCCTCGTCCGCCAGCCCGCGCCTGCCGAGCGCGCAGGTGCGCACGCGCCCGACCTTGCGCGTGACGACAAGGCCGGCATTTTCAAGAACCTGCACATGTTTCTTCATGCCGGTAAGCGTCATCTGAAATCGGTCGGCAAGGACGGTGATCGAGGCCTCCCCGCGACCGAGCCGGTCGATGATGCCGCGCCGGGTCGCGTCGGCCAGCGCCGCGAAGGATTGATCGAGAGCGGTGTTGGTATACTGAACCATATGGTTCAGTATTTAGCCAAGATTGCCCGAAAGCGCAAGCGCCGTGTTCGGGGCCATGAACGGGGTTGCGCTTGTGGCTCTCGGCGCCTGGATCAGTCGGTAAAGACCGCTGCGCGCTTCTGCATATTGGCCATCACCGCCTCGACCTGGTTCGGGCGGCGGATGACGCCGAGCTGGGCGTCGCTTTCAGCCTGGAGGATCGCCGCGCTGTCCAGGTCGGGCTGAAGGTTGAACAGCTTCTTGGACCCGCGAACCGCCTCCGGATTGCGGGCGGCGATCTGGCGCGCCAGCGCGTGCGCCTCGGTATAGGGATCGGCGGCGATCCGCGTCACGAAGCCGAGCGCGAGTGCCTCGTCGGCCTCGAACTCGCGGGCGGTATAGGTGAGTTCGCGCAACACGTCGTCGCGGGCGATGCCGCGCCACAGCGCGATGCCGGCCATGTCGGGAACGAGGCCCCAATGGACTTCGCGGATCGCAAAGCGCGTGTGTGGTGCGGCAATGCGGATATCGGCGCCCGACATGATCTGGAATCCGCCGCCGAACGCCACGCCGTGGACCGCAGCGATCACCGGCATCGCCAGCGTGCGCCAGCCCCAGGCCGCGTGCTGCGGCAGGTTGGCGTCGCCATGCGTGCGTTCGGCGAGCGATGTCCCCGATCCGCCCGCAGCCATGCTCGCCATGTCGAGGCCCGCGCAAAACGCGCGTCCTTCGCCCGACAGCACCACGCAGCGCACCTGCGGCATGTGCGCCAGCTGGTCGATCGCGTTGGCGATCTGTTCGAACATCGCCGGATCGAGCGCGTTCATCTTGTCGCCGCGCGTCAGTTTCACATCGGCGACGTGATCCGAAACGGTAATGCTGATCCGGTCTTCCATCGGGAGCCTTTCATCGAATCGGGGGCACGGCCATTTGTGGCAGCTTCAGACGATGCGGCTGTCGCTATTCCCCCAATAGCGATCGCGCAACAGCCGCTTGTAGAGCTTGCCGGTCGGTGCGCGGGGCAGTTCGGCGGCGAAGTCGATCTGGCGGGGGGTCTTCACGCCCGACAATTCGGCGCGGCACCAGGCGGCGAGTTCGGCGGCGAAGGCGTCGCCCGCTTCGGCCATGTCGACCGGCTGCACCACCGCGATCACGCGTTCGCCCATGTCGGGGCAGGGGCCGCCGATGACGGCGACATCGGCGACGCGCGGATGGGTGATCAGCCGGTTCTCAATCTCTTGCGGGTAGATGTTCACCCCGCCCGAGATGATCATGAAGCTCTTGCGGTCGGTGAGGTAGAGAAAGCCTTCGTCATCGACGCGGCCGATATCGCCGAGCGTCGTCCAGCCCTGCGCGTTCTTCGCCTCGGCGGTTTTTTCGGGATCGTTATGATATTCGAACACGCCGCCGCCGCCGAAATAGACGAGGCCCTCCGTGCCGACCGGGAGTTCGTTGCCGGCTTCGTCGCAAATGTGGAGCTGGCCATAGGCGGCCTTGCCGACCGACCCCTTGTGGCTGAGCCACTGCGTCGAATCGATCGTTGTCAGGCCATTGCCCTCGGACCCTGCATAATATTCGTACAGCACCGGCCCCCACCAGGCGATCATCGCTTCCTTGACCGGAATCGGGCAGGGCGCGGCAGCATGGATCGCGACCTTCAGGCTCGACAGGTCGTGGCGGGCGCGGGCCTGGTCGGGCAGCTTGAGCATGCGCACGAAATGCGTCGGCACCCACTGGCTGGCGTTGATGCGGTAGCGCTCGATCGCGGCGAGCGCCGCCTCGGGATCGAAATGCTGCATCATCACCACGGTGCCGCCGAGCCGCATCACTGCCATCGACCAGCGCAACGGCGCGGCATGATAGAGCGGGGCGGGCGACAGGTAGATGCTGTCGGGCCCGAGCCGGTACAGCGCCTGGGCCAGCATCACCAGCACATTGGGAGCCGCGATGCCGGGGTCTTCGGGCAGCGCCACGCGAACGCCCTTGGGCCGCCCGGTCGTGCCCGAGGAGTAGAGCATGTCGACGCCCGCGCGCTCATCGGCGATCGGCGTGGCCGGCATGGCGGCGACCGCCTCCTCCCAGCGGCGCCAGCCGGGCGCGTCCCCACCGATCATGAGGCGGGCATCGCCGGGCGCAGGCGCTGCCAGCGCTTCGGCGACGCCGCGCATCGCCGCCGATGCAACGATCATCCGCGCGCCGCTGTCGCGGACGATATAGTCGACTTCGGGCGCGGTCAGCTTTGCGGGTATACAGACGAAGAACAGGCCGGCGCGCTGCGCGCCCCATACGATGCCGAAGAAATCGGCAATATTGTCGAGGAACAGCGCGACCGTGTCGCCCACGCCCAGGCCCGATGATCGAAACAGCTGCGCGGCCTGGTTCGATGCCGCGTCAAGCTGCGCATAGCTGATCGTCTCGCCCGTTTCGGCGACGATCAGCGCCGCCTTGTCCGGCGTCGCCTGCGCGTGCACGCTGGGGTGCATCCGTCTCTCTCCCGATCCTGTCTGGGGCGGAAGGCTAGCTTGCGACCGAGGCGGCTTCAATCGGCTTCGTGTCGCACGGCGCGGCGGCGAGCCGATAGCCGAAGCCCTTGTCGGTCAGCAGCATCGGGCTGGCAAAGCCGCGGTCGATCTTCGCGCGCAGCCGCGAGACATGGACTTCAAGGACATTGGTGCCCGGATCGAAGGTGATACCGCATACCCGTTCGAGCAGCACCGCGCGTTCGATCGGCTCGCCGGGCCGCTGCGCGAGTTCGAGCAGCAGCCGATATTCGCGCGGCAGGAGCTCGATCGGCTTGCCCGCGCGCCAGACCCGGCGTTCGACCACATCGATCGCGAGGTCCCCGATCGTCAGCAGGCGCGGCGCGCTGCGGCGGATCAGCGCGGCGGCGCGCGCGGCGACAAGGCGGTTGCTGGCGATGGCGGGTGCCGCATCGTCTGCCCCGGCATCGATCGCGGCGATCAGCGCCTCTTCATCGCCGTCGATGATCAGCAGCACCGGCAGCGGGCAGCGCTGGCGGATCGCGCCCAGCAAGGCGCCGATGTCGGTGCCCGCGCAGCCGCCGATCAGCAACGTCGCGGCATACGGGCTCGTGACGCTGCCGATGCCACGATCGGCAAGCGCCTGCGCAAGGCCCGGTCGGTCGAAGGCAAGGCAGGCGCATGGCATGCCCGCCACGCTAGCGCCTCTGCGGCGTGCGATGGGGGCGACTGGCTCCGTTTCGGATCATGCTGCGGCTCGCTCGGTCATGCCGGCCGAAGCGAGGGCGGCGGCGGCGCTGTCGCGCATCCGTGGCAAGGGATGACGCGCGGCGAGCGAGGTAGCAAGGTCGATGCCGTTGCCCCCGCCAAAATGCACGGCGAGCGCGACCAGCACTTCGCCCGGCGTCGTCGTCATGCTGCGCAGGATGGCGCCGCTGTTCACATCGTAATGATGCTGGTCGCGCCATTGCTGGGCGGGATCGCGCGCCAGGATGTTGAGCGAGATCGAAAGCTGCTCCGGCGGATGCTGGACATGCACGTCGCGGTGCGCGCGGTAAAGCATCAGGCGGCCGGGTTCGAGCCGGGTGCGACCGGCAAAGCGGAGCGATCCGGGCGCCCCGGCCACGCCGTCGACGACATAATCGTCGCTGACATAGCCCGGCCCGAAATAGCCCTGGGTCAGGAACGGGAAATTATGGTCGTGCGCGAAATCGTAGAAGAACGCCGCGCCGCCGCTTGCGCGCATCAGCGGATCGCCCGCCGCCGGCCAGAAATTGGCGCGGATGGTGAACCGGGCGTCGCTGTGGAGCAGCATAACCTGCGCGCCGTAATTATTGGCGTTCTGGCGCCGGTGGCGGTCCTTCAGTTCGGCAATGGCGAGATCGGCGAGAAAGGCACGGTTGCGCCCCAATCGCCCAAGCAACGGCGCCAGGCTCGCAAATGCAGCCTCGTCGCGGGCGTCCGCGCGGGTGACGGCCAGCGCATCGGCCAGCTCTTCGAGCGAGATCGCCTTCGCCGTGCCGTCATCGTCGATCAGTTGGGGCATTGCAGCCGAGCCTCGACAAGCGGCACCATCGCCGCGGCGGCGGCGCGGACTTCGGCGTGCGGATCGTCACGCATCGCGCGCAGCCGGGGGAGCGCGGCGGCGGCATCGAGCGCGAGCCATTCGCGCATCGCCGCCCAGCGCACGAAATGGGCGCGGTCGCGGCTCGCGGCATCGAACGCGTCGGCCGCATCGCTTCGCCCGGCATGGCGGAGGAAAGCGGTGAGCATCCGTGTGCGTGACGCACCCTCGTCGAGCGCAGCAGCGCGCACCAGCGCCCCGCCGGGATGGGCATATTCGCGCATAAGGCCGGCGCTGTCGGGGCGGATCGTCGCGGTCAGCGTCACGACGTCGCGCGATGCGCCTTCGATCAGCTGGGCATGGGTGCGCCCGTCGATCCGCCGCACCAGCCCGTCGGTGAGCCGGACCGCGCCTGCCGGACGCAGCGGTCCGGCGGTCGTGGCGGTGAAATTCTCTCCGGCATGGTCGGCGCGCCACAGCGCCAGCGTTGCGCCGCCGCCGCGTTCATACCGCACCACCGACAGCCGCCCCGGCACGACGAGGGTCGCGGGCGCAGGCTGGGCGGCGAGCGTCGCCGCCGACATCACCGCCGCCGTGATCGTGATCGACGCATGGCTGAACAGGATCGCGCCGGTGCGCAGCGGGTCGCGGCTGACGCGCAGTGGCGGATCGATCCAGTCGTCGTGCGCCTGCGCCTCGATCAACGGTGCAAGCAGGTCGCGTGCCCAGCCGCCATCGGCGAACAGCTTGATCGCGCGGTCGGCGATCGCCTCGGCAGCCAGCGATTCGGCATCATCGAACAGCGTCTCGGCCCGGCGATAGGGGGCAGATTGGCGCCACTTGCGTGCCAGCACCGCCGAATCGGCCTGCGCCTTCGCCAATCTCGCATGATCCGGCAATGACAAGGCGCGCATCAGGGCAGGCCGGGTTCCATTTCGTAGACGATCGCGGCGATCGCGACGATATATTCGAAGATGTCGTCGCCGACGATCTCGCCCAACCGGATCGCGCCGCCGATCGCGACTTGCGTCCCCAGTTCAACGATCTGGTCGATGTCGAACCCGATGCTTGCCATGTCTCGCCCTCCGCGTGCGGTTACATGCTATGGGAAGGGCGGGGTGGGCCGCAGTTAAATCGCTGTAAGGTCTGGTTTTGTTTGAAGCGGCTTGGCAGGGGCGCGCCGGGACGGCTAGAGGCCCACGCGATGACCCAGCCTTCGTTCGATCCCCGCATGTTCATGAGCTTCGGCAAGCGCGCGCATGCCGGGCGGCTCGGGATCGAATATCACGCGCACGGCCCCGATTGGGCGGAGCTCAAACTGCCCTATGACCCCGCGCTGATCGGCGACGAGACCAGCGGGGTGCTCGCGTCGGGGCCGATCCTGTCGATGATGGACATGGCGACCAGCGTCGGCGTGTGGCTGAAACTCGGCCAGTTCCGCGCACATGCGACGCTTGACCTGCGGATCGATTATCTGCGCCCCGCCCGACCGGGCCAGACGGTGTACGGCCGGGGCGAATGCTATCGCATCACCCGCGCGATCTCGTTCGTGCGCGGGCAGGCGCATGACGGCGACCCGGCGGACCCGCTTGCCCATGTCGCCGGCACCTTCATGTTCACGGACGTCCAGCCATGAAGCTGCCGCCCTATGCCGATCTGCTCGGGCTGACGGTCGAGACGGGCGATGGCGGCCCGCCGGTGCTGATGATGCCCTATTCCACCGATGTGATGGGGCGCCCCGGTTTCCTGCACGGCGGCGCGCTCGGCGGGCTGCTCGAAGTCGCGGCGATCGCCGCCCTGCGTCATGCACTTGCGGTCGAGGATGTTGGTGACAGCCAGATCAAGCCGATCAACGTGACCGTCGATTTCATGCGCGGCGGGCGCGAGAAGGAAACCCGCGCGCTCGGCATAGTCACCCGGCTCGGCACGCGGGTCGCCAATGTCGAGGCGCAGGCATGGCAGGACGATCGCGACCGGCCGATCGCATCGGCGCGGATGAATTACCTGATCGTACGGGCCTAGAGCGGGATGACATTACCTTGACCCGTTCGTTTCGAGCGCAGTCGAGAAACAGGCCACGAGCGTTACGCAGCGTGTCTCGACTTCGCTCGACACGAACGGTTGGGGATCTGATTCAACCAAAAGTCATCCGACTCTAGCGCTTCGGGGTCAGCTTGATCAGCCGCCCGGGCGATCCCTGTCCGCCGTCCTCCAGCAGCCAGATCGCGCCGTCCGGCCCCTGTTCGACTTCGCGGATGCGCGCGCCCATCGGCCATTGGTCGCCTTTGGCTGCGCCGGCGCCGTTCAGGTCGACGCGAACCAGCGCCTGGCTCGACAGCCCGCCGATAAACGCGTCGCCGCGCCACTGCGGGAACAGCTTGCCCGAATAGATCATCAGCCCGCCGGGCGAGATCACCGGGTTCCACCAGACCTTTGGTGCTTCATAGCCGTCACCGGCCTTGTGGTCGGGAATGTCGTCGGTGGGCGCGCCATAGTTGCGACCATAGGAAACGCGGGGCCAGCCGTAATTCCTGCCCGGCTCGATCAGATTGACCTCGTCGCCGCCCTCGGGCCCCATTTCCTGTTCCCAAAGCCGCCCCTGCGCATCGAAAGCGAGGCCGAGGATGTTGCGGTGGCCATAGCTCCACACTGCGGGATCGAAGCCCTTCGCCGCCAGCGGATTGCCGGGGGCGGGCTTGCCGTCGAGAGTCAATCGCAGCACCTTGCCGAGCGACTTTTTGGGATCCTGCGCGGGATCGAATTTCTGCCGTTCGCCATTGGCATAGAACAGATATCTGCCATCGGGCGAAAAGGCGATGCGGCCCGAATAATGGCCGTTGCCGGTTACATAAGGAGTTGCGCGGTGGATCACCTCCACGCCGTCGAGCGGGGCGACGGGCGGGCATGGCGCGCGGATGCACTGCACCTGGCGCTCGACCAGCTTGCCGCGCGCGAGCACCACGCCCTTGCCGTTCAACCCTTTCTCCGAAAAGCTGAAATAGACGAGGCGGTTCTGCGCAAAGCCGGGGGCGAGGACGACGTCCATCAGCCCGCCTTGCCCCGCACTGTCGACCGCTAGGGTGCCGCCGACCACCTGACGATCCTTGCCATCGGCGGAGACGAGCAGCAGCTCGCCCTTCTTCTCGGTCACCAGCATCCGTCCGTCGGGCAGGAAGGTCATCGCCCAGGGCGCGTCGAAATCGGCGACGACCGTCTCGACGAAAGGTTTGGACGATGTTGCCGGTCCGGCGCTGTTGCCGGCACAGGCGATGAGCGCGAGGGGAAGGATGGCAGAACGCATGGGCTTTCGGCTCCGGTTGAGGGTCGACACGGTGCAACAACGCGCCGCCCGCTTCGTGGATGCTTGCCAGCATCGCGCGGGCTGACTATAGAGGCAATGCGCTTTCTCTACATCGGTAACGCTGCGGAGGTCGAACCCCTGGGTTCGGCGGCGCGGACGAGTTTTGTAATGGAGAGATGGCTTGGCGGATATCGCCCGATTGACCGCATTGATCGAGCCCGAGGCGAAAGCACTCGGTTTCGATCTGGTGCGAGTCAAGATGTTCGGCGGTGTGGGCGACCTGACGCTGCAGGTAATGGCCGAACGCCCGACGACCCGCCAGCTGACGATCGACGACTGCGCGGCGCTGTCGCGGCGGATTTCGGACCTGTTCGACACGCTGGAGGCCGACGGGCGCGATCCGATCGACGAGGCTTACCGGCTCGAGGTGAGCTCGCCGGGGATCGACCGTCCGCTGACGCGGATGAGCGATTTCGAGGACTGGAAGGGGCATGAGGCGCGCATCCACCTGACCCAGCCGGTCGACGGTCGCAAGCAGCTGACCGGCGTCCTGATCGGCGTCGAGGGCGAGCGGATTGCGATCGACGTGAAGAAGCACGCCGTGATGACGATCGGCTTCGATCAGGTCGCCGATGCCAAATTGCTGTTCACCGACAAGTTGCTTGCCGCCACCCGGCCGCTCTCTGCCGAGGGTGCCGACGAATTCGAACCTGAAAACGACGCGCCCGAGGGCGCCATATTGACCGAGGAACAAGACTGATGGCCACTGCCATTTCCGCCAACAAGGCCGAGCTGATCGCCATCGCCGATGCGGTGGCCAAGGAAAAGCTGATCGACCGCGGCATCGTTATCGAGGCGATGGAAGACGCGATCCAGCGTGCGGCGCGCGCGCGCTACGGCGCCGAAAACGACATCCGCGCCAAGCTCGACCCGCAGTCGGGCGATCTGCGGCTGTGGCGCGTCGTCGAAGTGGTCGAGGCGGTCGACGACTATTTCAAGCAGGTCAACCTGAAGGAAGCGCAGAAGTTGCAGCCCGGTTCGGTGGTCGGCGATTTCATCGTCGATCCGCTGCCGCCGATCGAATTCGGCCGCATCGCCGCTCAGGCCGCCAAGCAGGTTATCTTCCAGAAGGTCCGCGATGCCGAGCGCGAACGGCAATATGAAGAATTCAAGGACCGGATGGGCGAGATCATCACCGGCGTGGTCAAGCGCGTCGAGTTCGGCCATGTCGTCGTCGATCTGGGCCGTGCCGAAGGCGTCATCCGCCGCGACCAGCAGATCCCGCGCGAAGTCGTGCGCGTCAACGACCGCGTCCGCTCGCTCATCCTGTCGGTACGGCGCGAGAATCGCGGGCCGCAGATCTTCCTGTCGCGCGCGCATCCCGATTTCATGAAGAAGCTGTTCGCGCAGGAAGTGCCGGAAATCTATGACGGCATCATCGAGATCAAGGCGGCGGCGCGCGACCCCGGCAGCCGCGCCAAGATCGGCGTGATCAGCCATGACGGATCGATCGATCCGGTCGGCGCGTGCGTCGGCATGAAGGGCAGCCGCGTGCAGGCGGTCGTCCAGGAAATGCAGGGCGAAAAGATCGACATCATCCCCTGGTCGCCCGACACCGCGACCTTCGTCGTCAACGCGCTGCAGCCCGCCAATGTCAGCCGCGTCGTCATCGACGAAGAGGAAGACCGGATCGAGGTGGTGGTGCCCGACGACCAGCTGAGCCTGGCGATCGGCCGTCGCGGCCAGAATGTGCGGCTGGCGAGCCAGCTGACCGGCAAGGCGATCGACATCCTGACCGAGGCGGACGCTAGCGAGAAGCGCCAGCGCGAATTCATCGAGCGTTCGGAAATGTTCCAGAACGAACTCGATGTCGACGAAACGCTGTCGCAGCTGCTCGTCGCCGAAGGGTTCGGCAGCCTGGAGGAAGTCGCCTATGTCGAGCTCGACGAAATCGCGTCGATCGAGGGGCTGGACGACGAAATCGCCGCCGAGCTTCAGAGCCGGGCGAGCGAGGCGCTCGAACGTCGCGAGGAAGCCAATCGCGCGCTGCGCCGCGAACTCGGCGTCGAGGACGATCTTGCGACGATGCCCTATCTGACCGAGGCGATGCTGGTCACGCTCGGCAAGGCGGGAATCAGGACGCTCGACGATCTCGCCGA
>PKED01000166.1 GCA_002863155.1 Sphingomonadaceae bacterium | reverse complement strand
TCCGGTCGTCGACATCAACCTGATCCCGCAAAGCGCGATCGGTCGCATCGAAATCCTGAAGGACGGCGCTGCTGCCACCTATGGGTCGGACGCGGTCGCCGGCGTGGTCAACTTCATCACCCGGTCCGAACAGCGCGGTTTCCTGGCGTCGGGCGACTATCGCTATATCAGCGGATCGCAGGGCGACTATACCGGCGCGTTGAGCTTCGGCCACAAGAAGGACGGGTTCCAGGTCTTCGCCTCGTTCGGCTACCAGCATCGTTCGCAGCTTGCGACGATCGAGCGGCCGTTCACCGTTCAGCCCTATGCCAACAACCCGCAGGGCGGTTATTCGGGCGGCGGCAACCCCGGCAACTTCGATTTCAATGCCACCGTTGGCGGCATCGCCTTCACGGCCGACCAGGGGTGCACCACGCTGGGCGGCTTCCGCAGCCTGCCCGGATCGACGACCGATCGCTGCTTCGCCAATTTCGGCCAGTTCGACAATCTGGTTGAGCCAGAAGATCGCTATCAGGCCTATGTCGAAACCAAGATCGACATCTTCGACAATTTCAGCTTCAACGCGAGTGCCTTGTACGGCTCGTCCTCGACGCGGATCACGACCTCGCCGAGCTATCTGCCGACGCTGCCGCCGTCGGCGAACGCAGCCGGTGGCGGCGCCGGCCTTTTTCAGGTGCCGACTTATGCGCCGGCACTGCGCGACTATTGCGCCCTGTACGGAGCGCAATCGGGCTGCCTCACCGCCGGCGGGGTGCCGCTGGCGCCAGCGCTGGCCTTCCCGGTGCTGTTCCGTCCCTTCCTGCTCGGCGGCAATCCGCTTTTCCAGAGCGCCGACAATCCGCGCGGATCGGCCTTCAGCCAGCGTCAGTCGGAAAGCGTGCGTTTCACTGCGGGCCTTGAATGGCGGATCAACCCGTCGCTGACCCTGGACGGGGGCATCACCTTCTCCGAATATGCGCGCGGGATCGAGGGGACCGACACGTTCGGCGATCTGCTCCAGAACGCGCTGGCCGGTTTCGGCGGCCCGAACTGCGCCTTTGCCACTCCCGCGTCGCGCGCCGGCCTTACCGCGGCGCAGGTGGCGGCATTGGCCGGCACCGGTGGCTGCACCTATTTCAATCCATTCTCGACCGCCGTGGCGGGCAATCCGGTGACCGGGCAGACCAACCCGAACTTCGCCGGCACGCGCAACCCCGCCGGCTTCAATCTCACGCCCGGCGCGGGATTGGTCAACGATCTGGCGACGATCGACAATTTCTTCCGGACGACGCGCAGCGACACCGTCACCCAATTGTTCGTCGGCGATCTCGTGCTGAGCGGGCAGACGGGTATCCGGCTGCCCGGCGGCGCGCTGTCCTTCGCGGTCGGCGGCCAGTATCGGCGCAATGGCTATTCGATCCGGTACAACGCCGATGCCAATCTGGCCGTCAATCCGTGCCCGGGATCGCCGCTCAATCCGGCTGCGACCTGCAATCCGCAGACCGGCGCGCTCGGCTTCCTCGGCACCAATTTCAACCGGGCGACGGACAATGACGTGTTCGCCTTCTTCGGCGAACTTCAGGCGCCGATCACCGATACGCTCAACGTCCAGTTCTCGGCGCGCTACGAAAGCTATAGCGGCACGACCGGTTCGACCTTCAATCCGCAGGGGCGCATCCGCTGGCAGGTGACGCCGTGGCTTGCGCTGCGTGGCGGCGGCGGCACGACCTTCCGCGGGCCACCCGCCGAAAACCTGGCCGGCAACGTCACCTCGCTGCAGGTGATCGGCACCGCGTTCCGCGCGATCGACATCAGCGGCAACGCCAATCTGCGGCCGGAGAGCACGACGACCTATTCGGGCGGTGTCCTGCTCAAATTCGGCGGGTTCAATGCCAGTGTCGACTATTTCCGGTACGAACTGGCGGGGCCGATCGAATCCGAGCCGGTGCAGGGGATCGTCAACGCGCTGTTCGGCGCGTCCGGGACGGCCAATTGCGGCAATCCGGCGTTCGCGAACCTGCAGTCGCGGTTCACGTTCACCGCGGCCGGTTGCGGCATCGGCAACGTCCAGCGACTGTCGACCCGTTTGGTCAACAGCGCCAATGTGACGACGTCGGGTCTCGATTTCCAGGCCCAGTACAAGTTCGACCTGGGCAGCATCGACGTCGCCTTCGGTGGTGCGGGCACCTATGTGCTCGATTACACGACCCGCGACGTGACGGTCGAGGGCATCGTGGTCCAGCCGTCGTTCAATGCGGTCGGTCGCCTGAACTTCCAGACGACCGCCTATCCGCTGCCGCCGCTGAAGGGGAACATCTACCTGCAGGGCGATCGCGGCATCCATAGTGCGCGTCTGCAGTTCAACTATATCGACGGCTACACCGATCAGCGCGACGCGCTGTTCCTGCCCAATACCGGTGCGCTGGCCGGTGCGGCCACGCTGGGTGGGCGGAACATCTCACCCTTCTACACCTTCGACTTCACCTATCGCGCGGCGTTGAAGACCGGCACCACGGTGTCGCTGTCGGTACTCAACTTCCTCGATCGGCTGCCGCCGTTCGCGCGGCTCGACTTCAACTACGACCCCTTCACGGCATCGCCGCTGGGGCTGACCGCAAAGTTCGGTATCAGTCAGAAATTCTGATCGCGAACCAATATCTTGTGATGATCGAGCCGATCTGACCGACCCGCCGCCCGGTACCACCGGACGGCGGGTTTTGTTTTGTGCGCGTTACCGGGAGCATCAGGCGCATGGCGACTCTATCCCCCGAAGCCCATGTTTCCGCGGACGCACGCGCGCTCCGGTTGCGCAGCTGGACGCTCGCGCTGCTGACGCTCGTCTATTTCTTCAGCTTCATGGATCGCTACATCCTGTCGATCCTGCTCGAGGCGATCAAGGCCGACCTCAAGCTCAACGACACCCAGCTTGGCCTTTTGTCGGGTTTCGCCTTTGCGATCTTCTACGCCACGCTTGGCATTCCGGTCGCGTGGCTGGCCGACCGGACGAGCCGCCGCGATATCATCGCCGTCGCGCTGACGCTGTGGAGCGTCATGACCGCGCTGTGCGGGACGGCGGCAAATTTCACCCAGCTGCTGATCTACCGGATCGGCGTGGGCGTGGGCGAGGCGGGGTCGAGCCCGCCTTCGCACTCGATCATCGCCGATCTTTATCCGCCCGAAAAACGCGCCGGGGCGATGGGCATTTACTCGACCGCCGTCGTGCTCGGCGGAGGCTTCGGGGCGATCATCGGCGGCGTGATCGCCAGCGCCTACGGCTGGCGCTGGGCGATGGCGGCGGTCGGGCTGCCTGGCGTGCTGCTGGCGGTCATCGTCCGGCTGGTGATGGTGGAGCCGCGGCGCGGCCTGTCCGATCCCGGCGGCGTGCCGCATCAGGCGGCTGCAACGCCGTCGCTGCTGGCCGGCATCAGCAGCCTCGCGCGCTGCGGCCCTGCGGTGCACCTGATCCTCGCCGTCACGATCACCTCGCTGGTCGGCTATGCGACCGCCAATTTCGGCCCGTCCTATCTGCAACGTTCCTTCGGCATGTCGATGCTGCAGGTGTCGCTGATCTATGCACCCGCCGTCGCGCTGACGGGGGCGGTCGGCGGTGTCGTCGGCGGTCGCATCGCGGACCGGCTGGGCGGTCGCCACGGCATCCACGCGCAGGCGTGGTTCGTCGCGGCGCTCAAGCTCGCCGCCTTGCCGTTCACCGTGGCCTTCTATCTCGTCTATGACTTGCCGACCGCGTTCGTCGCGATCCTGATCTCGTTCCTGCTGGCGTCGAGCTATCTCGGACCGAGCTTCGCGCTGATCCAGAGCCTAGCGCCCACGCGGATGCGCGCGGTGTGGGCGGCGATCACGCTGCTCGTCATCAATCTGATCGGGCTCGGGCTGGGACCGAGCATCACCGGCATTCTCAGCGACCTGTTCCGTCCGACCTTCGGCGAGGAATCGCTCCGCTACGCGCTGGTGAGCGCGAGCCTGCTGACGCCTTGGGCGATCTTCCACTATTGGCGTGCCGGCGTACTGCTCAAGCGGCAGCGCAGCCTTAAAGGCTGAGCACCCGATCGTCGAACAGGCCGAACGCCAGGGTCGAGGCGTAAAAGGCGATCGCGCGGTCGCGGGGCATGGTGCTCGCCCATTTGCGCATGTCGAACGCGGCGTTTTGCAGCGCCATCAGCGTCTGCGCAGCGATCAGCGGATCGATCGCGTGGATCGACCCTTGCGCGATCCCGTCACTGATCATGCCGGCATAGCGCCGCGCGATCCGGTTCGATCGCGAGACGAGCGCGCTGCGCATGTCCGGCGCCACCCCGGACAGGGCGGTGGTGCGCATCAGCGGCCCGCGTTCCGAAAACTGGAAGTCGAGCAAGGTGGCGATCGCGCTCGACAGCCGGTGCCAGTAATCGCCCTGTTCGGCATCGGCGAGCCGCTGCGCCTCGCTGATCGTCGCGAGGCTGCGATCGTAACAGGCGATCACCAGATCGTCCTTAGCGTCGAGATGGTGGTAGAAGCTGCCCTTGGTGACGTTCAGCATCGAGGCGATCTTCTGAACCGAGGCGCCGCGATAGCCGAGCTCGTTGATGAGGCGCGTCGCCGCCAGCAGGAACGCCTCGCGCCCCGGTTCGGCTTCGTCATGGTCGAGATCGAGCAGAGTCGGCGCCCAACGCGCGCCCGGTCCCGCAATGCCTTCCCCGAACACCGCCATTAGCCGACGTTCGACCCGGTCATATTGATCGGGATCGTAGCGGCCCAGCCAGACCGGCAGCCAGAAAGTGTTTTCGAGCAGCACATGCGCCCGCGCGCCGTACAGATCGGTGTGCGCACGCGTTTCGCCGATGCCCCAAAGGCTGCGAGTCTTGCGGAACACGTCGCGCCAGCCGGTCATCAGTCGCCCGAGCACCGGCTCTTCCATCGCGCGCAGGTCGGAGAGCACCGCGAACGATGTCGCTTCACCGCGCTGAATCCGGGCCAGCCGATCCATGTTCAGCGCAAGATAGCGCGCCACCCGGTCGCGCGGGGTCGGCTCGGTAAGTGCCTCGTCGAGCATCACCTGCAACTGATCCAGCGTATATTCGAAGCAGGCGGCGGCGAGGTCTTCCTTGCGCTTGAAATAATAGGTCACGCTGGTGGTGTTCAACCCGACGCGGCGCGCCACATCGGCAAAGGTCATGCCCTTGGCGCTCTGTTCGTTGATCGCCTGGGCGGCGGCGGCAAGGATGGCGTCACGCTTTGCCCGGAAGCGTTTGGTGCTTCCGTCGGCGATGTCGCTGCTGACCCCCAAAGCCTCCATCTTTGCAGCTTATCAGTATCTTTTCGAACAACCAGTCCCTTTTGCGCCGATCGTGGGACGCCGCATTCGTATGCGAATTTGTCACCAACTCTGCGGTCGAGCGGCTTTACCGAATGTGCGGTACGGTCTAAGCCATCGCTATACCCGCCCGTTGAGAGGATGCGTCATGGACTTCACGCTGAGCGACCGCGAAACCTATTTCCGCGACCGGGTGAAGGATTTCATCGACCGCGAAATCCGCCCGCGCAACGACATCTACCACGAGCAGGAAAGCACCGGCGAACGCTGGAAGGTGATTCCGGTCATCGAGGACATGAAGGTCAAGGCGAAGGCGGCGGGGCTGTGGAATTTCTTCATGCCGCCGCATTCGGGGCAGAACCATGTCGACGACAGCTTCGAGTTCGAAGGGACGCAGCTCACCAATCTCGAATATGCTTTGTGCGCCGAGGAGATGGGCAAGCTCGGCTGGGCGTCGGAATGCTTCAACTGCTCGGCGCCTGACACGGGCAACATGGAAGTGCTCCACCGCTATGGCACGCGCGAGCAGAAGGAGCGGTGGCTGCGCCCGCTGATGAACGGCGAAATCCGCTCGGCGTTCCTGATGACCGAGCCTGCGGTCGCTTCGTCGGACGCGACCAATATCGAAACGCGGATGGAGCGTGACGGCGATCATTATGTCATCAATGGCGTGAAATGGTGGTCGTCGGGCGTTGGCGACCCGCGCTGCAAGGTCGCGATCGTGATGGGCAAGACCAATCCCGACAGCTCGCGCCATAGCCAGCAGAGCCAGATCCTGGTGCCGATGGATGCCCCCGGCGTCACCATCAGGCGGATGCTGTCGGTCTATGGCTATGACCATGCGCCGCACGGCCATGGCGAGGTCGAGCTGAAGGACGTGCGGGTGCCGGTGGAGAATGTGCTGCTCGGCGAAGGGCGCGGCTTCGAAATCGCCCAGGGGCGCTTGGGGCCGGGTCGCATTCATCACTGCATGCGCACGATCGGCGTCGCCGAAGTCGCGATCGAGGCGATGGCGAAGCGGCTGCTGACCCGCGTCGCGTTCGGCAAGCGGATCGCCGATCACTCGATCTGGGAACAGCGCATCGCCAAGGCGCGGATCGACATCGAAATGACCCGGCTGCTGTGCCTGAAGGCCGCCGACATGATGGACAAGGCCGGCAACAAGAGCGCGCAGCTCGAAATCGCGATGATCAAGGTCGCAGCACCCACAATGGCGCTGCAGATCCTCGACGATGCGATTCAGGCGCATGGCGGCGGCGGCGTGTCGGATGATTTCCACCTCGCGCACGCTTGGGCGGCGATGCGCACGCTGCGCTTTGCCGACGGTCCGGACGAAGTCCACAACCGCGCGATCGCCCGCAACGAATTCGGCAAATATGCCGATCTGCCCGAAGCGGTTGCGGCGAAGGAAGCGGTGCGGCGCTAGCCGCCGCCATTTCCATCAATCCCCGGCGAAAGGAATCGCGTTGAAAGCCGCCGTCCTTTACGAACCAAAGACCGATCTCGTCATCGAGAACGTCCGCGTCGACAAACCCGGCCCGCGCGAAGTGCTGATCCGCACGGTCGCTTGCGGCGTCTGCCGGTCGGACCTGCATTTCGTCGACGGCAGTTTCCCGCACCCGATGCCGACGGTGCCGGGGCATGAGGCGGCGGGCATCGTCGAGGCGGTCGGCAGCGATGTCGCGCGATTGCGTCCCGGCGATCATGTCATCACCTTTTTCACGGTGTTCTGTGGCAGTTGCGAGATGTGCGTAACCGGGCGCCCGTCGCTGTGCGTCGATCCGTCGACCAGGCGCGGCAAGGACGCGCCCGCGCGGATCAGCCTGAACGACGGCACCCCGCTCGCGCCATTCCTCAACCTGTCGGCCTTTGCCGAAATGATGCTGGTCCACGAAAACGCCTGCGTCGCGATTTCGAGGGACATGCCGCTCGACCGCGCGGCGCTGCTCGGGTGCGCGGTGATCACGGGCGCCGGATCGATCTTCAACGACAGCCGGTTGCGCGCGGGCGAGACGGTGGCGGTGATCGGCTGCGGCGGGATCGGTCTGGCCGCGATCAACGCCGCCAAGATTGCGGGCGCGGGCGCGATCATCGCGATCGATCCGGTTGCTGACAAGCGCGCGCTCGCGACCCGGCTCGGCGCCACTCACGGCTTCGCGCCCGACGAGCCCGACCTGGCGAAAAAGATCGCGGGTCTGACGGGTGGCGGGGTCGATTATGCGATCGAGGCGGTGGGGCGACCCGAGACGGCCGAACTCGCCTGGACGATCCTGAAGCGTGGCGGCACCGCGACAATCCTTGGCATGATCGCGCCGGGCAAGGCCGTCAGCCTGCCGGGGCCGAGCTTTCTGACCGGCAAGAAGCTGCAAGGGTCGCTGCTCGGCTCGACGCGCTTCCCGATCGATATGCCGCGGCTCGTCCAGATGTATCTCGACGGCAAGCTCGACCTCGATACGATGGTGGCGGAGCGGATCAGCCTCGACGGCGTCAACGGCGCGCTGCAGGCGTTGCGGACGGGGGACACGGTGCGCTCCGTGATCGAATTCGCATGAGCGGGCCAAGCGAAACCACGCCCGAGACCGCCGACGTCACGATGGTCGGCACGCTGCCTGTCCCTGCCGACGACCCGATCGATGCGGGCCGCGTCGCCGCTTGGATGGCGGCGCATGTGCCAGGCGCGGCGGGACCGGTGACGCTGTCGAAGTTCAAGGGCGGCCAGTCCAACCCGACCTACAAGGTCGAAGGCGCGAGCGGCACCTATGTCCTGCGCCGCCAGCCGTTCGGGAAACTTCTCCCCAGCGCGCATGCGGTCGACCGCGAATATCGGCTGATCGCGGGCCTCCACCCGACCGGCTTCCCGGTGCCGCGCCCCTATGGCCTGTGCGAGGACCCCGACATCATCGGCGCCAAATTCTATGTGATGGAATTGGTGCAGGGCCGCAACCTGTGGGACGGTTCGCTCCCCGGCAAGGCGCCTGCCGAGCGCACCGCAATCTACGATGCGATGGTCGACACGCTGGCCGCGCTCCACAACACCGATCACGAAGCGGTAGGCCTGGGCGATTACGGCAAGCCCGGCAATTATTTCGAACGTCAGGTCGCGCGTTGGACGAAGCAGTACCGCGCCTCCGAAACCGAGCATATGCCCGATGTCGAGGCGCTGATCGAATGGCTGCCCGCCACCCTGCCGCAGCAGGACCGGGTGTCGATCGTCCATGGCGATTACCGGATCGACAACATGATCTTCGATGCGAGCGAGGCGCGGGTGATCGCGGTGCTCGACTGGGAATTGTCGACGCTGGGCGATCCGCTTGCTGATTTCAGCTATTTCCTGATGAACTGGGTCACCCAGCCCGAGGGGCGGTCAGGCGTGATGGGCCTGGCGGGGCCGGAGACGGGCATCCCGACGATCGAGCAGATGGTGGACCGTTATTGCGCGGCGACGGGCCGCGACGGCGTGCCGCAGCTCGACTGGTATTTCAGCTATAATCTGTTCCGGCTGACCGGCATCGTCCAGGGTATCAAGAAACGGATTGTCGACGGGACGGCGTCGAGCGCGCAGGCGGCGAAGACGGCGGAGCGTGTAGGCCCGCTGGCGGCGGCGGCATGGGCCTTTGCGAAGCGGGCGGGGGCGTGAGGTCTTCGTCGGGAATCCGTTCGTCCCGAGCAAAGTCGAGGGGCGGGGGGTGGGTGTCCGGCAGGTGTCTCGACTTCGCTCGACACGAACGGTTTGGAGTGGGATGTTAGCATGAGCCAATTCGACCTGACCGGCAAAGTCGCGATCATCACCGGGTCGTCGCGCGGAATCGGCAAGGCATCGGCCTTCGAACTCGCCGAGCATGGCGCCAAGGTGGTCATCTCGAGCCGCAAGCAGGAGGCGTGCGACGCGGTCGCCGCCGAGATCAACGGCAAGTATGGCGACGGTACGGCACTCGCGGTTGCCGCCAATATTTCCGACAAGGCGGGGCTGCAGGCGCTGGTCGACGAAACGCGCCGCGCCTTCGGGCGGATCGACATTCTGGTCTGCAACGCCGCGTCCAACCCCTATTATGGCCCGCAGGAAGGGATTGCCGATGAGCAGTTCCGCAAGATCCTCGACAACAACATCGTCTCGAACCACTGGCTGATTTCGATGGTCGCGCCCGAAATGCGCGCGCGGCGGTCGGGCAGCATCATCATCGTCTCGTCGATCGGGGGCTTGCGCGGATCGACGGTCATCGGCGCCTATTGTATTTCAAAGGCCGCCGACATGCAGCTCGCGCGCAATCTCGCGCATGAATTCGGCCCCGACAATGTCCGCGTCAACTGCATCGCGCCGGGGCTGATCAAGACCGATTTCGCGCGCGCGCTGTGGGAAGACCCCGAGCGGATCAAGGCCGCGAACCAGAGCGTGCCGCTCCGCCGGATCGGCGAGCCGCACGAAATCGCCGGCGCGGTGGTGTTTCTGGGCAGCGATGCGAGCACCTTCATGACCGGGCAGACGGTGGTGGTCGACGGCGGCGTGACGATCTGACCGGCTACCCCGTTCGTCCCGGGCGACGACGAGGGGCGGGCCGCAGTGACAGGGGTCTCGACGTCGCTCGACACCTACGGTTTTGGAAGGAAATGGAATGACCGCTCGTTTTACTGGCAAATCGATCATCGTCACCGGCGCTGCATCGGGCATCGGCCGCGCCGCCGCGATACTGTTCGCGGCTGAAGGCGGGAAGGTGGTCTGCGCCGACTGGAGCGACGCCGCCGAGGAAACCGCACAGGCGATCCGCGACGCTGGCGGCACCGCTACGGCGACCAAGATCGACGCCGGAAACGAGGAGGACGTCGCCCGCACCGTCGCGCTCGCGGTCGAACGCTTCGGCGGGCTCGACGTGATGTTTGCGAACGCCGGTATTTCGGGCGGGATGGCGAACATCTTCGACACCGATGTAGCGCTGATCACCGAAGTGCTGCGCGTGAACCTGATCGGCCCCTATCTGGCCGTGAAACACGCAGCACCCGAAATCGCCAAACGAGAAGGCGGCGCAATCGTGCTGACCGCGAGCGTCGCCGGCATCCGGTCGGGGGCGGGGTCGCCCGCCTATTCGGCGTCGAAGGCAGGGGTGATCAACCTTGCGATGACATCGGCGCAGCAGCTCTCGGGATCGAACATCCGCGTCAATGCGATCTGCCCAGGCCTGACCGAAACGGGCATGACCAAGCCGACCTTCGATTATGCGCGCGAGGCGGGCAAGATGGAAAAGGTCGGCCGCCTCAATCCGCTGCGCCGCGCCGCCCATCCCGAGGAACTGGCGAAGGTCGCGCTGTTCCTTGCCTCCGACGACGCGAGCTACGTCAACGGTCAGGCGATTGCGGTCGATGGCGGTCTGTCGTCGAGCCACCCGGTGACGCGTCAGGAATATGGCAAGACGGCGGTCTAAGCCCGCAACCGATCAGTTCGTCGGCGCGGGCTTCGGAATGACCGGGGTCAGGTCGCCGACCAGCTGATCGGCGCGAAAGGTGAGCGATTCGGGAAAGCCGGGCGTCCCGATCTTGCCGAACCGCACGCCGGCCAGGTCGATAGTGGTGCGCGTCGGCAGGAAGGCGACACCATCGACGCCGCGTTCGCGCGCGATCAGGCCTGCCTGGAGCAGGATCGCCTCGCCCCCCGGCAAGCCCGAGGCCGACGCCGTCGTGATGGTCGACATCACTTCGAAGTTCGCCGGCGATCTCTTGCTGGGGGGCAGCAGCAATTTGGGCTTCTTGCCCGTCGACCAGGTCACCCGGCCTACCTTGCGGAAATCCTCCGCGCTCGCGCCGAAGGCCGCAAGCCGATAGAGCGATTTGACACTGTCGTCGGTGGCGAGCGTGCTCGCAAATTCGCCGAGCTTGCGCGCGCGCCAGGCGGTGGCGGTCTCCCCCAGCGTGCCGGTCAGCTCCGATGCCGGGGCGCCTGCTTGCAGCTGCTGCATGGCAGCATAGACAAGCCCGCGATTGGCGAGCAGCCAGGGGCCATGCGCGCGAAAGGTCGCGCGCGCGTCGCTGGCCTTGCCCTGCTTCAGGTCGGCGATCAGCGATTGCAGCGTCAACAGTTCCGAAGCGCTGGCGATCATCGCCGCATTGGCGCCGGCCTCGCCCCCCTGCTGGAGCGCCGCGATCCCCGCTTCGGCCTTTTCGCGCGCCAGCCGTGACTTTTCGAGGTCGCCGGCCAGGGCGTGCAGCACGGCCTGGTTCGCTTCGAAGTCGTGTGGGACGAACTTCGTCAACGATGCGGCTGCGAGTTCAACATAATCGGCGTTCAATGCGGCGGCATCGCCGAAACGGCCGACTTCCGCCAACGCCATTATGTGGCTGGTGCTGTAGATCGGCACGACCCGGCCGAGCTGTATCAAGGCGTCGCGCTTCGCGGTGCCGAGCTCGGTCGTCAGCGTCAGCATCGGCCGGGCGCGCTGCAGGAACGCGACATCATAGGCGCCGAGTTGCGTTGCTTCGATCGTCTTGGCCTCGGCCTCCGCAAAGCGCTGCGTCCGCGCCAGGATGATGGCTTCGATCAGCGTGGCCCGCGGCAGCAGGGTCCGGCGAAATCCGCTATCGTCGCGATACGCACCGGCAATCTCGTTCACGGTCCGGATCGCGGCGAGCGCTTCATCGACCTTCTTGGCCTCGAGCAGATGGATCGTCTTTGCCATCAGCAATTCGACCCGACGCTCGCCATTTTCTTCCTGCGTCAGCGCCGTGGTGCAGGCGTCGGCGCCGTCGGTGCCCGATGCTCGTTTCGAGCCGTCGTCCTTGGTCGTGCCGAGTTCGGAAACGCCGAGGGTGGCAGTCACTGCGAGCGCGCGAAACAGCCGCATGCCGCCGCTGACATGGCCGGTACGTCCGTCGCACAGCACAAAGGGCGATATCGGCTTGGCAGGCGCCGCCTTTACAATCGGCGGTGATGACTGGGCATGCAAAGGCGATGCGGCGCCCCCCGCCACGGCCAGCGCGGCGATGCCAAAATGCGAAATCTTCATGCGTCCCCCGACGAATCAACTGATCATAATCGATCTATTGCACGGTCCGCCGCTTGAACAGTCCTCGCAAAGGCGTGCCGCCGCCCGCCGCCGCTACTTCATCAGCACCAGTTCTTCGGCCATGGTCGGGTGGAGCGCGATCGTCTGGTCGAAGGCAGCCTTGGTCAGCCCTGCCTTGACCGCGACGGCGGCGGCCTGAACGATCTCGGCGGATTCGGGGCCGATCATGTGCAGCCCGACGACGCGGTCCGACGCGGCGTCGCAGACCATCTTGTAGAGCGCGCGTTCGTTGCGGCCGGCAAGGACGTTCTTCATCGGGCGAAAATCGGAAGTGTAGACCCGCACGGCGCCATATTTCTGCTTGGCCTGGCTCTCGGTCAGGCCGACCGCACCGATCGGCGGATGGCTGAACACCGCGCTCGGGATGCAGCCATAATCGACGCGGGTCGGCTTGTTGCCGAAGACGGTGTCGGCGAATGCCTGTCCCTCGCGGATCGCGACCGGGGTCAGCTGAACGCGGTTGGTGACGTCGCCGACGGCGTAGATGCTCGGTACGCTCGACTGGTTATCGTCGTCGACTTTCACCGCGCCCTTGTCGAGCACGACGCCCGCTTCCTCCAGCCCCAGGCCCTCGGTGTTGGGCACCCGGCCGGTCGCGAACATCACGCAGTCGACGGTCATCGGCTCGCCGCTGGTGAATTCGACATACAGGCAGCCATCGGCCCGTTTCTCGATCGACTTGAACTGAGTGTTGAAGCGGAACTGGATGCCCTTGCTCATCGATATCTGGAGCAGGCGGTCGCGGATCTGCTCGTCATAACCGCGCAGGATCGTGTCGCTGCGGTTGATGAGCGTCACCGCGCTGCCGAATTCATGGAAGATGCCGGCGAATTCATTGGCGATATAGCCTGCCCCTGCGATCAGCACGCGCTTGGGCAGCGCGGGCAGGTGAAACACCTCGTTCGAGGTGATCGCATGCTCGCTGCCGGGGAAATGCAGCAGCTGCGGGCGCGCGCCGGTGGCGATCAGGATGCGGCCGGCCGTCACGGTCGTGCCGCGGCCGAGGCGGACCTCGTTCGGTCCCACGACTTCGGCGCGATCGAGGATCACTTCGACCTTGTGGCTGTCGAGCGTCGTCGTGTAGGCGGCGTTCAGCCGGTCGACTTCGGCCAGCACATTGTCGCGCAGCCGTTCCCAGTCGAACGCGCAATCGGGCACGTCCCAACCGAACCGGCGCGCATCGGCCAAATCCTCGGCGAAATGCGCGCCATAGACAAGCAGCTTCTTGGGTACGCAGCCGCGGATCACACAGGTGCCGCCGACGCGAAATTCCTCGGCGATCGCGACCTTGGCGCCATGCGCTGCCGACACCCGCGCCGCGCGCACGCCCCCCGAACCAGCGCCGATGACGAACAGGTCGTAATTGTATTCAGCCATATTCAACTCTCCGTGGCCGCGATGTTGCTAGCCAAGTGCGCGTCGGATCAGATCGGTGGTCGACGCATCGAAATCGAGTCCGCCCGCGCCCGCTGCCTTTGCCATTTCCTTGCCGAGTTCGACGCCGAACTGGTCGAACGGATTGATGCCGAGCAAGACCGCGTTCGCAAACACGCGTTGTTCGTAAAAGGCGATCAGCGCGCCCAGGCTGCGGGCATCGAGGTTTTCGATCAGGATCGTCGCACTCGGACGGTCGCCGGGATAGGCGCGCGCCGGATCGGCATCGTTGGCGCGTCCCCGCATCAGCGCGGCACCCTGCGCAAAACAGTTGAGCAGCAGCTGGCGGTGATGGTCGTCGTCGAGCGCATCGCCCGGCTCCGCCACCGCGAGGAACTCGACCGGCACGACATGCGTGCCCTGGTGGAGCAGCTGGAACACCGCATGCTGGGCATCGGTGCCGACACCGCCCCAGGTGATCGGGGCGGTGTGGCGCCCGACCGGCTTGCCGTCGATCCCGACGGCCTTGCCGTTCGATTCCATCTCCAGCTGCTGGAGATAACTCGGCAGCAGCCGCAGCCGCTCGTCATAGGCGAAGACGGCGCGCGTCGCGCAGCCCTTTGCCTGGGTGTAGAACAGGTCGGCAAAGGCGGCGAGCATCGGCGCATTCTCGTGCGCGGCGGCGAGGCGGAAATGCCGGTCCATCTCGCCCGCGCCGTCGAGCAGGTCTTCGAACGCATCCCAGCCAAGCGCGAGCGCCGCCGGGAAACCGATCGACGACCAGAGCGAATAGCGCCCGCCGACGCTTTCGGAGAAGGGCAGGACGCGGGTTTCGTCGACGCCCCATTCGACCGCCCGGTCGGGTGCCGCCGTCAGCGCGATCACGCGGCCGTGTGGATCCTCGACGCCGCCGTCGCGCAGCCATTGCAGTGCGCTGTTCGCATTGAGCAGCGTTTCGCTGGTGGTGAAGGTCTTGGACGCGATCACGACCAGCGTCGCATCGGCCTCGAACCGGGCGAAGGCCTCTTCGAGCGCGCAGCCGTCGATATTGGAGACGACCGCGACCTCATAGCGCGCCTCGTCGCGGCCAAGCGCATCGATCAACAGGTCGGGGCCGAGTGCCGACCCGCCGATGCCGATGTGCAGGATGTGGCGTACCGGGCCGAGCGCGCCGACTTCGATCGCGTCGATCAGCGCGCGCATCCGGGCATGAAGCTGGGCCGCGCGCGCGACCGCGTCCGGGCTGCCTTCGCCGCGTTCGGCGCCGTGCTCGGCGGCGCGGCCCTCGGTCGCGTTCACCGCTTCGCCGGCGAACAGCGCTTCACGCCGGGCGGCGAAGCCCTGCGCCTTTGCAAGCGCCTCGAATGCGGCAACTGCCTCGACGGTGAGGTGGGTCTTCGACCAGTCGAAATGGAGCCCCGCGACGTCGATCGAGAATCGCGACAAACGATAGGGATCGGCGGCGAACAAGGCATCGAGCCGGGGCGGATTCAGCGATTCGATCGCATGCCAATCGGCGGTCATCGGCAAACTCCTGCTGCCTGGGATCGTCCGCGCGCTAGCACCCCGGCCGCGCCGCCGCCACCCCACCGCTTGACGATCGCGCGCGGCGCGGCGCAAAGGCCAGCGTGATGGAGGAAACAGCGATCCCAGACCCCGCGGTGCGTGCGCCGGGCCGCCGCCCGGCCCGTTCCGAGTGGCGCGAGACCCTGAGTTTCCTCATCCGCCTGCTGATCTTGTTCATGGCACTGCGCAGTTTCGTGTTCACGCCGTTCGTGATCCCATCCGAATCGATGCTGCCGCGGCTCTACATCGGCGATTATCTGGTGGTGTCGAAATTCTCCTACGGTTTCTCGCGCTACAGCCTGCCATTCGGCGTGCCGCTGATCCCCGGGCGGGTGCTGGCGAAGCTGCCTGCGCGCGGCGACATCGCGGTCTTCAAGGCGCCGCCGCTCAACCGCGAGGATTACATCAAGCGCGTGATTGGCCTGCCGGGCGACACCATCCAGCTGCGGCGGGGGCAGATCATCCTGAATGGCGTCGCGGTGCCGCAAGAGCCGATCGAGGACTTCGTCATCCCGGCGACGCCCAATTACGACTGCGCGGCCGCCTTTGCCGAAGAGAGCTTCGGCAAGCGCTATTGCCGCTATCGCCAGTATCGCGAGACCCTGACGGGCGGCAAAAGCTACACCGTGCTCGATCGTGGCCAGTCTGTCGCTGACGATACGCAGCTGTTCACCGTCCCGCCGGGCCATTTGTTCATGATGGGCGACAATCGGGACGACAGCGCCGACAGCCGGTTTCCGCAGGTGGCGGGGCAGGGGATCGGCTTCGTGCCGGTGGAGAATCTGGTCGGCCGGGCCGAGTTCATGTTCTTTTCGACCGACGGCACGGCGTCGTGGCTGCTGCCGTGGACATGGTTCACCGCGGCACGCGGTGAGCGGATCGGCAAGGGATTTTGAGCGACGCGCTCTCCGATTGGGTCGCCCAGGCGTTCGGCGTGGCGCCGCGTGAGTTGGCGCTTTACCAGCGCGCGGTCACTCATGGCAGCCAGGCGGCGGCGAATTACGAGCGGCTCGAATTTCTGGGCGACCGCGTGCTCGGGCTGACGATTGCCGAATGGCTCTACGAACGGTTCGCCGACGAGGCAGAGGGCGCGCTTTCGAAGCGGCTGAACGCGCTCGTCACCGGTCCGGTCTGTGCCGAGATCGCTCGCGAGCTGGCGCTGCCCGCGCAGTTGCGGCTCGGCAAACAGGCGCGCGACGATGGCGCGTTCGACAGCGACAATGTGCTCGGCGACGCGCTGGAGGCGTTGATCGGCGCCTTGTATCTCGATCATGGACTGGATGCGGCGCGCGCGGCGGTGCGGCAGCTTTGGGCGACCCGGATCGAACGCGACGTCCGCGCGCCCCAGCATCCCAAGTCGGCGCTCCAGGAATGGGCGGCCGCGCATAATCGCCGTCCGCCCGAATACAGCATCGTCGACCGATCGGGGCCGCACCACGCCCCGCGCTTCACGGTGAAGGTGGCGATCGGCAAACTGGCCGAAGCGACCGCAACCGGATCGTCCAAGCAAGAGGCGGAAACGGCCGCCGCGCTCGCACTGCTTGGCCAATTGGAAACCAGTTCATGACTCAGCACTGCGGCCTCGTCGCCGTCGTCGGCGCGCCCAATGCGGGCAAGTCGACCCTCGTCAATGCGCTCGTCGGCCAGAAGGTGGCGATCGTCAGCCCCAAGGCGCAGACCACGCGCGTCCGGCTGATGGGCGTCGCGCTCGAAGGCGACACGCAGATCCTGCTCGTCGACACCCCCGGCATCTTCGAGCCCAAGCGTCGGCTCGACCGTGCGATGGTGGCGGCCGCCTGGGGCGGGGCGGAGGGCGCCGACCTGATCGCGATGGTGGTCGATGCGAAGGGTGGGCTCGGCCCCAAGGTGCTGCCGATTGCCGAGGGGCTGGCCGGGCGGCGCGAGAAGAAATTCCTGATCCTCAACAAGGTCGATCTGGCCGATAAGGCACGGCTGCTGGTGCATGCGGAGACGCTCAACGCCAAGGTCGCGTTCGCCGAAACGTTTTTCGTGAGTGCGGCAACCGGCGATGGCCTGCCCGAACTGAAGGCCGCGCTTGCCGCCGAAATGCCCGAGGGACCGTGGCATTTCCCCGAGGATCAGGTGTCGGACGCGACCGAGCGAATGCTCGCTGCCGAAGTGACGCGCGAACAGCTCTATCTCCAGCTCCACGCCGAACTGCCCTATGACAGCGCGGTCGAGACCGAGCAGTATAAGGAGCGCGAGGACGGATCGGTCGAAATCCACCAGCAAATTCTGGTCGCGCGCACGACGCAGCGCGCGATCGTGCTCGGGAAGGGCGGTGCGCGCATCAAGGAAATCGGCGCCCGCGCCCGCGCCGAGCTATCGACCCTGATGGAGCGAAAAGTGCACCTCTATCTGCATGTCAAGGTTAAGGAAAACTGGGACGAGGACCGCAGCGTCTATCGCGACATGGGACTGGATTGGGTGGAATGAAGCAGGTCAAGGCAGCGATCGTCCAGGCAGCGCCCGTACCGATCGCGATATCGGACGGAATCACCGCGCTGGTCGATCATGTCGCGCGCGCGGTGGATGAGGGCGCCGAGGTGATCGCGTTCGGCGAGACGTTCC
>PKED01000006.1 GCA_002863155.1 Sphingomonadaceae bacterium | reverse complement strand
GCAACCTCGCGTGGTATTTCGCCGCGCGGTCGATTGGAAACAGCCGATTTCAAGGCTGGGTTGAGCGGCATGGGCGCTGGCTGACGCTCGACTGGCGGAAGGTGGAGCGCGCTCGGTTTTGGTTTCGTCGACACGGCGCGGCATTTGTGTGTCTCGGACGAATGGTGCCCACCATCCGCTCGGTGATATCGATCCCCGCCGGCTTGGCGCGCATGTCGCTTCCGCGCTTTATCTTCTGGTCTTTGGTAGGAACGACGGGGTGGACGGCCGCGCTTTCAATCGCGGGCTATGTCCTCGGGCAGCGATACACCACGGTCGAACGCTATCTCGGTCCGATCTCCACCGGAATCATCGTCGTCCTGGCGATATGGTATCTCTGGCGCTTGGCGACGTGGAAGCGCCGGGCATGAAGGAGCGCGCGGCGGGTGAAGAAAGGGCTGCGCGACGCCCCTTCTGGCGGACCGCTCAGGCAACGCGAGCGTCGGTCGTCATCGATGCCGACGACTATTTCGCCGCGGCCCGTTCAGCGATGCTGAAGGCTGAACGCCGCATTCTCCTGATAGGGTGGGATTTCGACGCTCGCATCCGCTTCGCCGGCGCCGAACAGGATGCCGGGCCACCGACCGTCGGTGCGTTTCTCACCTGGCTGGTGAAGCGCAATCCAAAGCTCCATGTGCATATCCTGCGCTGGGACGTAGGTGCGCTGAAGACGCTGTTTCACGGACGCACCCTGCTCACGATCCTGCGCTGGATCCGACACCCGCAAATCCACCTGAAGCTCGACCGGCACCATCCGGTCGCGGCGTCGCACCACCAGAAAATCGTGGTGATCGACGACTGCATGGCGTTTTGCGGTGGGATCGACATGACCCGCGGTCGCTGGGACACGCGCGCTCATGGCGACCACGAGCCTCGCCGGGTCGAGCCCAACGGCAAACCTCATGGCCCCTGGCACGACGCAGCGATGGCGCTGGAAGGTCCGGTGGCGCGGGCGCTGGGCGACGTAAGCCGCGAACGGTGGAACGCCGCCGGCGGCCGGCCGCTCGAAGCGATCGACGGTCGCTCCGACTGTTGGCCAGAGACCCTGCGCGCCGATTTCATCGATGTGCCTGTGGGTATCTCGCGAACGCTGCCCCGTTTGGACGATCAGGAGCCGGTGCATGAGATCGAGGCGCTATACGTCGCGCTGATCGCGCGGGCGCGGCGAATGATCTATGCCGAAAGCCAATATTTCGCGGCGCGTCGCGTCGCCGAGGCGATCGCGCGCCGGCTACAGGAGCCCGACGGGCCGGAAGTCGTCATCGTCAACCCGACGACTGCGGACGGCTGGCTGGAACCCGTCGCGATGGACACCGCCCGCGCCCGTTTGGTCGCGGCCTTGCGCGAGTGTGACCCGTACCGCCGCTTCCGCGTCTACCATCCGTTCACGGCGGGCGGCGCGCCGATCTACGTCCATGCCAAGATAACGATCGTCGACGATCAGGTGATACGGGTCGGCTCGTCCAACTTCAACAATCGCTCGCTGCGGCTCGATACCGAATGCGACGTCACCATCGACGCCGCGGCGGCGGTCAAATCGGCCGAGGCGGCGTCAGTCATCGCCGGCATCCGCGATGGCTTGATCGCCGAGCATCTCGGCGTGCACCGGACGATGGTCAGCGCGCAGCTTGCGCAGACCGGGTCGTTGATCGAAACCATTACTGCCCTGCAGACGGCGGGGCGGTCGTTGCGCGATTATAGGTTGCCTGAGCTCTCCTCGCTCGGCGAATGGCTCGCCGACACGAAGCTGCTCGACCCTGAAGGACCGGACGAGATGTTCGAACCGTTGTCGCGGCGGACGAGTCTGTTATTTCATCTGCGTCATCGGCACGGCACTCTCAAGCGACGAAGCGCTTCGAAGCGGGCTTCGCGATCCGTTCGAGCGCCGCGGGCATGAGGGGCGTTCGTGGCTGATCATAGCTTGACCAAAGGGTCGCCAAGCACGGAGTGGACAAAGCCGTCGATGCATAGGCCTTTCGGACGCACGATGGCCGAACAATCGCCAACCCACCGCTTGTTCAGCGCGTATTCAAAAATGCAGTTCCAGCCTCTGATCATCAGCTGCTCGGCGTAACTGGGTGGCGACGGGAGAGTGACAATGCGTAAAGTGATCTGGATTGCTGCCGCAGCCTTGGCGGCGATGGCTCCGGCGGCCGCGATGGCGCAACACCATGGCGAAGGACACGGCGGCGGCGGATATGGTGGCCATGGAGGCTATGGTGGACACGGCGGCTACGGCGGCGGTTACCGGCATGGCGGCGTATCGATCGCGCTGGGAGGGTATGGCTATGGCTATAGGTCCCCGGCACCTTATTACGGACCGCAATATTACGATTATCCCGCCTATCCGGTCCGCTATTATCCGCGCGCGCGCTATTATGACCGGCATTACCGTCCCAGGCACCATCGTCGGCACTGGTGACGCCATTCGGTCATTGTTGGCAACACCGCCGATAAGTGCGGTGCTACGCGACCAGGCCTTGCGAACCTGATTAAAGGTGCCTGCCGCTCGGAGTTTGCCGGGACGTCGATTGTGCGCCGATGCCCGACAAAATATGCTTAACGAAATATAAGCCTGGTTCGTCGAGACTGACATCTCACGCTGCGACAACAGGACGAACCGGGCAATGAACATCAACGGTGTTGCGGATGTGATGGCCGTTCGCAACGCCATTCTTCAACGCAATACGGCCTTACGCGAAACCGCGGCCTCCCGCCCCAACCAGCCGCTCGATCAGACAGATCGGGCGACCGCAACGCCGTCGTTCGCGGCGACCATGAAAAACGCCTTGGACAAGGTAAATGCGCTTCAGGTCCAGGAAGACGTCGCAACCGAGGCCTACGAGCGTGGCGAGACGACGGATATCGCCACCGTCGTGTTGATGCAGCAACGTGCATCGGTATCGTTCGAAGCGACGCTGCAGGTGCGCAACAAGGTCCTCTCCGCTTATAAGGACATCATGAGCATGGCGGTATGAGCCTTCGGTCCGGCGACAATGCCCTCAACTGATCGAGGACCAAGCTGCTATCGCCGTCCTCCTGCTCCACCGTCACGGTGCTGATTCGGATGATCACTAGGTCGGGGCGCCAAGGCGCGGGGAGGAGCCGCTAACGGAGGCGAGAGCTGCGGCGCGATGTACCTGGGAGGTAGCGGTTTATACGCGGGTGCCGGGGGCGGGACGGAGGCGTAACCCTCATAGTTCCCGCCGCGATAGTCGTGGCCACCGTCCCAGCTGACTCCGCCTTGTCCGCCACTCCAACTGACGCCGGAACCGTGGGTTTTCCGCTGCGCGGCCACAGGGACGGAGCTCAGCAGCCCAGCCGCAAGCGCTGTGCTGGCGAGCGCGGGCCAGAAGCTTTTCATCGCCGTGGGTTTCCTGACCTGAGGGTGTCGTGCCGTCGACGTTCGACCGTCAATGCCGAAAGAGACCGCCGAGGAAACCGCCGGGACGATAGCCGCCATGACGTTCGGCATGGTGACCGCCGCCATGATGTGGGTCGTCATAACCGCTTCCCCAAGGAGCTGGGGGCGCATAGCCCGGCGTCGGGGCAGATCCCTGGGCGGGAGTGCCGGGGGCAGACCTCGCATCCTCGTACGATGCGTTGCGCTCGATAATCTTGTCGAGCTCGCCTCGGTCGAGCCAGATGCCACGGCATTGCGGGCAATAGTCGATTTCGATGCCCTGGCGGTCGGCGAGCACGAGGCCGACCTTGCATACGGGGCAGAGCATGCCCTGCGGTCGCGCGGCTGCCGAAACCGAAACTGGATCAGTCATGTTCACCTCCATTTAAGCGGGGCGGCGCGCCGATTGGCCGCCGCCCCTGCAGGCCGCAGATGCAATCAATAGCCATGACCGCGGTATCGCTCCCGCCGCTCATGAAGACGGTCGTCGCGTCGCTCCTGGCGGTCGTGCCGATTGTTATAGCGGTAATCGCGACGGTAGTCGCCACCGTGCTGCGCCCAGCGCTGCTGATAACCGTAGCCTTGGCCGCCGTACCCGTAGTTGCCGCGATACTGGTGGCCGTATGGCGACCCGCCGCGATACCCGCCGCCGTAATACTGCGCCATTGCAACGGTCGGCACCGCTGTCGCAAGAACAGCCGCCGCGATCGGAAAGCGTTTCATGCTAAGTCTCCTCATGGTGTGGCCGGTCGCCACGCCGTAACAAAAGCTTTGGAACGTCAGCCATGAACGTGGCGGGAATGATGCAGGCAGCTGCGGTTCATATTCCGTTCGAGAACAAGAGCTTCCGCGCGCGCAAAATCATCGCACGACGGGCGCAACTACTTTTAGCGATGCGATGAGATTTCAGTGAGCCTCTGCGATCAACGAGCTTCGACGACGCACCGGACGACGGGACGGGCCCGCGACGGCGCACCATCGGTAGCCTGTGTCTTGCCTGAGGTTTGTGCCGGTTGGTCCATCGGCACGGGGATTTCCAATCGAGCCCCCGGGGTCGAGCAGGGGACATGCTGATACACCGGGCGCGGCGGCGGAGCAGCAGTCGTGCAACCGCCGATCGAGACGGCGAGAAATCCTCCTAGCAACGCCAGTTTGCGATAGTGCTTCATCGTCAACCTCCTCACCCGTCACTGCCCGTTCTTGTCTGGCCCGAGATGCGCGAGGCGTGCGGGCGATACGATCATGTCACGCCGTCTGGTCGCGATAGGCGAGCAGTCTGAGCGCATTGATCACCACCAGCAGGGTGGAGCCTTCGTGCATGGCGACCGCGGGTCCGATGCCCAGGCCCAGGATCGTCGCTGGCACAAGCAGCGCGACAACGCCGAGGCTGACGAACACATTTTGCCGGATGATCGAACGCGTGCTGCGGCTCAGCCCCACCGCGAACGGAAGATGAGCGAGATCGTCGGCCATCAAAGCGACGTCGGCTGTCTCGAGCGCGACGTCGGAGCCGGCTGCGCCCATGGCGATGCCGACGGTCGCGTTGGCCATTGCGGGTGCATCGTTCACCCCGTCGCCGACCATCGCGACCTTGCCCTCTGCCCGAAGCTTCTTGATTGCCTCGACCTTGTCTTCGGGCATCAGATCACCCCAGGCCTCGTCGATCCCGACCTCCCGCGCGATCGCTTCCGCGACCCTCTGGTTGTCGCCGGAAATCATGATCATGCGCGTCATGCCCAGGGCTCGCAGAGCATCGAGCGTCGTCCGGGCCGCCGCGCGCGGTGTATCCATCAGACCGATGACGCCCAGGTCACGATCGCCCTGACGCACGACCATCGTCGTGCGGCCATCTCCGCGCAGCTGTTCGACCGCTTCGGAAATCGGTATGGACAAGGCGGCGAAGTCCTCGGTACCGAACATCTCGGCCTTGCCGATCACGACGCGCTGCTGATCCACCGTCGCCGTGACGCCGCGGCCAGTGAGGCTCGCGATCTCGCTTGCGACCGGCAATTGCGCTTGCGCCAATCGCTCTTTACCGTCCTTGACGATCGCCTGCGCCAAGGGATGATCGCTGAGACTCTCGACAGCCACGGCGATGGCAAGCAACTGCGTCTCTTCGACCCCCGGCGCGGGAACGATGTCCGTGATGCGCGGCTCACCCTTGGTGAGCGTGCCGGTCTTGTCGAACGCGATCGCCGTCAATGAGCCGAGGTTCTCGAGCGGGCCACCACCTTTAACCAGCACGCCGCCGCGCGCCGCGCGCGCGACGCCGGAAAGCACCGCGCTTGGCGTGGCGATCGCCAGCGCGCACGGGCTCGCCGCCACGAGGACAGCCATCGCCCGATAGAAGCTGACCCTGAACGGTTCGTCGATGACGACCCATGCGAAGAGCAGCAGCACGGAGAGCACGAGGACAGCGGGCACGAACACGCGCTCGAAGCGATCGGTGAAACGCTGTGTCGGCGACTTCTGGGTTTCCGCCTCGCTCACCATCTTGACGACCTTGGCCAGCGCGCTTTCCGAGGAGAGCCGTGTGACCTCGACTTCCAGCGCGCCGCTGCCGTTGATCGTCCCGGCAAAAACGCGCGAAGAGCCATCGACCCGATCGGCCGCTAGCCGGGCGGCAGCCGGATCCTGGACCGGCCGCTTATCGACGGGGATGCTCTCCCCCGTTACCGGGGCCTGGTTGACGGCGCTAGTGCCGACCACCACGAACCCGTCTGCGGGCAGGCGCGCGTCCGGCCGCACGATCACGATATCCCCGACCACGAGTTCCTCGACGGGAAGCTCGAGCGTCTCATCGCCGCGCCGCACCATCGCGGTGCGCGGCGCCAGCTCCGCGAGCGCCTCGATGGCCCGTTTGGCCCGGCCCATCGCATAGTGTTCAAGCGCGTGGCCGAGGCTGAACAGGAAGAGGAGGAGCGCACCTTCCGCCCACGCCCCCAGGGCCGCGGCGCCCGCCGCGGCGACCAGCATCAGCGTGTCGATCTCGAAGCGCTTGAGCCGCAGATTGTCGATGGCCTCTCGCACGGTAAAGAAACCGCCGCAGAAATACGCGCCGAGGTAGAAGGCGAGGGGGGTCCATGCTGGAGCACCCGACACCAGCCGATCGATCGCGAACCCTATGCCGAGCAGGGCGCCGCAGATCAGCGCGAAGATCAGCTCGGTGTTGGAGCCGAAAATGCCGCCATGGCTATGATCATGACCGGCGTGTCCGTTTTCATCGCTTTCGGGGCCGTGATCGTGCGCGTGACTTTGGTGATCATGTTTTTTTTCAGCGTGGTCGTGACCGTGTCCGTCACGGCTTGGTGGGGACGGAGGCGAGCGCAAGTCGGCGGTTCGGCCGACCCCGGTTTCGCCAGCCGCCGTCATGCCATCGAGCGCTCGCCTGATAGTCGCTTCATTCGTTAGCTGCCGGTCGAATTCGATCCGAACCAGCCCCGAAGCGCTCGCCTCCGCCTCCAACACCCCCGGCAAGGCTTTGAGGCGGTCTCCGATCGTTCGCGCGCGACGCTGGTGCGGTTGGCCGCCAAGCTTCCAGACGGCATGGCCGTAGCGCGACGTGATCTGCGCGCCCGCACTCGTCACCAACTCACGCAAGCGGGCAAGCGGAAGCTCCTGGGCATTGTAGTGGACGCACAGCGTCGCTTCGGTTTGCGCATCTCCGGATTGCACATGCGCATCCTCGATGCCTGCGCGTCCTTGCAAGCTCGCAAGCAGTCGCGCCACGCAGGCGTCGGCCGCGTCTTCCACCTCTGGCAGCGCGATCGCGAGATTCAGTGCGACCTTGTCAGTCATTCTTCTTCTCCTCGTCGTCGGCCGCTCCCTCGCCCGGGGGCGGCGACTTGTCGTATAAGCGTTCGAGATAAGCTTCCGCGAGCGCGACATGCGCGGCCACGACCTCCGACCGGGTCGCCTTTTGCGCCATTTCGAGTTCCGCTTCAG
This sequence comes from Sphingomonadaceae bacterium, assembly GCA_002863155.1. Lineage (GTDB taxonomy): Bacteria > Pseudomonadota > Alphaproteobacteria > Sphingomonadales > Sphingomonadaceae > Sphingomonas. Next base: position 10,495 of record PKED01000006.1, on the reverse strand, counting down.
CACGGCGTTGCCAATAGGCGGCATCGTCCTCCTCTATGAGGCTGGCGGACTCAGGCGCGGGGTTGGGTTCATCAGTCGGCATCGTCGTTGATCCTCGGTAAATGGCGTTCGCCAAAGCGGATGACGGTCACGACCAGGATCCCGAGGGCGGTCGTCGCGAGCACGATCGTATATTGGCCCGCGCCGGCGGCGATGCCGACCGCGGTCGTCAGCCACAGATTGGCGGCCGAGGTGACATTGCGGACCTGGTCCTTGGCGACAAATATCAGGCCCGCGGCGATGAATCCGATGGCCTGGGCGAGACCCTGCACGACCCGAAGCGGGTCGGTGCGGGTCTGCCCGTCCGCATCGAGACTTTCGTGAAGTAGCAGGGCCGAAAGCGTGATCGCCGCTGCGCTCAGTCCGACCAGCGCATGCGTGCGAAGCCCCGCTGGTACGCCACGAATCTCGCGGTCCAATCCGAGCAAAAGCCCGACAAGGGTCGCACAACCGAGCCGAATGAAGATATCGGTCAAGCTCATAGCGCAATCGTGCTCCGCAGCGTGGTTGGGAAGACAGCGATCATTGGGTCAACGATGGAAAATCTGCGCGGCGTCGTGCGCCGTCCGCTCGGTCTGGATCGTCACATGCTCGATCCCGAAGCTCTGCTTGAGGACGTCGGCTGCAGCGGTCCGGATCGCGTCCTCATCGCCGCCGCTGATGCGAAGGTGCGCCGTGCAGCTCGCGTCGGTCGATGACATCGACCAGACATGCAAATCGTGCACATCCTCGACCCCCGGCACGCGCGACAGTGCGGCCCGCACCTCGGGCAGGCTGGTTCCAGTGGGAACACCTTCGAGCAGGACGTTCGCGGTGTCGCGCAGCAGGATCCAAGTGCGCGGGAGCACCCACAGGCCGATGCCGACCGCGACGACCGGGTCGACCCATTGCCAGCCGGTAAAGCGGATCGCGAGCGCGCCGGCGATGACCCCGACTGAACCCAGCATGTCGGCCCAGACCTCGAGATAGGCGCCTTTGACATTCAGGCTCTTGTCCTTGCCCGCCATCAGCAGACGCATCGAAACGAGATTCACGATCAGGCCGAAGATGGCGACGATGAGCATGCCGGTGGACTGAACGACCTCGGGCTTTTGGAACCGCTTGATCGCCTCGACGAGGACATAGATCGCCACGGCGAAGAGCAGCAGCGCGTTGAATGCTGCGGCCAGAATCTCGAAGCGCTTGTAGCCGAAGGTCCGTCTGTCATCCGCCGCGCGGCCGCCGATCCGGATTGCAAGCAGCGCGATCGCGAGCGCCGCGACATCGGTCATCATGTGCGCCGCGTCGGAAAGGAGCGCCAGGCTATTGAAGACGAAGGACCCGACAACCTCGGCGATGAGGAAGGTCGTCGTCAGGATCAACGCCAGCGTCAGCATTTTTGTGTTGGCACCGGCGGTATGGTCGTGAGCATGACCGCCTTGATCATCGCTCGTCGCCGTCTCGGCCATGTAAGGTCTCCGTCCTAAAGAATTTTGGTATTTTGGAGCTGTCACAGACACCCCCGCGTCAACAGACCTTTAGCGATCGAAAGGTACGTGCCAGCGCCGATCGCGACGGCCATTCCCACCAGCGCAAGATCGTCCGCGCTGATCAGGAGACGGCGCGCCGCTGCCGCACGCGCGATCATTGCAAGTCGAACAAATAAATAGAGAGTCGCGATGACGCAGATCAGCGCCAGGGCGTCGGCGATCCGCGCCGTGACGCAGAAGCGTTCGTGCCGGTGAACCGCGAGCGCGAGCAGCACGATGGTGGGCGGTAATGGAAGCAGCGACAGCGCGCACAGATACCAGATTTGTCGGTCGCACCGGCGTGGTCGACCCTTCTTCCACGACGGATCCACCCGGGCGTTACCTGTTCCCGCTGGCGGCTGCGCCGATACGCCTGCGGCAAGCGCGATGGAAAGACCGCCAACTTTGGCCTGGTTGCGGAAGGGGATGAAGCTCCTCATTTCAGGATGCGCCGGTGAGACGGGGCAAAAGAGACAAGAGCAGCATGCCACTCACGCACAACGTCATGATCAAAGTCGCCGTCCAGCCCAGCAGCTGAAGGGGGCGGCCTATCACCCACCGTCCCATGACGTCCGAACGACGCGCCATCAGCATCATCGCCGCCATGACCGGAACCGCGACGACGCCGTTAAGGACGGCGCTCCAGAACAATGCCTGGATCGGATTTATCGGGGCGAGATTGAGCAAGGTTCCTAGTGCGGTCGCAACCGCGATGGTCCCGTAGAATGCGCGCGCCTCCAGCGGCCGGCGGCCAAGTCCGACCGGCCACTGCCGCGCCTCGCCGACGGCGTACGCCGCCGAGCCGGCGAGCACGGGGACGGCGAGAAGTCCGGTGCCGATGACGCCCGCCGCAAATAGCGCAAAGGCGTAGGGGCCGGCGACGGGACGCAGGGCTTCCGCGGCTTGCGCGGAGGTCTCGATGGTCGACGCGCCCGACTTTGCGGCCACGGCTGCCATCGAAATCAGGATCGCCAGCGCGATCAGGTTTGAGATCGCCATCCCGACCATCGTGTCGAGCCGGATGCGGCCAATCGCCGCCACGCCGCCGTTCCGGTCCTTCACAAGAGGCTTGCGACGAGGCTCCTCGTGCAGGTATTCCACCTCCTGGCTGGCTTGCCAGAAAAAAAGATACGGACTGATCGTCGTGCCGAAGATTGCGACGAGCGCGGTTCCGGCGAGCGCGGTCCCGCCGACCAAGACAGGCCAGATTAACAAGCTGCGGAAATGCGCGACGCGACGTTCAATCCTGATCGCGGGTGCGCGACGTCGAAGCGCACTCCGCTCAAGGGACGGGCGCAGGTTCGCCGTTTTCGCACGATCGCCGTTAACGTCGCCCGATCTCGTCATGCGAACTTTCCGGCGCTCAGGCCGCCGCCGCTAGTCGCGCTTGCGACGGGGCGAGCTTGGCTCAATCGTCTTAGCGACGGAGCGCTAATGGCGGGGCTGTGTGTTTCGCCGTGGGCGGGGTGGGGGCAGGGGGAAACCCGCACCCACGGCGTGGTCCCTCCGTGCTGACGCGACGTTCGTTTCTTGGGGATCGAGGACGTCTTGCCGCCAGCAAGCGGAGAACCAAACTTGTGTGTGGAAGAACCATGCGAGCGTATTTGAGCTCGATTACGAGAAAGGTTTTTTGCACGATACCGGCGTCTGAGCCGGCCTGCGGCCGCGCGACCGGTATCTGTGCGCCGGAGCGTCGGGGTACAGGCCCGAGGCGACATCTCAACTGGACCGATTACACCCGTTTCTGGGACGAGCCGCTGGGAGCGCGCCCGCAAAGGCGCACGACCGCCACGGGCGACCGAAAGGCGCACGATGCTGTCGCTGTCTCTCGTTGTTTCCGCAACGATACGGAAAATAAGGTCTGCCACCGAGGGCCCTTCGACTAAACGTGACGGTGCGACCGCCTGAAGGCGGCGCGTCGGCGCGCTTAGGCTTGGGGTGGGCGCTCCGGCCCTGCGACAGGCTGGCCCTCGGCAAACCGCTCATAGGTCCAGCGAGGAAGCGGGCCGCAGGCTGGCACGGCGGCGGCCAGATCGTTGCCGGTATCGATCGCGATCTGCGAATGACCGCAGTGCGCATGCTGGCAAATGGCAGCATGACGCGGTCGGTTCACGGGCTTCTTCGTCGGCTCCGGCACTTTGCGAAATGCCTTGGAAGCCTGGTTAGCGCCGATCATGGAAACAGCGGCCACCCGCGCCGGGGCGAGATCAGCTTGAAGGCAAGCCGCTTCGGACATTGCCGGGAGGAGCAACGCCGCCAGCACGGTCAGCGCGACCAATGTTCGCCACCGCCACCGATCCAGGCATGCTCCGATCGTCATCCGCTCCCTTCATCGACCAGAATGGCAAGATTAACTGGCTGATAACGAACCTATCGTGCTTTGTAGAGCAGAATCTTGCCTTTACAGTGGCAACGAGCATCGACCCGCCGCGGTCGGCGACCAGTCGAGCACCATGCCACCAATGTGCGGGCGATCGGTTATATCTGTCCGGTCTCGAGCGCCCATGATCGAGCCTTGTCTGCAGGAGCGGGAATGACCGACAATTATGATGTTGTCGTAATCGGCGGCGAAACCGGTGGCTACCCCGCCGCGATCCGCGCCGCACAGCTTGGCATGACCGTCGCGTGCGTCGAACGGCGCGCAACGCTAGGCGGCACGTGCCTCGAACGACTTCCCGCAAGGCTGCGCCGACGAAGATTATCGTCGAAAGCTGGAGAAGGCCTATCCCATCCATCCGGAGCTGTTCGATCAGCTCTACACGAGCTGGGGCTCGCTGGAAAATTTCAGCGCACGCGAGGCGTTCTGCGGCTTATGGCGCAGGTCATCCACGAATTGTGGATGAACGGTGACCCGTCCGTGATGATCATGCCGGGCAGCGTCTCGGTCAGCTCGCCGCGGGTCGAACCTGAACTGCTGCACTACCTCGATGTGAGTTGGCAGTCGATCATCGCGGCTGACGTCGATGGCACGGCTGCTACGCCATACAAAGTCGATCAGTCCGCGCCGAACCTCAATCGCTACTCAGCGACGCGGCGCGTGGCCCGGGCGATCTTCATGGGTACGGCGCCAACGCATCAGCAGCAGAATACGGGCCTCGACGACAAGCAGATCAATCTGGGCGTCGTCCAGCCCGGCGAGCGCCCGGCCATTTTCGGTGATGCGCTGCGACGGTTGACCAACCAAGCCAAGTTTATGCACGCCGACCTCGGTCGGTACTGGTACTCGATGTCAGCCAGCCTCAACCGCATCGCGGCGGATCGTGCCGCGCAGCTTGAGAGCGCGCTCGTCTTGATGACCATCGACAATGAGTTGACGAAATACATCAACGGCATCGCTGACCGTGGCCATTTCGACGCCGTGCAGGTGGCGCCTTCGACATCGGCGGAGGTGCCCGATGAGGCGGGCGGTGTTCGCGCTGTCGTGCTGGGTGTCGCCCATCCCCACACCGGGCGGGAGGGGTCCGAGGCGCTTACAGAAGCCAAGGATATCTTGATCCAGCGCGGCAGCACGCCGCGCGTTTATCGCAATATGCTGGTCTTCATCGCGGCCGAGGCACGGCAGCTCGACAACCTCAAGGACGCCGTCCGCTCGGCCTTGGCATGGGGTGAGATCGTTCGCGATACGGATCGGCTCAACCTGACCCAGAGCGACAGCGCGCTGGCCAAAGCGAAGCTAACCGAGGCCAATGAAACCGTGAAGACCCGGCTGAAGGAGGCGTGGTGCTACCTTCATTATCCGGTTCAGGAGAGCGCCCAGGCCGAGGTCGAGTGGGTTTCGGGCAAGGTGCCGGCCCAGGACGGCCTGTTGGCGCGAGCAAGCAAGAAGTTGGTGGCGGAGGAGGGGCTGCTCCCCGAGCTTGGCCCCACTCGCCTTGACCGGGACCTCCAGAAATACATCTGGAACGGCAAGCCGCATCTATCGCTCAAAGATCTGTGGGAATATCTGAACCGCTACACCTACCTGCCCCGGCTTAAGAACCAGGCTGTGCTGGTAAAGACGGTGCAGGCCGCCATTACGGGAATGCTGCCAGGGCCGTTTGGCTATGCGGAGCGGTGGGACGACAAAACCGAAACCTATCTGGGCCTGGCGATCGAGCGCGCCACCAACGCCGCCGTTGTGATCGACAGCGACAGTGTCATCATTAAACCTGACATCGCTGAAGCGCATCGTCCGGCGCCGGTGCAGCCCGGCCCGCCCCCCGTTGCAGGCGCTCCCGCCAGTCCAGAAGGTGTGCCTTCGGCCGCTGGTCCTTCGGATGGAACGCCGGATGCCCCGGCACCGGAGCGTAAGCCAACCCGGTTTTTCGGGACCGTCATGATCTCGGCCGAGCGACCGGCGCGCGAAATCCATCAGATCGTTGAAGCGATCGTGGAGCAACTCACGACGATCCCGGGCAGCGAAGTGACGCTGAAGCTGGAGATTGATGCGGAGGTGCCGGGAGGCCTCGATCGGGCAAAAGTCCGCACACTGTTGGAGAATTGCACAACTCTCGGTTTTATTGAAAAAGTTGTTAATTAGAGAGGTTACACAAAGATGTAATCCACTAGTCATTCTAATGACTTTTCGGTTCACTTACATCTACGCGTGTCTCGTTTGCCAATTTCGGGTCTCGACTACAGGAGCAATCAGGTGCGAAAGCTGCTCCAACCAGCATGCCTCATTTGAAATGCGTTCCTCGTCGCCTTCGATCCACCAAGCGCGCCGTTCGGGCGACCACCGATAACCGGCGGCCTTGAGAGTATCCTTGAACTGGAACGGTGCACGGTTTGCGTAGAGCCGCTCGCACGGCCGACGCGCTGTCTCGACCATGTACGCCGCAACCGATCGGCCATCGGGTGCGGGGGAGGCGAGTAGGCACGTCGTCGCCCATACGTCGGCGGCGGCGCGATGCGCGTCGGGCAGGAAAAAGCCGGCGCCTGTCAACAACGCGCCGATGCCGCGACCGCCCGTCCAGCCAAGTGCCGGCCAATCGACTTCGCTCATCGAGCAGATCCAGGGCAGGTCGGCGAGCGTCGGGAATCGCCTGGTAACGAAGCTGCGGTCGAACTTCGCATTGTGGGCGACGATGGCGGTAACGCCCGCCGTAGCATTCATTATGGAGGCGTCCGGAAACCATCTACCGATGAGCATGTCGGACGTGATGTGGGTCAGCCGCTCGATCTCGGTCGGCAGATCCTCGGCCGGATCTTCGAGCCAGGATTGCGGCGGCGTCACGTCGACGACATCGCCGTGATCCGCATCGATCGACAGGATGCCGACCGCGAACTCGATCATGCGGTGGCGTTCGGGATCGAGCCCGGTGGTTTCGCAATCGACGATCGCGAGCTTGATGACGTTGTCTGACGCCGGCATCGAGCGGCACCACATTTCATCGGGGCGTGGCAGGCGGCGCAGCACGCGATAGTCGTCGAGTTGCTCGATCCGGCGCGCCATGCGCTCGCCACGGCGGTTGGGATTGAGATGGTAGAAGGACATGATGCTGTTCCCTGGATACGCGAACGCCCGCCGCTCCACGGAGCGACGGGCGTTTGAAGTTGGGCTGTAGGAAGGTGTCAGGCGGCGATCGTGGATCGCAATCCGATCAGGCGAAGCCAGTCATCCTCGGCGGTACGGAGCTGGTCGGCATTGGCGAGCCACTGCCACTGGCGCGATCCGAACCGGCCGGTCGGGCGCCAGAACCTCGCCGTGGCCAACAGATGGACGTGGGGCGGAGCCGACGGCTTGTCGCCATTGCCCCTGGGCGCGTGGATCGCCCAATCCACCACCATGCCTTTATCGACGAGATGATCGAACGCATATTTCTCGACGAGCCACGACCAGCGCGCCGGGTCGGCATCGGGCGGCAGATCGGCGACGATGTGCGTCGCCGCGATGGCGCGCGGACCTTCGAGCGCCGCCGCGTCATCGGCCTCGCGCCACAGCGTGTCGCCCGACCGCAGCCGCGGCGGCAGCTTCTGCGGATGGCAACGACCGCTGGCGACGAGATCGCCGCGCGCGACGTAACCGTCTGGCACCGGTCCGAACCGGTCGGTGCCGCTGAGTCGGTTGATGTAGAGGAAGCTGGCGGTGGCGGTATAATGGGTCGAGTACGGCCCCTCGGTGGACCGGCTCTCGCGTCCTGCGGCGCAGACGGGCCGCGCGTTGAACGGCGGACGCGGGCGCAGGATGCTGCGCCCTGCCTCGTGGGTGCGAGGCATGGTGATGATGTCGGACATTCTACGTATTCCTTTTCAGGCTGAGATCGCGCGTCGCCGTTGCGACGCGCGGAGCCGTCAGGGACGGATCAATGCTATCTGCATTTTTCCTATCACCTTCCGGCTCACTTCAGACTTTTCTGCCCTGCTGTCCTTTGCTGGCGCGATGCCTGGCGTAGGGGCGCGCTTTTCCATCGATCGGTCAAAATAAAGGGTGCCCCAGGTAACTATCGCGCCGGGCCACGGTCGATGTCCGATCGCTGGCTTCGGGTCGGAGAGCTGCCGGTCGCTCGATCGGCATAGGCACGGACAGCGGCGGCGACGCTCGCCGGCCAGACCGCGTGACCGGCGGCGGCGCTGGCGCGCACCGTTTCGGTGACCAGCGCGGCGACGCGATCGTGGTTCCGCCACGGATGGAGCAGCGCCGGCAGCATGGAGATCTTGCCGGGCATGGCCATCAGCCGACCATCGGTTGCGATACGAATCCGGTCGGGATGCCGCCCGGCCAGCATCAGCAGCATGAGCAACTGATCGGTCGGCCTGCCCGTCGCATCGAACGCCGGGACACGAACATATACGCCGTCATCCTGAAATACCGGGACGGGTCCCTGACGTTCGCCGCCCGACCCGACTAGCCCCCGTGCAGGTTCAAGCGTCGCCGGATGGCGGCCGATAGCGGCGGAAGCCCCGCGATCGGCGTCACGTCCGGCGTGGGTCCGCGCGACGCCCTTCTGGATCGCCGCCACATCCTGCTGGAACCCCGGGTCGGTCGCCCAGCGATCGATCCGGCGGAGCTGGTCCGGCGGCAGATCACGCGGCCAGAAGCGCGTGCCGGTCCTGGCAAACGCCAGCGGTCGCGCCTTCGCCTCGCGAGCGAGCTCGGCAACTACCAATTGCTGTTCGGCGCGCAACGCGCAAAGCCCGCGCTGCACGCCCGGCTGCTCCAGCCAGTCCCACCCGACCCCGATCGCCTCGAGTGCCGGATAGTCGGTTTCGACCTGTCCGTGCTCGTGACGGTAATCGGCGACATAGGGGTCGAGGGCCTTCAACCGCGCCAGTCGGGCGGCGTCCGCTTCGTTCTTTCGGTCCACGGCGCGCGGCCGCGACACCGCCTCGGCAACGAGCCGATCGAGGCTCGGCAATGTCTCGAGCGTCGTCGTCGCGGCCAGCGTCGGCAGCGCGTCCTGCCGGAGGGCTTCGCCCGCTCCGCGCTGCCGCAGCCGGCGCAGCCGCGCTTTCCGGGCGCGTGCCAGCGCATCGAGCAGATCGAATGCGATGGGTGCGGATACCGTGGTGACGGTCGGGGTGACCGCAAGTTCCGCCCGCGGCCGCGGGCGCGGGGCGACCGTCAAAGTGCAGGCTTCCGTCGTCGGTACCGCGGTGATGAGAGATTGCGCGGCAAACCGCGCGCGCATAGCCGGCATGCGGATCACCGCCGGCGTCAAGACCCGTCCGATGGTCATGCGGTCCGCCGGAACCGCACGCTTCCTCACGGAAAGCCGCGCCGCCGGGCGGACTGGCGGTGTCGCTTCCCGGCGGATCGCAGCGGGGGGCGTCGACGCCGGGGTCAGCGAGGCCGAAGGTTCGACTGGTGTGCCGGTCCTGGCGACGAGCGCCGGTCGTGCAGGGCGGTGGGTGATCGCCGGACTGAGGGTCTTCGCCGGCACGGCGGGCGCTGAAGATATGAGGGCGCTCGCTGACGGCGCGACCACGTTTACGGTCCGGATGGCTGCGGGTTCGACCGGGGGCGTAGCGCGGAAAACCTTCGCCGGGACGATCGCCTCCTCGTGACGCGCCATCCGTTCGATCGCCGCGTCGCGCACCTTGGTCAGCGCGGCGATCTTGTGGTCGGCGTCGCGAATCGCCCGCCGCGCGACGTTCTTTGCTGCCTTGATCCGGTTGCGTTCGTGCGCCCATACATGACCGCCTCGCGCGGCGATCGCGGCACGGGCTTCGCCGAGATGTTCGCCGACATCGAGATCGAGCCGCCGCGCGCCATAGCCGAGACCAGTATAGCGTCGGTTGCTCTGCGCCTGCTCCGCTGCCTCCGACATCGAATGCGACCAAAGATGCCGAAGCATCTGAACGCCATCGCGGCCGTCGAGTTCGCCGCACACCTCGTCGGCGACGTCCCAGCAATAGGGCTCGACCCGACGCATCGGTCGTAGCGAGAAGGCGATGTGTGGATGGAAGTTACGTTGATCGCCTTGCGCGGGCGGCGCGTGGATCGCGGCGGAATATGGGAGGCCGAGCGGGTCCAGCACGGTCGTGCAGAAGTGGCGCAACGCCGCGATCATCTCGGCTTCGCTCATGTCGCTGTCGAACGGCGCGATGGCGAGCATCTGGATCTTGGCGTTGGCGCGGGTGCTGGCGTCCTCCATCGCCTGCCAGGCAGTGCCGATCTCGATCCAGTCGTCGCCCATGTTGCTGATGATGACGGGCTCGCCCGCCGCGTCGAGCAGTACCGCTTCATCGCGGACGATGTATTCCCAGTTCTCGCGCGCCTTGCCGTTATGGAAGCCTGGCGACTTGCGACCGAGATAGCTCTGCTGCCAGATCACGCCCTTCATGCCGAGCGCATCGACTGCCCAAGAGGATGCGGGGCGCGGCGCATCTATATCTCTTGCGGTCCCCCTGATCGCGATGCCGATTATGCGCTTGGTGACCGGTGACGTGCTGTTCTCCGGCCGCTTCGGCTCGGCCCGCACCTTGAACCGTGCGGCCCATCGGATCGAGCCGCGATGAAGCTCGGC
>PKED01000171.1 GCA_002863155.1 Sphingomonadaceae bacterium | reverse complement strand
GACGAATTTCACCCAGGTACCGTACGCCGCGCCGAATTTGCCGTACTCGTCACCCTCGAAATTCAGCCCGAAACGGCCCGCACCAGGCAGCCGGTCAAGCAGTCGCCCCAGGCTGAACCGATTGCCGTCGTCGAGCAGAAAGGCATAACCGATATAGGGATTGAAGAGCAGATATTCCGACCACAGCCCCTCGCCATCGCTGCGCTCCAGATAGCCGACCACTTCCCATTGCGTGCCATCGATCACGCCGCGGGCGCCGAGCGAAATTTCGGGCTGCGCCATCGCGGAGGCCGCCTGCGCGATGATCTTCACATCGGGATCGGTAGCATCGAGCGTCGTGCCGCAATGCTCGCAGATCAGGTTGACGCTGACCCCCGCCGCGCGCAACGCGATCGTCCCGCCACACGAAGGGCAGGTCAGCGCGCGGACCGTGGATCCGGCAGCGGTCATGCGGCAAAGGTCGGCATCGGCCAGTCGTCGAACGCACGCAGATTGGTGGCGCGCAGCCCGGCCAGGTCGACATAATGGCCTGCATAGACCGTGACCTGATCGCCCTCCTTCTGCGCGCTCGCGCACTGGCCATCGGCTGCCATCAGGTCGACGCTCTTCATCCGCACCCCTGCCACGACGTCGAACGGCAATTCGCCTTCGCCGGCGATACAGTCCGCGTCCTTGATGTCGGTGACGAAATAGCGCACCCGGTCGATCGTTGCGTCCATGCCCAAGGTGATCAGCGTGTCGTCGCGCAGCGCGCGGACCAGGCCGGTGCGCATGCCCGAATGCTCGATCGCGCGCAGTGCCATGTAACGCCCCATCGCCTCGCCCAGCCAGCCGGTCGAACGATCGGCGAACAGCATCAGCCATTCGTTCCAGCCGCCATCCGTCCAGCGCCAGCGCACCCGCCCGATCAGTTCGAAAGGTGCGCCGTCAAAGGTTCCGCGCGTGCCGATCTGGAGCGGGCTGACATCGTCGGGCAACGCGGCCACGACACCCATCGCCTCCAGGCCACCATCGGTCCGCACCAGCGAACTGCGGCAATAGTCGCAGACTTTCACTGGCAGATCGACCGAGCGGAAACGCACCGCCGCGCCGCATTGGGGACAGTTTGCCGCAATCACCGGCCGGGTCTTAGCCGATCTTCGCCAGCAATGCGGTCTTCTTCGCGTCGAACTCCGCCTGGGTGATGGCACCCGCGGTCATCAGCGCGTGGAGCTTCTGGATCTGGGCATAGGGATCCTCGGCCGGGCCAGGCTGGCCGAAGGCCGCGCCCATGCCCTGGCCGATCGCCATGCCGGCCGCCGCCCCCGCGCCGATTCCTGCGACACCGCCCGATTGCGCCGCGGCGGTATCGATCGCCTCGGCAGTCTGGAAGCGGACATAGCGATCGATATCGCCGACGACGCGCATCGAACTCGCCTTGTCGAGATGCTCCTGCACCGCGTCGGGCAGCGACAGGCTTTCAACGAAAAAGCTGCAGCATTTCAGGCCCCAGGCCGCGAAGGCAGGCTCCACCGCCGCCAGCAGCCGCGCCGACATCGCCGCCTGATCGCCCGCCAAGTCGACGAACGCGGTTTCACCGGTGCCCAGCGCAGAGGCAAGCGCAGTCGCGATCGCGCCGCGCAATTGCGGCTCGATATCGCTGACGGTCAGCCGGTCGAGCGTACCCATCAGCTTCGCGGCGAACACCGGCACATCCTCGACCCGGAACGAATAGCTACCAAAGGCGCGGATGCGGAGTGCGCCGAATTCCTTGTCGCGCACCGTGATCGGCTGGGCCGTACCCCATTTCAGTCCGGCCTGTTCCTTCGAGCTGAAGAAATAGACATCGGACTTGAACGGGCTCGCAAACCCCTTGTCCCAGTTCATCAACGCGGTCAGCACCGGCAGATTGGCGGTTTCGAGCGTATACAGCCCAGGCTTGAATGTGTCGGCGACCTGGCCCTCATTGTAGAAAAACGCGGTCTGCCCCTCTCGCACGGTGAGCTGCGCCCCGTTCTGGATCTCGCGATCCTGCATCGGAAAGCGCAGGCCGAGCTCGCCGGGTTGCTCGACCCAGTCGATGACGGCGACAAACTGCTTCGACAGGAAATCCAACAAACCCATCTCGATCCTCCACCCAGAGGACCCATCATAGGTCAACGCGTTGCGCAGGAAAACAAAAACACGTCGGCCGCCGAACCGCCCCCAACCGATTGCCGATGGAATGTCGCGGCCACCCACAGCGACCATAGCCGCCGGGGCACATCGTGCGAGCGACCCGACTGTCACGCCCAGGATGATCACTATCGGCTCGGTTCCGTGCCGTGGGGTCTCGGCCATTGGTGATGATTGGCAGCGATGCTACACCGCAGCGCAACGAGAGGTGTCACGAATGTTGAAACGGCTTCCGATTCTCGTTCTTCTTGCCGCGATTGTCTTCGCTTTTTTCTATTTCGACCTCGGTCATTATCTGACGCTCGACGCGCTCAAGTCGCGTCAGGCTGATTTCGCCGAATATTACCGCCAGTCGCCGGCTGTCGTCATCGCCGCATTCTTCCTTGTCTATGTGGCCGTGGCCGGCGCTTCCCTGCCGGGCGCGGCGATCTTGACGCTGGCGGCCGGTGCGCTGTTCGGACTGGTGGTCGGCACGGTGATCGTGTCCTTCGCCTCATCGATCGGCGCGACGCTTGCATTTTTCGCGTCGCGCTATCTGTTCCGTGACGCGGTGCGCGCCCGCTTTGGCAGCCGGCTCCGCGCGATCGACGAAGGAGTGGCGCGCGATGGCGCCTTTTATCTCTTCACGCTGCGGCTGGTCCCGGCCTTCCCGTTTTTCCTCGTCAACCTGCTGATGGGATTGACGACGATCCGGGCGCTGACCTTCTACATCGTCAGCCAGCTGGGGATGTTCGCAGGGACCGTGGTGTTCGTGAACGCGGGCACGCAGCTGGCGCAGATCAATTCGCTGGCAGGGATCGCCTCGCCTGGCCTGATCGCTTCGTTCGTCGCGCTCGGCATTTTTCCTTGGATCGCGCGCGCCATCGTCGGCGCGGTCAAGGCGCGCAAGGTCTATGCGAAGTGGCAACGGCCGCGCCGCTTTGACCGCAACATGGTGGTGATCGGCGCCGGCGCGGGCGGGCTCGTCTCCGCCTATATCGCCGCGACCGTCAAGGCGCAGGTCACGCTGGTCGAAGCGCACAAGATGGGCGGCGACTGTCTGAACTTCGGCTGCGTGCCCAGCAAGGCGCTGATCCGCAGTGCCAAGCTCGCCCACCAGACCCGGCACGGCGGCCATTACGGGCTCGCCGATGCGAAGCCCGTTGTCCCCTTCCCCGCCGTGATGGCGCGTATCGGCCAGGTGATCCGCGATATCGAGCCGCACGACAGCGTCGAACGCTACACCGGCTTGGGCGTCGAGGTGCTGCAAGGCTATGCGACGATCGTCGATCCCTGGACGGTGTCGATCAAGCTCAACGACGGCGGCGAGCAGCGTTTGACAACGCGGTCGATCGTGATCGCGGCGGGCGGCACGCCGTTCGTGCCGCCGCTCCCCGGGCTGGACCAGGTCGATTAGGTCACCAGCGATACGATGTGGGACCGGTTCGCGGCGCTCGACACCCTGCCCGGGCGGATCGTCGTTCTCGGCGGCGGCCCGATCGGCTGCGAGCTCTCGCAGAGCTTTGCGCGGTTGGGATCGCACGTCACCCAGGTCGAAATGGCACCGCGCATCATGATGCGCGAGGACGAGGACGTGTCGGCGCTGATCGAGGCACGGTTTCGCGGCGAAGGCATCGATGTGCGCACCGGCACGCGGGCGGTGCGCTGCGAGAGGCGGGACGACGGTCAGTTCCTGATCGTGGAGGAGGAAGGGACCGAAACCGCGGTCGCGTTCGACTATCTGATCGTCGCGGTCGGCCGAGCGGCGCGGCTGACCGGCTATGGGCTCGAGGCGCTGGGGATCGAAACCAGCAAGACCGTGATCACCAACGAGTATCTCCAGACGCTCTACCCCAATATCTATGCGGCCGGCGACGTCGCCGGGCCGTACCAGTTCACCCATGTTGCCGCGCATCAGGCCTGGTACGCGGCAGTCAACGCGCTGTTCGGCCGGTTCCGCAAGTTCAAGGCCGATTACCGTGTCATCCCCTGGACGACCTTCACCGATCCCGAAGTCGCCCGCGTCGGCCTGAGCGAGGCGGAGGCGAAGGAAAAGGGGATCGCCCACGAAGTCGCGACCTTCCCCCTGCACGAACTCGACCGTGCGATCGCCGACGGCGCCACCACCGGCTTCATCAAGGTGCTGACGCCGCCCGGCAAGGACACGCTGCTCGGCGTGACGATCGTCGGCGAACATGCCGGCGATCTGCTCGCCGAATATGTGCTGGCGATGAAGCACGGGCTCGGGCTCAACAAGATTCTCGGCACGATCCACAGCTATCCGACGCTGGCCGAGGCCAACAAATATGTCGCCGGCGAATGGAAGCGGGCGCATGCGCCACAGGGCATATTGCGCTGGCTGGAACGCTATCACCGCTGGGTAAGGGGCTGAGCCATGTTTCGGATGCTGATCGCTGCCTGCCTGATGCTGCTGCCGGTTGCGGCGCACGCACAGGCATTTGACCATGCCGGCTGGGACGGACTGCTGAAACGCAATGTCGTGCTCGTGCGCGGCGGCGTTGCCTCGCAGGTCCGCTATGACGGGATGGCGCGCGACCGCGCGGCATTGAAGGCCTATCTGGCCGGCGCCGCCAAGGTCAGCCGCGCGACGTTCGACGGCTGGTCGAAACCCGATCAGCTGGCTTTCCTCATCAACGTCTATAACGCCGCCACGGTCGAGCTTATCCTGACCGGCTATCCCAACATCAAGTCGATCAAGGATCTGGGCACGCTGTTCCAGGGGCCATGGGCCAAGCCGTTTGTCAGCCTGTTCGGCGAAACGGTGTCGCTCGATGCGATCGAACATGGCATGATCCGCGGCAGCGGGCGCTATAATGATCCACGCATCCATTTCGCGGTGAATTGCGCGAGCATCGGCTGCCCGGCGCTCGGGCGCGCGGCGTTTCGCGGCGCGACGCTCGACACACAGCTCGACGCGGCGGCGAAGGGCTTTCTCAGCGACCGGACGCGCAACCGCGTTCAGGGTGACGGCGTGGCCGTATCGAGCATCTTCAAATGGTATCGCGGCGATTTCGAAAAGGGCTGGCGCGGCGCAAAATCCTTGCCCGCGTTTCTGGCGCTCTATGCCGGCAGTCTGGGCTTGAGCCCGGCGGCCACCGCTAAGGCGAAGGCGGGGCAGCTGAGCGTCAGTTTCCTCGACTATAACTGGCAGCTCAACAAGGCCGGATGACCGCCAACGCTCTCTCTCCGCTGCTCAGTTAGGCGCATGCAGACCCAGACGCATGCGCTGATTGGCGCCTATTTCTTTGGCAGGCGCGATCCCGCCCTGATGACGGCGGCGGCGATTGCGGGAGCGACGCCGGATCTGCCGATGTTCGTCATCGTCGCCGCGCTGCGATGGATGGGCCATAGCGGGCGCGAGATATTCGGGCATGATTATTTCCAGCCCTGGTGGCAGCACATCAATGGCGTCGCCCACAGCCTCATCTTCTGGCCGCTGCTGCTCGTAGCTGGTCTGGTGGCACAGCGCCGATCGCCGTCCGCCCGGTCGCCGGCCATTCTGCTGGCCGCCGCTGCTGGAGGATTGGCCCATGCCTGCATCGATTTCCTGTGCCACCGCGAGGATGCACACATGCATTTCTGGCCGTTGTCGGACTGGAAATTCGTTTCCCCCATTTCCTACTACGACCCGGCCCATTTCGGCGTGCCGGTGATGATCCTGGAGTCCATGCTCGGGCTCTTCCTGGCGTGGCGGCTGGTCGCGCTTGCGCGTCGCCGCTGGTCGCGCGGGCTGATCGTGGTTGCCGCCCTGCCCTATGTCGCAACCTTGGTTCTGCTGTCGATCAATGGCGCGCGAGCGCAGCATGGCGCCGACATCGTGCCGCTAGGCCAATTCGCGACAGGGTCGTCGGGCTGGTCGGTGACGCGCATCGACGACAAGGTCGCGCCGACTCGTTACACCCTCACCCGCAAAGACGGCGTCGCGGCGATCGAAGCGCACGCCAATCGCAGCCAGGCGCTGTTCATCCGCGATGTCGATGCCGCGCTCGACCAGACGCCGATCCTGTGCTGGCGCTGGCGGATCGCGGGAGTCGTCGACCGCGCCGATATCCGCACCAAAAGCGGCGACGATCAGGCCGCGCGGGTCCTGGTCGGACTGATGCTGCCGCGGTCGACGCTCTCGCTCGGCACGCGCATGAAGCTGGCGCTCGGTCGGGCCCGGTTCGGCAAGCTGCTGCCCGATGGCGCGCTGAACTATGTCTGGGACAACAAGGCGCCGGTCGGGACGGTCCTGCCCAATGCGTTCACCGATCGCGCGCGAATGTTCGTGCTGCAATCGGGCAATGGGCGAGCGGGCAAATGGGTCAGCGAGCGCCGCGATCTGATTGCCGACATGAAGAGCCAGTTCGGCACGACGACTGGCAAGATGATGCTGATCGCGCTGGCGACCGACACCGACAATACCGGCGGCATCGCCGATGCGGCCTATGCCGATCTCCATCTCGTACGACGGGAGGCACCATGCCGCTTCGAACCCTAGCCTTACCGCGCTCGCCGATTGCCGTCTGCCCGATAATCGCCACCAAGAGGACCACATGACCTTCAGACGATATCATTTCCTGGCCACGGCGGCGGTTCTTGCGGCGACGATCGCGGCGCCTGCCATGGCCCAGCAGGCAGGTTTGCAGATCACCGTTGTGCGCGATGCGGATGGCACGCCGGTCGCGCGGGCGGAGGTGACCGTTTCCAACACCGATATCGGCCTGTCGCGCACCCTGACCACCGACGCCAATGGCCAGGTGCGGCTCGACGGCCTGACCACCGGCGGCCGCTATCGCATCGCGGTCGCGGCAGGCGACGGTTATGAAGCCCAGTCCGCCGAAGGCATCGTGCTGCGATCCGATTTCGTCCGCGGCATCACCCTGTCGGTCGGCGCGCCGGCCAGCGAAGTCGTCGTCACCGGGCGCCGGACGGTGACCGGCATCAACACGGTCAACGCCGAAATCTCGTCGTCGCTGCCCGCCGAAACGCTGAAGGCGCTGCCGATCGAAGCGCGCGATGTCATAACCGCGCTCGTGCGCCTGCCCAATGTCGTTGCCTCGACCGGCTTTTTTCCGGAAGCGCCGGTGGTCTCGATCAACGGCGCCAATGGCCTGTTCACCAACTACCTGATCGACGGCCTCGACAATAACGAGAATTTCCTGGGCGGGTTGAAATTCCCGGTGCCACTTGGCTTCACTCGCGAAGTCACCGTGCTCGCCAACAGCTATTCGGTGGCGTTCGGACGCACCGCCAATGGCATCGTCAACTATACCACGCCATCGGGCAGCAACGACCTGCACGGTGAAGCCTATACGCTGATCCGTCCCGGCCGCCCGATCGATGCGCCATCGGCCTTTCCGCGCCGCGACCTGACCGGCAATCCCGTCGGCGAGAGTTTCCAGCGCTATCAGGGCGGCGGCTCGATCAGCGGTGCGCTGGTCAGGGACAAGACCTTTTTCTACGCCAATTTCGAATATACCCGCGACATCAACACCAATGTCATCGACGCGCCAGTGCTGGGTGCAGTCGGCAACATCACCGGCGCCAACGAATTCTACCTCGGCTCGATCCGGATCGACCACCGGCTGACCGACGACTGGACGGTCGCGCTGCGCGGCAATTTCGGCAATGTGTCGATCGACCGGCCCGGCGGCTCGCTCGGCGGCGGCAACGTCACCTTTCCGTCGGCGGGGTCGAACGAGGATCGCAAGTCCACGCTGGTCGCGGCTTCCGCCACCTACTCGGGCGACGTCTGGACCTATGAAGGCGCGCTCCAGTTCAGCCGCTTTCGCTGGGACTATGGTCGCCCGAAAAACGGGCCCGGCCCGCAGGTATCGGTCCGCGACCAGACCGGGCTGACGGTCGGCGTGGTCGGCCATCCCGGCTTCGTCTTCAACGATCTGGAGGAAACTTGGCAGACCCGGCAGAAGCTGCAGCGCCGCTTCGGCGCGCACCGGGTGTCGCTTGGCGGCGACCTGATCCATTCCGAATTCGGCCTGCTCGGCGGCGGCAACGTCGACGGCAATTACACGGTCGAGCTGACGCCTGCGCAGATCACCACCCTGCGCGGCCTCAATCGCGGGACGGCGCTGACGGCCGCCGATGTGCTTGGGCTGAACCCGCGCGTGATCGATTATTCGGTCGAGCTGCGCCCGCAAAGCTTCGGCACCGGGCAGACGCTCGCCGCGCTCTATGTCGAGGATGAATGGCAGGTCGGGCCGAAACTCACCGCGACGCTGGGCCTGCGCTGGGATTACGACTCGCTCACCGCCCAGGGTGGTCGCGGCGGCGACACCGACAATATCGCGCCGCGCCTTGCGCTGAATTACAAGCCCAATGCCCGCTCGGCGATCCGGTTCGGTGCCGGGCTCTTCTATGGCAAGATTCCCTACACGGTGATTTCGGACGCGCTTCAGCGCAACACCACCTCCGCCGCCCTGCGCGGCCAGCTGGGGCAATTGCAGCAGCGCGGGATCATCCCGGCAGGTGTCGCGCTCGCGCCGCTGACCTTTGACGGCAACCTGACGGTATCGCCGACCTGCGCGACCGTGAACGCCTGTCCGCCCGCCAGCGCCGTGCAGACGCTGCGCGATACCGCGACGATCAACGAGGTGCGCATCCTCAACCCGAACGGCTATGAAAGTCCGTACAGCCTTCAGTTCAGCGCGGGCTATCAATATCAGGCGAGCAGCACGCTCTCGATCGCGGTCGATCTGATCTACAACCGGTCGTACAACCTGTTGCGGTTGCGCGATCTGAATGCGCCCGCGTCGTTCACGCCCAATCTCGCCAATCTGACGGCGGCGAACATCGCCATCCTGCGCGCGCTGCCCGACAATGCCGCGCGGATCGCGCTCGCCTCGCAACTTGGACTGGTGCGCACCCAGGCGGCGGCCGACGCCACGCGCCCGGTCGCGCTCGTGCCCGGCGGCGGGCGGCAGATCACCGTCTCCGAAACCGCGGGCCGGTCGACCTATGCCGCGCTCAACGTCCAGCTCAACAAGCTGCGCGGCGACGACATCTATGCCTTCCGCCTGTCCTACACATTGTCGCGGTTGACCAACGACACCGACGACCTGAATTTTCGTGCCTCGAACGCGAACGATTTCGCCAATGATTTCGGCGCGTCGGCGAACGACCGGCGGCATGTGATCTCGGCGGTCGGCTCGCTTTATCCTATCAAGGGACTGACGCTGACCGCAGCGGGGCTCTTCCAGTCGGGCCAGCCGGTCAATTTCATTCCCGACGCGAGCACTTTCGGAACGCAGGATCTGAACGGTGACGGGCAAAGCTTTGGCGAGGCGTTTGTCGGCAATTCGGATCGCTACCCCGGCATCGGCCGCAACACCGGTCGGCTGCCCTGGTCGACACAGGTCGATATCGGCGCGCGCTATGCGCTCGATCTGCCAATCGGCGCGATCGAATTCAGCCTCGACGTGTTCAACCTGTTCAACGCCAACAATCTTTCGGGCTTTGCGAATGCCGCCAGCACGTCCAATCAGGTGCAGTTCGGCGGCGGCGCGCCGTTCGTGCAGCGCAATGCCGGGGCGCCGCGCCAGTTCCAGTTCGGCGCGTCGTGGAAATTCTGATGGGGCGCCAGGGTGGCTGAGGGGATCGCGCATTTTCAGGGGCTGATCGGCATCGCGCTGCTGCTGTTGCTGGCCTGGGCGATTTCGGAAAACCGCGCCGCGCACCCAAGCTGGCGCTGGATGGCGGGCGCGCTGGCGCTCCAGATCGGTACCGCGCTCGTGGTGGTGCGGGTGCCGCTGATCTGGGCGGCGATCGGGCTGGCCAACAACGCCGTGTCGGCGGTCGAGACGGCGACCAAGGTCGGGTCGAGCTATATGTTCGGCTATCTGGGCGGTGCGCCCCTGCCCTTCGCGCTTGCCGATGGCGCCGCGCCGCCCGTGGTGATCGCGTTCCAGATCCTGCCGCTGGTGATCGTCTTCTCGGCGCTGTCGGCGCTGTTCTGGCACTGGCGCATCCTGGGCGCTATCGTCCGGGCGCTGTCCTGGGCGCTGCAGCGGACCCTGGGCGTCAGCGGCGTCGTGGGGCTCGGCGCGGGTGCGACGGTGTTCCTCGGCGTCGTCGAATCGCCGCTGGTACTGCGTGGCTATTTCGCGCGGATGAGCCGGTCCGAACTGTTCGCGGTGATGACGCTGACGATGGCGACAATCTCAGGCGCGATCCTGATCCTCTACGCGCAGACGCTGTCCAGGACGGTCCCCGGCGCGGTGAGCCACATGATCGCCGCGTCGCTGCTCTCGCTCCCTGCCGCCTTGCTGATCGCACGGCTGATGGTGCCCGGCGGTGGCGATACTGCGGAGGACAAGGATGCGCCGGTGCTGCGTTATGACAGCAGCATCGATGCGATCATCCGCGGCACGATGGACGGGCTGCAGCTGTTCCTCGCGGTGATCGCGGTGATCATCGTCGTTTTCGCGCTGGTGTCGCTGGTAGACCAGATGCTGAGCGCGTTACCGTTTGTCGAGGGCGCGCCGATCACGCTCAGGCGCGCATTCGGCTGGCTGTTCGCGCCGCTGATGTGGGCGCTTGGCATTCCCTGGGATCAGGCGGGCGCCGCTGGCGGGCTGATGGGCACCAAGACGATCCTCAACGAATATGTCGCCTATCTTGATCTTGCCGCCCTGCCGCCGGGGACGTTCGACGCGCGCAGCAAGCTGATCGTGACCTATGCACTGTGTGGCGTCGCCAATCTGGCGAGCATCGGGCTGCTGGTGTCGACGATCGGCACCTTGTGCCCCGAACGCCGTGCCGAGGTCTCGGGACTGGGCATACGGTCGTGGATTGCGGGCAACTGCGCGTCGGCGATGACCGGCGCGGTGATCGGCCTCGTGACCTTCTAGCCGCCGCGATGTTCGACGCCCGCCTTCGCCCGCTGATCGATCCGCCGCTGAACGCGGTGGGGCAGGCGCTGGCGCGGGCCGGCGTGACCGCCAACCAGCTGACGCTGACGGGGCTCGCGATCGGGCTGGGCTGCGCGCTTGCAGTCGCGGAGCGGCAGTTCGCCCTGGCGGTGGCGTTGCTGATCGTCAACCGCCTGCTCGACGGGCTCGACGGCGCGGTTGCGCGGGCGCGCGGGAAGACCGATTTCGGCGGCTATCTCGACATCGTCTGCGATTTCGCCTTCTACGTCGCGGTGCCGGTCGGGTTCGGCTTTGTCGATCCGGCCAATCTGCCGATGGCGCTGGTGCTGGTCGCGTGCTTCACCGTGACGGGCATCAGTTTCCTTGCATTTGCCGTCCTTGCCGCGCAGCGCGGCATCGAGACGCGGGCGCATGGCGAGAAGAGTTTCTTCTACAATACCGGCCTTGCCGAAGGTGCGGAGACGATCGCCTTTTTCTTTGCCATGTGCCTGTGGCCAAGCGGCTTCGCGTTGCTCGCCGCCGTCTTCGCGATACTGTGCGGACTGACCGTGCTCCAACGCAGCCTGGCCGCGCACTATCTGCTGGCCCGCAAATCATGACGGTGCCCTCGGTCCGGGTCGCGCTGTTTGCCCGGTTTCCGATCGCTGGGCGAGTCAAGACCCGGCTTTCGCCGACGATCGACGCCGAAGCGGCGGCGGCGCTGCACGCGCGGCTGGTCGAGCGGACGCTGGCGACGATGCGCGCCAGCGGGCTGCCGTTCGAAGTCCACATCACCGGCGCGGGCGCCGCGCGCTTCCGAAGCTGGCTGGGCGACGACGTACCGCTGGTCGAACAGGGCGATGGCGATCTGGGCGACCGGATGGCGCGCGTCGTGCCGCCCGCCATCATCATCGGCGCCGACATCCCCGATCTGCGCACCGACCACCTCCGCGCGGCCGCAGCGGCGGTCGCGGCTGGGCAGATCGCGATCGGCCCCGCAGAGGATGGCGGCTATTATCTGATCGGGCTGCCACAGCGCGCGGCATTCCTGTTCGACGAGATGCCGTGGGGCACCGACCGGGTGCTCGCCGAGACGCTCGCACGGCTGGGCGAACAGGCGATCGCGCCGGTGCTGCTGCCGATGCTCGCCGATCTCGACCGGCCCGAGGATCTGGATCGGTGGCCCCAGCTGACCGCGTCGCGATCGCCCTTCGCGCTGATCGGCGCGCCGCCGCTGCCTTCCGCAAAATTCGCCGATCCAGGACAGACGGCGACCGGCGCACCGCGCGCGCAGGTCGGCCTAGTCACGCTTAAGACGCTGTGGCTGAACACCGGAACGCTGTGCAACCTGGCCTGTGCGCACTGTTACATCGAGAGCAGCCCGACCAACGACCGGCTTGCCTATCTGACGCTCGCCGATGCAACGCGGTTCTTCGACGAGATTGCCGCCCGTCAACTCCCGACGAGCGAGATCGGCTTGACCGGTGGCGAGCCGTTCATGAATCCCGACATCATCCGCATGATCGAGGAAGCGCTCGGCCGCGGCTTCAAAATTCTCGTCCTGACCAACGCGATGAAGCCGATGCGGCGACATGAGGCGGCGCTTCAGCGACTGGCGGCGACCTATGGCGATCGCTTGACGCTGCGGGTCAGCCTCGATCACCCGACCGAAATAGTGCACGACGCCGAGCGCGGACGCGGCAGCTGGCAGGCGGCGCTCGATGGCCTGTGCTGGCTTGCGGGAAACGGCGTCGCCGTCACCGTCGCCGGGCGTCATCCGCCAGGTACAAGCGAAGATGACCTGCGTGACGCCTACCGCGCACTGTTCGCGGCGCACGGGCTTGCGCTCGACGTCGACGATCCGTCTGCGCTGGTGCTGTTTCCGGAAATGGACGCGACCGCCGATATCGCGGAAATCACGACCGATTGCTGGGCTGTTCTCGGGAAAGACCCTGGCGACCTGATGTGCGCGACCAGTCGCATGGTGATCCGGCGCAAGGGCGATGCGCAGGCCCGCGTGGTCGCCTGCACGTTGCTGCCCGATGATCCCCGGTTCGATCTGGGCGCAACACTGGCCGAGGCGTCAGCGCCGGTGGCGCTCAATCACCCGCACTGCGCGCGTTTCTGTGTGCTGGGCGGGGCAAGTTGTTCGGGCGGCTGATCGCGGCGCGGGCGATCATCGCCAGGATGTAATAGCCCGCGAGAACGACGCCGCGCACCGTGCCCGATACTTTCGACTTGCCGATCCTCGCGCGATAATCGACCGGCACCTCGACGATGCGAAGGCCATGCTGCACGGCACGGATTTGCATCTCCACCGTCCAGCCATAAGTCAGCTCCTTCAAGGCCAGCCCGCGCAAGGCATCCGTACGAATGGCACGAAACGGCCCGAGATCGGTGTAGCGATAGCCCCAGATCAGCGCGATCAGCCAGCAGGCGAGCGCGTTGCCGAAGATTTGCTGCGGGGTGAGCGCGCGCGCGGTGCGCCTGCCCCGCGTGCGCGATCCGATCACCATATCGGCATTGCCCGCAACGATCGGGTCGATCAGGCGCGGCATGTGTTCGGGATGATCGCTATGGTCGCCGTCGAGGAAGACGATGATGTCCGCGCCGAGCCGTTCGGCCTCCGCAATCGCGGCAAGGCACGCCCGCCCATAGCCGGCGACCGGCACGTCGACCGTCCGCGCCCCGTGCGCGCGCGCGACGGCCGCACTGCCATCGGTCGATCCATTGTCGGCGACAACGACATGATCGACGAAGGCGGGGATTGCCGCCAGCACATGCGGCAAGGCCTGCGCTTCGTTGCGGGCCGGAATGACGACCGCGATCACCGGCGCGGTCATGGCGCCCGCCTCCACCCGCGCTCGACAGCCAGCGCGAGCAAGGCCGGACCCGCCGACAGCAGCGGCGCGATCCAGGTCCAGTCGGTCGGATCGGCGCGGACCTGAAACCAGAAATCGAGATAATAGGCCGGGGCCCCGGTGAACAGCAGCAAGACCGGCAATCGCGGCTGTACGACCGCGAACGGCATCAGCCAAAGCGCATACCAGGGATAGCCGGTCGGCCCGAGCAGGATCAGCAACAGGATCGCCGTCCCGGCGGCGCGCACCCGATCGAACGGATCGGCCCGGTCGCGCCACCACACCCATAGCACCCAGCCGATCACCACCGCCGCCACCGCCAGGCGTGCAAGGCGCGAGGGGTCTGTCGACACCAGACCAAGGCCTGCCACCAGGCCGGGAAAGACCAGCGCGTTGCGCTGCCAATCGGCGGCATAGCGACCGAGCCCACTATCGGCAGTGACCGAGGCGAGTTGGGGCGCGACCAGCATCAGGGCCAGCAAACCGATGACGATCCCGGTCACGATCGCCGTGCGACCGCGACGCAACAAGGTCGGCGCAATCAGCAGCGGCCAGAATTTGACTGCCGCTGCCCCCGCCAGACACAAGGCCATCAGTCGAGTCCGCCCGGCGATCACCATCCACAGGGCACCGGCAAGGAAGGGCAGCAACAGCGCGTCCATGTGCGCGCTGTTGGCGAATTCCTTCAGTGCCAGCGGATGCCACCAATAAATTGCCGACCAGGCAAGCGGCAGCCTTCCCGCCCGCAAGGCGCCGAGCGACAAACCGAATGTCAGGATTTCCGCGACAAGAACGACGATCTTCCAGCCGGTCAGCCGCCAGGGCGTGAGCAAGTGCCCAGCCGCAAAGCCGAGCTGCGCCAGCGGCGGATAAATGGTCGCGACATGCGGATTATTCACACGCAACAATGTGTCGCGGCCAGCTCTGGCAAGCGCTTCATAACCCTTTGGCGGTGGTGTCGGCGCAAGCCCGACCGTCGCCAGCAGCCGATCGACGTCAGGCGCGGAAACGAACCGCGCCGGCGGGTAGGTGAACGGGTTCTGGCCCGCCGCCGTAACGGCGCCATCCCATTGGTAGCGGTAGAAATCATCCTCCAGGATAGGCGTGCTGGGGATAAGCGCGATCCGGGCGATCAACCCGACCGCGAATATCGCCAGGACCATGCGGCCGGTGCGCGATCCTGCGACGGGCGCCCTTGCCAGTCGCAGCGCCCAAAGGAGAAACGCGATCGATGCGAGCGCAATTCCGATCGCAAAAACCAGGATCGGCCGATCGCCGAGCCTGATTTCCCAGACGAAACGCGGCGCCATCACCGCCAGAAACAGCGCGGTCGAAAGCGGAATCGCCGCGCCCAGGATCAACAGACCCGGGGCGTCTCTCGCGCTGGCGCCGCTCACGCCCGATCAGGACCCGGCGGCGCTACCGCCCCCGCCACCGCCGCCGAAGCCGCCGCTGACAGGGCGATCGGCGAAGCTGCGATCGGCAAAGACGTTGAGGCTGAGACGCGGATCGCCCGACAACCGTGTCGCGCCGCCGAGCTTTTGGCCCAGCTTCGGCGCGGCAAGGCCGCGAATATGGGTCAGCAGCGCCGCATCGTTGCCGCCCAGCCGATCGCGATGCATGATCAGGAATTGCGGCACCTTCGCATTGTCGGCATCTGCCTTGACCGCGCCCGATCGATTGATGAACGCACGTGCCGCCGCGTCAAGCATCGCGTTGACGGTCGCGCCGCGAAAGGCCTTGCGCGGGAAAGCGGGCGCTTCGCGCACCGGCAGCACCAGGCCGTAGACGACATTGGGATTGGCGGCCGCCCGCTTCAGGACGATCGCATCGATATCGGCGATCGACAGATCGACGCCGGAAATCTTGACGCCCTTGGTCGTGTAAAAGCTGCTGCCGGGCTGAAGCAGCGTCTCGGGCTTGCCGCCGGGAAAGGCCTGGGCCGCCGACCGCAGGACGAGCAACGCGCGCAGGTTGAGCCAATAGGCGAGCTGCTCATCGGCATTGAGCGTGGCCGGATCGATCGTCGCGAACCCGGAGACGAGCTGGGTCAGGACACGCTCGCCGTCGCCCTTGATCGCATCATAGCGCACTTCGCTCGTGCCGCCGCTCGCGATGACGAGCGAGTCGAGCACCGTGTCGATCACGCGATATTCGATCACTTGCGTGCTCTGGGGGTTCGAGGTTTCGAACCGGGCCAGCGCCGATTGGTCCGCGGCGACCTGCGCGATACCGGTGGTCGCCAGCGCACCAAGCGCAAGCAGCGAGGCGCCGCAAATCACGGTGATGGAGCGACGAAGCGACGATGGCGATTTCACGATGCGATCTCCGGGCCAGTATTGGGGTTCTGCGAACCGATACGTAACGGGGTGGCCCGGGGTTACATGCCCGCCTGCCGCTCAACCCCGCTTCATGTCCTCAAGAAAAGCCCGGATCCGTTTGGCATTGACCCCGATGTCGCTCTGGCCGACCCGGCTGATCGAACGCATATCGACAATCGCGCCGCCTGCCGGCGACAGATCGGGGCGGACGCGCACCACCACATCGTCCTTGAAGCGGAAAAAGAGCGACGTATCGGTCGCCTCGATCGTGCCCGTCGACGGATCGACCCGCGCGATCGTCCAGCCGCGCGCCTGCACCAGCCGGGTGGCGCGGTCCATCGCCTTGGCGGTGTCGAGCGGCAGGTGCAGCGTCTTCAGATCGCCATAGGCCTTGCGGTGGATCGCCTGCCATCGCGCCTCGGCAGGCAAGGCCTTGAGCGCCGGATCGCCGTTTGACGGAATGTCGGCGAGATTGTCGGCGCGGACCGGCAGCGTGGCGAAGCGCGGCACATCGGCAAGGTCGGTAGTGACGTCGTGGATCGGCGGGACGCTCATCGCGGTTGAGAGCTGAACGATGAAATAGCCGCCGAACACCAGCGCGATCGCAAGCGCTGCCAGGATCGGGCGGCTGTTGACCCGCCCGCGTCGGCGCCCGATCGCCCAGGCGAGGATCGCGACGACACCGCCGGCGACGCTGGCCAGAAATCCCAGCACCAGCAGCAAGAGCCCGACCTTGAAGCCGATGCTTCCCGATCCGGTGCCGACTGCGCCGCCGATCGCCAGCAGCAACCCGCCCCCGCTCAGGATCAGCGCGAGCCATGCAAGCCCGCCCCCTGCCTTACCGGGTGCGTTAGACGTTGTCGGTTCATCCATTGTCCGCCCCTTTGATGACATTGTGCCTTAACGGCTGAACCAGCAATTGGTCGATCCGCTGATCGCGCCCTGTGCGAAAGTCCGCAAGCCCGATCGTCATCGCGTCATGGCCAGCGGCGGGTTGGTGCCGATAGGTACCGAACAACCAATCCCACCAAGGCAGGTTGAACCCGAAATTGCTATCGGTTTCTCGGCGGTCGATCGAATGGTGGACGCTGTGCATGTCTGGCGTGACCAGGAAGAGCCTCAATACCGCGTCGAACCACGGCGGCAGCGCGACATTGCCGTGATTGAACATGGCCGTGGCGTTGAGGAGGATCTCGAAGATCAGCACCGCGAACGGCGACGCCCCGATCAGCAAGACTGCCGCGCACTTCAGCAGCAGCGAAAGCATGATCTCGACAGGATGAAAACGCAGCGCGGTCGAGACGTCGAGATCGGGGTCGCTGTGATGGGTGCGGTGAAGCCGCCACAGCCATGGCTGCGCGTGAAAGGCGACATGTTGGCCGTAGATCACCAGATCGAGCGCGATCACCGCCGCGCCGGTTTCGACCCATCCGGGCAACGCGACCCGGTTGAGCAGGCCCCAGCCCCACGCCTGGGCCGTCGCCGCCACGCCAATCACCGCAAACGGAATGATCAACCGCGCGGCGACCGTCGCAATGCCGACCATCGCCACATTGCCCGGCCAGCGCTGGCGCCGCGCGAGCAGCCGATTGCGACGCGGCAGAAGCCATTCCAATGCCGCTACAAACGCGAGCACGGCCGCAAAACAGCCCAGCCGGATCGCCGTCTCAAGGCCGCTCGGCACGATCATTGCCGACCGGCTCCGGTGGGCAGATGGGGGCAATCGGTCACACCGCCGATGTTAGGGAGTCGGCTGCTCAGCGGCAAGTTCCAAGGCGCCGCGGGACCGCTGGTTACTGCGTCCCACGGCGCCAGGCGTGCTCGCCTGAATGACTTTAGGCGGCGACGGGTGTTTTGGCGCGACGGATGGCGGGGAGCATGTCGCTTGGTTCGGGTCGGCGGGTGTAATCGGGATTGACCTCGGCATAGGTGACGATGCCGTCGCTGCCGATGACGAAGCGGCCGGGCATGGGCA
>PKED01000159.1 GCA_002863155.1 Sphingomonadaceae bacterium | reverse complement strand
ATCTCGGCCCGGGACAATTGCGCATTGGCGACCGCGACGCGGGCGCCGCGCTTGCCGCCTAGCTCGATCGGGATCGCAAAGCCGACCGTGGTTTCCGCGCTGCGGACCCCCCGATACGGCCCGGAACCGATGACGTTCTCGACTTGGCCTTGAACCACCGGATTGGGCCGCAAGCCGGCGACTGTGCGACCTGCACGGGCCGCGTCGATTCCAGCTGTCGCCGCTTCCGCAGCAGGGGCCGAACCGCCCGCTGCACTGACCGCTTGGTCAAGCGTGTAGACCGGCGCATCCTGCGCAACAGGCGCGGACGGTCCGACCTGCGCCTGCGCCATCGTGGCGCAAGACGCTGCGGCCAGCATGGCCGCGAGGATACGATTCATGAAAATAGGACTCCTGACGATGATCGACAGGGGCGCGCCAACGCACGCCCAAATCGGACGTCAGGCTTGGGGGGGCCTCAAATGGACCATGCCGGTGCGGCCGTCGAGCGACGCAGAGGCGGAGATTGTCGGCTTGGGCACTGTGAGGACGGGGGTATATTCCATCGTCGTGCGCGCAGGCGCGCCGACGTCGTGTCCGTGACAATAATTGTGATGATGCGGGACATTCTTGTCCGAGTCCGATGGCACCTGATCGATGTCACCGGCGGTATGGACCGTGAACTCAACGCCCGCGATGCTTCCCCCCGCCAGATCGGCGGCATGGGCCATGCCGGAGAAGCTGGTCAGGACCAGCATCAGGCATGTCAGGAAAGGCAAAAAGGCTCGCACTAGCTTGCCTCTATCACGGAAGGGTTTTCATGTCATTGCACTAATTCGAACCAAGGGTCACTGAGCCGGAACCCGAGCGGGATCGGTCGCGCCCGTTCCAGGCGAACCCGACCGCAATGGCGACCGCCATCAGGAGTTGCGCCAGCACCGATTGCCAAGTGGGAAACACGCCGAGCATCGACAGCCGTGGCACGTCCGCGAGCGGTGCGATGTTGATAAGGCCGGCTTCCTGGAGCGCGGCGACGCCTTTACCCGCCAGCACGACGGTCAGGACCGCCATGAGCCAGGAGCTATAGCGGAAGAACTGCGCGATCGGCAGCTTGCGACTGTAGCGAAGCATGGCCCAAGCGATCAGGCTGAGCAGTCCAATCGCCGACCCGGCCCCCGCGAGAAGCATCCCGTTGTCACCTTGCGCCGAAAGCGCGGCATAGAACAGGATCGTCTCGAAGACCTCGCGATAAACTACGACGAACGCCAGCCCGAACAGGAACCAGCCCGACCCGCCCGAGAGCGCCCGCGACATCTTCTCGCGAATATAGCGCTGCCACTGATCGGCCTGCGCCTTGCCGTGCATCCAAATCCCGACCGAGAGCAGCACGACCGCGGCGAACAGCGAGCCAAACCCTTCCGTCAGCTCCCGGCTCGCACCGCTGATCCCGATCGCATAGGTGGCGACCGCCCAGGTGATCCCGCCCGCGATGATCGCGCTGACCCAGCCGCCATGCACGTACCGCAGCGCCTCGCCGCGCTCGGCTTTACGCAGGAACGCGATCATGGCGACAACGATGAGCAGGGCTTCGAGCCCTTCACGCAGCAGGATCGTGAACGCGCCCAGGAACGTGGACGCTTCGGTGGCGGCATCAGGCGCGAGCGCCGCTTCCGCATCGTCGAAAAGGCCGCCCAGTACTGCGACCTTCTCCGCGAGATCATCGGGCGACGCGCCCCGGTCGATCGAGGCGCGGAACTCCCCCATCGCGCCCTCGATTCGACCCATCAGCGTCGCGTCGCGCGCGGTGAGTGTTGGCTCGATCGGCTCGAACCCATCGAGATAGGCCGACAGCGCCAGCTCTTTCGCCATGCGCGCATCGCCGCGCCGCGCAGCCGCCACGCTTTCGGCGAGTTTGGCGCGGGCGACCGCGAGCGAGCCGGGAGCCTGTTGTATCACCTGTTCGGGATGACGACGCAGGAACGCGAGCACGGCGTCAGCCTTGGCGTCGCCGATCGCCGCGCCGAGCGCGGCCGGGGTGAGCGCGACCAGGGTTTTCAGGTCCGGAATGCGCCGGCGAAGGGTCGGGTCGGATTTCCAAAGCCGCTCGCCTTCGCGCGCCTGCGCATCCGTGAAGGCGAAGCTCCCGGCTCGGAATGCTAACGCCCAGCGCTGATCGTTGGGCAGATCGGCGAAGCTCTGCATCGCGGTCCCGTCGATGCCTTGCGTCACCACCTGATAGAGCGCGAACACGCTGCGCTGGCGCGCGCGCTCGGCATCGGTGAAAGCAATCGGGGGCGTAGCGAGCTTGGCGGCGTCAGGGCCACGGCCGTTGCCCGTCATCCCGTGGCAGGACGCGCAGGATTGTCGGAACAGTGCATCGCTGGAGACGAGGTTCGGAGCCTTATCGGGCGCGAGCGGCACCGGGTAGGCGCGCAGCAGATCGGCCGCGAGCCCGTGCGCCAGTGTTGCCACCTGTTCAGTCGATCCCTTTTCCGCGATTACCGCTTGGAGGTTGGCGGCCCGCTGAATGAGGGCTTGGCGCTCCGGCTTCGCCGGCAGGCCTTGAAGCCGTGTCGAGACCGACGCGGCAAACTCATTCATTTCGGCGTATTCCGACGCGCTCTTGATCCGACCGTTCGCGACCGCGCCTCCATAATCGACGGCCATATAGTCGAGCAGCCGCCATGCGGTTTGCACGTCGCCGGGTTCGGCGAATGCCGCAGCAGGGATCAGCAGCGCAGCGAGCGCGGCGAGCAGCCGCAGCGAGAGCATTGCCCGGATCAAGGTGAGCAGACGCACTACCGCTCTCCCAGTTCGCGCCGAGCGCCAGTGACGATTTCATAAGCGGAGTGGAGGAACAGGAGGGCGATGAGGCCGGCGACGGCGAGGTCCGGCCAGGCGCTTCCTGTCCACGCCACCAGACCGGCCGCGGCGATCACCGCGACATTGGCGAGCGCGTCGTTGCGGCTGAACAGCCAGATCGCGCGAACATTGGCGTCCCCTTCCCGGAAACGCGCAAGCACCAAGGCGGACACGACATTGATCGCGAGCGCGACAACGCCGATTGTGCCCATCAGTTCGGCATCCGGCGCGGTTGCGTTCAGGGCGCGCCAAATCGCGAAACCGATTACGCCCACGCCAAGCGCACCGAGAAACAACCCCTGCGTCAGCGCGACCTTTGCCCTCGCCCGTGCGGACCAGGCAAGCGCGAGAAGACCGATAAGGCTGATCGACCCGTCCCCGAGAAAATCGAGGGAATCCGCTTTCAGCGCTTGGCTATCGGCGATGAACCCGCCGAACAGCTCGGCGACTCCGAAGCCGAGGTTGAGCACCACGACGGTCAGCAGCGCACGGCGATAGGCCGGATCGGTTTGCGCGCGCGCGGGCTCCCCGTGGCACCCGCAGCTTTCGGTAGAAGCATTCATGCGGCCTTCCTTACCACCTCCAGTCGCTGTAGAAGCAAGCGAAATGTGCGACACGTTCGCATAAGCAAGGATGGCATGATGAAGCCGGTGATGATTGGGCAGCTCGCCAGCGAGACCTCGACGAAGGTGACGACGATCCGCTTTTATGAGTCGATCGGGTTGCTCCGATCCGCCCCTCGCACGGCGTCGGGTCGCAGAACCTACGATGCCAGTGACATTGAGCGTTTGCACTTCATCCGCAACGGTCGCCGGCTTGGCTTCTCCGTCGACGAGATCCGTTCGTTGATGGGGCTGGCGCAGAACCCGGACCAGGATTGTGGTGCCGCCTCAGCTATCGCTGCTCAGCACCTCAAGGATGTGGAGGAGAGACTGGCGCAACTCGCGGTGTTGCGGGATGAGTTGGCAATGCTCAGCCAGAGCTGCACCAAGGCGCGCATGGCCGATTGTCGGATCATGAAGGCGATCGGCAAAGGCCACCCTCAAGCCGATCAATAATAATCGGCCAGCCTGAGCTCGCGCACATCACCCGAGGCCATCGTCAGCTTTACGAGGGTGCCAGCAGGCCGGGAGCGCACTTGCCAGAGCTCCCCACGCGTATAGTTCGCATCGATCGAATGGCCGTTCACCGCCACGATCCGGTCGCCGACCGCCCAGCCAGCCTTTTCCGCGGGACTGTTCGCCGCCACATGAACAACGGTGAGCGCCGTTGGTGAGGCTGCGAGGCCAAGGCCGCTACGGTCCTTCAGCATCGGCAGGCGACGACGAGGACCGAGTGGCCGGAGCCACACGAATCCGGCGGTCACGTCGAACACCACGTCGAATTGAGCGATCAGCGGTAGGCCGACATTGCCAACCGTGCTGGTGGAGAGCCAAGCTCTCATCCCGAGTGTGGGGACGTTCGAGACGCCAAGCCCTTCGATGTTGATGTTCTGGATCGTGAAAGCATCGTTGATACGCACACCATCGACGCCGCCGATCGCCGCGGTCGAGACGAGCTTCCCGTTCAACAGCCCTTGATCGCGGGCATAGGCCGACGAGAGCATCAGCGCGGCCGAGCTGCCAAGATCGATCATCAAGGGCACGGGAGACAGGCCCTCGACGGAGGCCCGGATGAACAGCTCCTGCTTGGCACCGCGTCCGAGCGCGACAGCGCGCCAGTCGGGGCCGGCGAGAAACGTGCCTGACTTGACGACCGCCATACGCCTGTTCGCGAAATCGAGCGCGATGCAGCTGCCCGTGAACATATCGGCACCGAGGAGAACGTCGATCGGTCGTCCGAAGGCCGCCGACACTGAACTCAGATCACCAACAACGGCAAAGGGTAAGCGACGGGTTTCGCGGGCGAGCTGTACGTCGATGTCGCGGACCAGCAGCACCGGGGCCTTGGCGCTCAGCCCGCTAATCATGCGCCGCTCACCATTGTTCAAGCCGAGCTTCGCCGCGAGCGCCGTGCTCATGATCGACGCGCCGCTGCCACTGTCGAGCACCGCCCGCGCCGGCACTCCGCGCACTTGTGCCGAAACAAGGAGGGTATCACCCGTGCCGACTTCCAGCGGCTCCCATTCGAGGTGAGCCGCGCCGAAGTTCCACGAGGCCGCAGACCGGGAAGTCTGTCGCGCGAGCGTTGGAGAACCGAGCACCAAGCCGGTTCCACAGGCCACCAACCGCGCCACTAATGAGCGTCGAGACATACCGATTGCTTCAACACGGGCCGTCAAAAAGCCACCTCCAGCCCCCCGTCCGCAGGAGAGCAAATTGCGGTTACATGCTCTAGCAACTGGAGGAGCAAGGGTTTTTGAAGCGCCCGAAATGCTATCCTGTTCAAATGCCCTCTCGAAAATGAGCAGTTGAGGCAGGTCAGGAACCGGTCGAATAAGACCGAAGTAGGCAATTTCGCTTGCGCGACCTTGGCGAGCAGGACCCCAGTTCACGAAGAAACGTGAAGCTATCGCCTCACCCGCAGCAGCCCGCCACAGTCCCGTTTGCTTTCGCTTCCTGGATCGGAGGGCATGGGACATCGCCAAATGAGCAGAACACGCAGCAGTCGCCAGCCAGGGGCCGCAGCACCACCGCGCAATGCCGGCAATCATAGAAGAATTGGCAGGCGTTGGTGGGCATCCTTTCGGTGGCCACCCCGCCGCATTTGGGACAGGTCAGGGTTGAGGTGAGCTGCATCAGGAAAGCGCGTTCATCAGCGGCGCTTCTAGGAGGTCCCAGGCGAACGCGATAAGCGTCAGAACCGTTCCAATCGCGAGCAGGATAGGTGTCGCGCGCGAGGGCAGCGGCATTGTGCAGGACCGGTCCCCAGCACAGGACCTCCGCCGCTGCGCGTAGGCCCACCACCCAGCAGCCAAGCCGATGAGGGAGGTCGCCGTTAGCGGCCACCGTAGTGGTATCAGCGCGGCGAAGTTGCTGGACAGGCCCGCCCCCAGGCCGAGCGCCGCGAGTGCGAGGGGCAGGACGCAGCATGACGCCGCAGCTAGAACAGCGGCTAAGCTCGCAAGCGCGCCGAGGGCGGATAGCCCCGTGTCGGCGCGACGTCGTGACGTTGGTGCGCCTAGGGGTTCACGCGGGATGGTCTCTTGGTTCATCTATCGCCTCTAGCGGGTTAGCCCGTTATGCATCCTGTAGTGACTACAGGAGCAAGCAATATATGCGCGTTGAGGAAAGCATCACGATCGGCGAGCTGTCTCGCCGGACTGGCGTGAATATCGAGACGATCCGGTACTTCGAGCGCGTTGGTGTTCTCGCAACGCCACCCCGCACAAGCGGCGGGCGGCGGGTATATGGGACCGGTCACGTCCGCGCACTTGGGTTCGTCCGTCGCGCGCGCGAACTCGGCTTCTCCCCGGCCGAGGTGCGCGCGATCCTGTCTCTTGGCGGTTCTGCGCAGGCGTCATGCAGTGAGGTCCGCGAGATCGCGGCTCACCATCTAGAGCGTGTGCGCGCTAAGATGGAGGATCTGGCGCAACTAGAAAGCCTGCTGGCTGCGACCATCGACCGTTGCGAAGGCGACGGGGCGGCGAGGTGCGCCGTGATCGACTTGCTGAACCAACATTCGACTGCGTAGATGTCGCATCGCACCCCGTACTCGCGCAAACGGTCGATAACGGAGCCGATCACCATCACCACGGCACGCGGCCCTAGCCACCTATGTGGACGTTGCGCATCACGAAGCCGCTTTTCGGAAGCGCTGGCAGCCTGGCGAAATCGATGCTCAGGTCTTGGTCCGGTACGTCATAGCGCATCGCGTTGACGAGGAGGTGTGCCGCCACCTTCATGATCGCGAGGACGATCCATTCGCCGGGACAGCGATGGCCGAGATAGTGATCGCCGCCGCCCTGCGGAATGAAGTTGAAGGAGTCTTCGTCCCAAGCCCTGAAACGCTCAGGGCGAAACTCCTGGGGGTCGGCCCAGGTCGCTGCGTCGTGATTGCTCCCATAAAGGTCTAGCACCACTTGACGCCCTTCCGGAAAGGCCATCCCCTCCCACTCGAAATCTTGGCTCGCGCGCGCCACCACAGCGGGAAAGAAGGGATAGAATCGGCGGACCTCTTGGACGAAGAGCTCGGCATAGTCCGGCTGCTGAACCAAGGCCGCCCTGATCCCTGAACAGGTTTGCAGCGCGTGGGCGACGAAGGTGATGTACACTGCGATCGCGACGGTCGGGCGAAGGACATTTACCAGTTCGACCGCTGCGACGTGCGGCGAAAGAAGATCGTCGTGCCGGTCGCGATGCCAGGCTATCGCGTAAGCCGCGGTCCCCGAGCCCGAGCCGATGCTCCCGGCCCGAATGCCTTCAATGATCCGCTTCGCCCATGCGTCGACGCGACGACGGGCCAGCCGTGACCAAAGATGCCTTGGGCTCGCCGAGCCGGCGGCGTCGAACAGCGCCCGCAGCTCGCCCGCGCGGTTGCCGGCTTCATCGTCCGGAAGAGGAACTCCCGCCCAAGCGCATACCGCTCGCGTCAGCGGCTCATGCAACTCGTCATAGAAGACGATCTCTCCTTTGCGCGTCCAGCCCGGCACCGCCCTGCGCCACTCGGCCTCGAACAATTGCGCCAGCGCCCGCACGCGCTCTGGTGTCATCAGGCCCATGAACATCTGCTTGCGGTGCCGATGGGTCTCGCCGTCCAGACCCTGAACGCCGCCTTGGCCCAGCAGTGTCTTCTGAATAGCGACCGGCATGGCACCTTCGCGCTCGAAGCGGGTCGTATCGTAGAAGATTTCGGCGGCCTTGGCCCCCTTAAGGCAGTTGGTCTTTTTCAGCAGGAAACGGGATTCAAAAGCGTTTGCGCCTAGGCGCTGGCACTGCCTGGAGATGAACCGATAGGGATCGGCGAGGAGAGAAAGGGTTTCGTCCGGGCCTTTCGTGTGTGGTGTCTTAGGCATGACCGGTCCGGTGATTGTTGGGTCTCCTTTGATTAACTCGGAGGAATATCACGGGTTGCAGGCTCACGACAGGTGACGAACGAGGACGATCAGGGCGGAGCAGGCGCGGCCGAGGCGTTCGAGGCCATGCGCGGCGAGCTGGCGCTGCGCCGTGGAGGGCTTGGCGGCCGAGCGCGGCGATCGACATACCCGACCATACCGAGACGCTTGGCGTGCTCCAGCAGAACGTGAACACGGCAGGCGAGAACGTCGCGCGCATCGGCCAATTCCTGAAAGCGGCCCCGGCGCTGGCGATGACGCCGGAGCAGATGGCGCAGCGCATCGCCGCGGCGGGCAGCGCCGCCCGGCGCGAGGATCAGGCGGCGCTCGCCAAGGCGGGCGAGGACAAGGCCCGCATCATGGCCGATCTTCGCGCCATCGCCGGGTCCGCATGGACACGCGCCGACCAGAAGAATCGGCAGCTATGGTTTGCCCTGGGTGGGGTGGCGGCCGGCATCCTCGCATGGGCGATCGTGCCGGGCCTGGTCGCGCGCGAGATCGCACCGGCGAGCTGGCAATGGCCCGAGCGCATGGCGGCGCGGACGCTCGACTTGCCCCGCTGGGAAGCCGGGCAGCGTATGATCCAGAGCGCCAGTCCCACCGCGTTCCGCGCCATCGTCGGGGCCGACAGGATCGTGACGGCCAACCGCGCGGCGATCGAGGGGTGCGGCAAAGCCGCAGCGCGAAACGCGTGAAACGGTGCGACGCACGATCACGCTCAAGTGGAGTAAAAGTTAGCCGCGCAAGTTATTCAGCCAAGCGTTCGATGATCGGACAATCAGGCCGATCATCGCCATGACAGGCTTGGG
Source organism: Sphingomonadaceae bacterium (assembly GCA_002863155.1). Taxonomy (GTDB): domain Bacteria; phylum Pseudomonadota; class Alphaproteobacteria; order Sphingomonadales; family Sphingomonadaceae; genus Sphingomonas. The sequence continues at coordinate 10,147 of PKED01000159.1, read as the reverse complement.
CGAGCCCGGTAAGCGAGCGGCGCATGGCGTCCAAGACGCGGACCTTGCGGCCCAGTTCGGCAGCGCGGGCTTCCGCCAGCGTCTTCACTTCCGCGCTCGACCGATCGCGATCCGACCACAGCCCCAGCAGCGTGCGGATTTCCTCGATCGGGAACCCCAGGTCGCGCGCGTTGGCGATAAATCGCAGCCGATGAACGTCAGCGTCGGCGTAGTCCCGGTAGTTCCCGCGCCGTGGCGGCGCGGGCACCAAACCAATCTTTTCATAGTGGCGGATCATGCGTTGGGAGACGCCGCTGGCGTCCGACGCCGCTCCGATGTTCACAGCTTTACCGCGTTGAGCCGCAGTGCGTTCAGGACCACGGTGAAGGACGAGAGCGCCATCGCTGCACCGGCCAGCATCGGCGACAGCAGGATACCGGCAACCGGGTAAAGCACGCCGGCCGCAACCGGCACGCCGATTCCGTTGAACAAGAACGAGAAGAACAGGTTTTGGCGGATATTTCGCATCGTCGCGCGAGCGAGCTTGCGGGCGCGCACGATCGCCGAGAGATCGCCGCGCGTGAGCGTCATGCCGGCGCTTTCGATCGCCACGTCTGTTCCCGTTCCCATCGCCAAGCCGACATCCGCGGCGGCGAGCGCCGGGGCGTCGTTGATCCCATCGCCCGCCATTGCGACCCTTGCGCCGCTCGCTTTCAGCTCGCCGATGATACGCGCCTTGTCTTCCGGCAGCAGATCGGCGCGCACGTCATCAAGACCGCCCACGGCGCGCGCGACAGCATCGGCCGTCCCACGATTGTCGCCGGTGAGCATGACGACCCGCAGGCCCTCCTTGCGAAGCGCGGCAATAGCGTCGCGCGCCGATGCGCGCACCGGATCGGCGACTGCGAGCAGACCGGCGAGCGCCCCGTCGATCGCGACGAGGATGATGCCCGCGCCTTCGCCACGGTGACGATCGGCCGCGGCGTCGACCGGCTTGAGATCAGCGCCGATCCGGCTCATTTGCACCGCATTGCCAATCACGACCGAGCGGCCGCCCACCGTGGCGCTGACACCCAGCCCGGTTTGCGAGGCAAAGTCCGCGACTGTGCCGAGCTGCAATCCTCGTTCTTTGGCGGCAACGACGATTGCGTGCGCGAGCGGATGTTCGGATTGGCCTTCGACGGCCGCGGCAAGCGCGAGCATGTCGTTCTCTCCGACCGCGCTGACCGTCTCGACCGCGATCAGCTTGGGCTTGCCTTCCGTGAGCGTACCCGTCTTGTCGATGACAAGGGTATCGACCTTTTCCAGCCCCTGTAAGGCTTCCGCGTTCTTCACCAGCACGCCGGCCTGAGCGCCGCGTCCCGTGCCGACCATGATCGACATGGGCGTGGCGAGCCCGAGCGCGCACGGGCAGGCGATCACCAGCACTGCGATGGCGTTAAGCAGGGCATGGCCCATGCGCGGCTCAGGGCCGACCAGCGACCAAGTGATGAAGGTCGCAATCGAGATCAGCACGACGAGCGGCACGAACCATCCTGAAACCCGATCGGCGACCGCCTGTATCGGGGCGCGGCTTCGCTGCGCTTCCGCGACCATGCGGACGATACGCGCGAGCATCGTGTCCGAACCAACCGCGCGGGCTTCCATCACCAGGCTGCCCGTCCCGTTGACGGTGCCCCCGGTAACGATCGCCTCGACTTCCTTGAGGACCGGCGCGGGTTCGCCGGTGAGCATGGCTTCGTCGACCGACGAACGACCCTCGACCACGACGCCATCGACCGGGATGGCTTCACCGGGGCGGACCCGCAGCCGGTCACCGGTTGCCACGTCGGCAAGCCCGACTTCTTCTTCAGAACCGTCAGGCTGCAAGCGTCGCGCCGTCTTGGGGGCGAGATCCATGAGAGCGCGGATCGCGCGCCCTGTCGCCGCCCTAGCGCGCAGTTCGAGCACTTGCCCGAGCAGCACCAGTGTCACCACGACGCCGGCCGCCTCGTAATAGACGGGAACCATGCTCCCATGCGTGCGGAAGGTCGCTGGGAAGATGCCCGGCGCGAGCGTCGCGACCACGCTATAGAGGAAGGCGGCACCTACGCCGATCGCGATCAGTGTGAACATATTGAGATGGCGGGTACGAAGCGATGTCCACCCCCGCTCGAAAAACGGCCAGCCCGCCCACAGCACGATCGGCGCGGTGAGTGCGAGCTGGACCCAAGGCGAGGCCGCAGGGCTAACCACATGCAGGCCTAACATTTCCGCGAACATCGAGACGACGAGCAGCGGGATCGTGAGCGCGCCCGCCACCCACAGTCGGCGCGTGAAGTCGACCAGCTCAGGGTTGGGAGTATCGTCGAGCGACGGTTCTTCGGGTTCGAGCGCCATGCCGCAGATTGGGCAAGTTCCCGGCCCTTCCTGGCGAATTTGCGGGTGCATCGGGCACGTCCACATCGCCCCCGGCGTCGCCATCGGCTCCGGTTTCGGCTTATCGCTCAGATAGGCGTCAGGATTGGCGACAAACTTGCTCCGGCACCCTGCGCTACAGAAATGATAGGCATGACCAGCGTGCTCGGCATGGTGTGTCGTTTTTGCGGGATCGACCGTCATGCCGCACACCGCGTCGATCACTGCTGCTGCGGCATCGTTGTCCTTACTGCCCGAGCAGCAGCCGCCCGCTTCGGTGTGATGATGTTCGTGCTCGATCTTTGCGGGAGCGGCCGAGCCGCCCCCGCAACAGGATGAGGGCGTGGAGACCGATTCAGGCGCAGGCTTCGAACAGCCGCAACGCCCGGCTTGGGAATGGTAATGAGGGTCGTTCATGGCAAGACTCCTTCGACCCGAGAGCATGTAGGGTATGACACCGTGTTAGGGTCAAGGCCCTGTCGGCACCGCTGGCCTGTATGTTGAATCTACGCGCGGGAGCGGCGTTGCCCTCATATTGCGGGGGCCAGCTCTACACCCTCGACGCCATAAGGGCCGCAGCTTAGGTCTATTACTAGCTCGCCAAACGCGGGCCGGGGGCAATCGGGGACATATGGCAGCGCAGATCGACAGTCTTTCTACTGGCACCGACCATGACGGCCTGGTGCGCCGCTTAATTGCCCGCTGGCGTGACGATCAGGGCGCGACCTATCGGAGCTGGTTTCTTTGGGACGAGCGGTTGAAGAACTTCCGATCAATCCGGCGCGGCATCACCCAGGTTGTCGGCGAGATCGAGCGCGGCACGTTCGGCGTCGCCTACCGCGGATCGTCGCTCGAAACCGTCGTCCATTCCGTCGCCGAGCAGCGGCAAATCTTCAAGGGCGCGGACCATGCGTTCCTCTGGAAGCCGAAGCTCCGCATCCCCGACATTTACGAGAGCCCCGACAATCAGCGCGCGTTCGGCCGCTTGCTCGACGCCTGTTCCTGTTGCGACACGGCCGAGGAGATCATCAGCCATATCCACGCGATCGACCGTTTGAAGATCAAGGGGCTGGGTCCGGCGGTCGCCAACCTCCTCTACTTCCTTCACCCGACGCTGGTGCCGCCCTTCAACACCGCAATCGTTAAGGGCTACAACGCGCTGACGGGGGCGAATGTGAAGCTCGGGAGCTGGGAGCATTTTCTGGCGATGCGGACCGGCATCCTCGATCTCAACGACCGCTTCCGCGAGCTGCTATCGAATGATTTAGGCGCGATCGGCGGTCTGTTGTTCGACATCGGCTCCGATCGCTATCCGGCTCCGCCCCTCGACGTGAGCGGCGCGACGCTGGCGAGCTGGGGGCAGCGGCTTGAGGCGGCGCGCGAGGAAGCGCGCACGCTCAGCAAGGCCGCTCAGCGCGAGGGCGAGAACGAGCGCACCCATACCGAAATCCAGGCATGGCTTCGCGATCTAGGGTTGGCGCTCGGCTATGACGTATGGATCGCCGCGAACGACCGCAGCCGCGCCTTCGACGGATCACCCTTGGGCGCAGGATGCCTTGAGCGCCTGCCCGACACGATCGCGACGTCGAAGGGCGCTGACTCGATCCGGCTGATCGACGTGCTGTGGCTTGAGAAGGCCGGCGATCATGTCGCCGCGGCGTTCGAGGTGGAGCATTCGACCTCGATCTATTCGGGCATCGTCAGGATGCTCGACCTGGCCTTGAGCGGTGGCGACCTTCACGCGACCGCGGGGCTGTTCCTTGTCGCGCCCGACGCGCGCGAGACGGACGTTCGCGCGCAGTTGCAGCGGCCCGCGTTCAGCCGCGTAGCCGACCTCGACATATCCTACCTGCCCTATGGCGAGCTGGAGAAGAACCGGGAGGCCATCGCGCGGTTCGGATCGGGACTGAAAGCGATCAAGGCCGTTTCCAGCAAGCTCGCCTAGCCCGCTCCGCGCAAGGGATGATCCGGAGAGCCGCGTATCCTCTAGCATGTAGAGGAGTGCTGCCGTGACGATGCCATCCCCGGCCCCCTGGCTCGACGCCGTGCTGATCGGGTGGTTCGTGCTGACCGCCCTTTCGGTCGCTTACGTCGCGTGGGATGCCTTCACCCGCAACCCCGAGCTGCGCGTGATGAAATGGGGGTGGCTGTTGGTCACGCTCTATGGTGGCCCGATCATGGCCGCGGCCTATGTCCTGTCCTGCCAGGAGCCGGCGAACGAGCGGCACGAGGATTTCGTTCGACCGCTCTGGAAGCAGGCGTTCGGCTCGGCCATCCATTGCATGGCGGGCGATGCAACCGGCGTCATCGCCGCAGCCGCGATCACCACGGCGCTCGGCCTGCCGATGTGGCAGGACGTGATCGCGGAATATGTGTTCGGCTTCGCGTTCGGACTGCTGATTTTCCAGGCGCTTTTCATGCGCGACATGGCGGGCGGTTCCTATTGGGGCGCGCTTCGCATGTCGTTCATCCCCGAATGGCTGTCGATGAATGCCGTCATGGCCGGCATGATCCCGACGATGGTGGTGTTGATGAGCCGCGACATGGCCGCGATGCACGCCAGCTCGCTCCGCTTTTGGGGCGTCATGTCGCTGGCGACACTCGTCGGGTTCGCAGTCGCCTATCCGATCAACCTTTGGCTGGTTGGCGTGCGCTTGAAGCACGGCATGGGCACGGTGCGCGCGCTGGGGCATGGCGGACACGAAGTCGGCGCGGACCGGCAATCGGCCACGCCGATGCCGGACATGGGACACGACGCAATGGCAGGGATGAGCGGCATGGCGGCCGGCGCGCGCGTGACCGGACCTCAGATCGCCGCAATGACAGTGTTGACGCTCATCATGCTTGGCGCGGGCATCATCGTTGCGACGCTGTTCGGTCGGTGGGCCATGTAACTTGCCGCGAACGACGGAGATCGCGGCAAGGGGTGATCGCGCGGCGCGCGTATCTAGGAACAGGCGGGGGCTCATACGGAGATAATGCGATGCACCAGATCGACCCCGGCATGAAGGCGTGCATGGACGCCTGCCACGAATGCCATGTGACCTGTCTTCACATGGCGATGAACCATTGCCTCGAAATGGGCGGCCAGCACGCCGCGCCCGAGCATATGAAGATCATGGCCGACTGCGCGCAAATTTGCGCGGTTGCGATCGACTTCATGGCGCGCAAGTCCGCCCACCATCAGCATATCTGCCGCGAGTGTGCCGAGATCTGCCGGGCTTGCGCAGCGAGCTGCGAGGCCCTGGGCGGCATGGAGGATTGCGTGGCAGCGTGCCGGAAGTGCGCCGATTCCTGCGATCGGATGGCGGCATAGCGGGGCTTGCGCGGGCGGTCGCCCGCCCGCGCAGCTATCTGCATATCAACGGCCCATGCTCGCGATCACAGCGAACAGCTCGGCCGTGAACTTGGTCAGGAGCTCGGTCGCTGCGCTCCCGAAAATCACCAAACATACGCCTAGCGCGATCAGCTTAGGCACGAAGCTCAGCGTCTGTTCGCTAATCGACGTCGCCGCCTGGATGATGCTGATTATCAGCCCGACGATCATCATCGGCACGAGCAGCACCACGCAGATCAGGCCGGCCACGGCCAGCATCCTCCCCGTCTCGTCGAGCAGGATCGACTGATCCATCAGGCGCGGCCCCGTGAACGGCCGGGGACCGCGAGGGCTCCCCGGCCGCGCATCACATCGCCGATGCAGGCGGCGCGAGCGTCCCGAGCCAGGCGATCAGCCCGAGAACCGCGATGACACAGGCGGTTTCGATCGCCAGACTTGTCCGCAGCGCGCCGAGGGCGCCCTTGTGATCGTCCGCTGCGATCGACCGCTCGAATGCCGGCGTGAGCCGGAAGCGGTTGAGCGAGGCGAGCCCTAGCATGGCGACGAACAGCGCCAGCTTTGCGATCAGGAGCTGACCATAGAGCGTCGCAGGAAGCGTGGCGAGGTTGCCGATCCCGACCAGCATCCAGCCGTTGACCAGGCCGGTGACGAGGATCGTGCCGACCACAACCGTCCCGATCGCGCCGAACCCGTGCAGCGCGCGGTGCGTCAGCCCCAGATGCGCCGCGTCTACGCGCGCCGCGGGTCGGGAGACGAGCAGGAGCAGCCCCAGTAGTGCGCCAACCCAAGCGCCCGAGGCGATCAGATGGAGAATGTCGACGATGAGGTGGACCCAGCCCATCACGGCTTCGTCCATCGCGCCGTGTCCGGTCCACGCCAGCGTTGCGAGTGCCACGGCCGAGCAGAGCGCGACGATGCTCAGCCAGATGCCGCGCCCGCCCGCGACCAGCGCTGCCAGCGCCGCGAGGGCCACCATGACCATGCGCAGCTTCCATGCTGCTCCGATCGCAGAGCCGGTGAGCAGCGCGCCGACTGCTTCACGGTCGATCGGCCAGGCCGGCGTTCCGGCCATTGAGGAGGCCATCAGCACGACCCAGGCGCCTGAAAACAACAGGCTCAGGCCAGCGCTGGCGATGAACCAGGGACGCAGCGCGAGCGCGTCGCCGCGCTCGCGCGCCCGCAGCCCATAAAGGGGGCCGGTGAGAGAATGTTCGAAAACGTACGCTAAGCATCCCGACCGTTCCGATGGAGGCGGAGCGGCCTGAACCGCTCGCGGGGCTTGTCCATCTCGCTCCACAGATAGTCGCCAGTGAGGCCGATATGCTCCCAGCCCAATGGCGCGACATGGGCAAGCAGTTCGTCCAGCACCTCGACACCGCTGGCGCGCAAATGCCGGACGGCGCGGTCGAGATAGACGGTGTTCCAGAGCGTGACGGCCGCGGTGAGCAGGGTCAGGCCAGAGGCACGATGGCGCTGGTTCTCGAAGGTGCGGTCGCGCAGTTCGCCGAGGCGGTTGAAGAAGATGGCGCGGGCGAGCGCGTTGCGGGCCTCACCCTTGTTGAGGATGCTGCCGGTGCGACGCCGCTGTTCGGGATCGTCGAACCAGTCGAGCATGAACAGTGTGCGCTCAATCCGCCCGATCTCACGCAGCGCGCGGGCGACGGGGTTTTGACGCGGGAAACCCGCCAGCTTGCGCAGCATGACCGAGGCACTGACGGTGCCGGCGCGGATCGAGGCGGCGAGCCGCAGCGTCTCGTCCCAATCCTCTTCGATCGCGCGAACGTTGACCGGGCCCGCGACAAGTTGGCGCAGCGTCGGCCAAGGATCGAGCGACGACAGGCTATACAGGCGGCGTTCGTTGAGGTCGCGAATACGCGGTGCGAAGCGGAAGCCGAGCAGATGGCACAAGCCGAAGACATGATCGACCGCCCCGGCGGTATCGGTCGCATGTTCGCGGATCACCAGTTCACTCTCATGATCGAGCAGGCCGTCGAGGACATGCGCGGCCTCGCCAGCATTGGCGGCTATGACCTTGGTATGGAACGGCGTGAAGCGGTCGGTGACGTGGGTGTAGAACAGCACGCCGGGTTCGCTGCCGTAGCGGTCGTTGCGATCGGCGCGCGCCTCGCCCTGACCGCCGGCGCGGAAGAACTGCCCGTCCGAGGACGATGTGTCGCCCGGTCCCCAGACCTGGGCGAGCGGATGCGCGGTGTGGCAGTCTACGATCGCCGCCAGCGCCGACAGGTACGTTTCATCGCGCACATGCCATTCCGCAGTCCAGCGCAGGCGTGACAATGTCAGCCCACGCGAGCTTTCCGCCATGCGCCCGAGGCCGAGATTGGTCGCATCGGCGAGGATCGACCCCATCAGCGCGGACTGGTCAGAGGCCGGCTCGCCACTGCGGGCATGAACGAAACGGTCGGCAAAGCCCGACCACGCGGCGACCTCAACCAGCAGGTCCGTAATGCGGACACGCGGCAGCATCGCGTAGAGCCGGGCCTTCAGCGCCTCGGCATCGTCGGACGGAGATCGCCGGATCGGCGAGATCAACAACTGCCCGCGCTCGATCGTTACGTCGACCAGTTCGCCGGCCGCGGCTGCGCGCTCCACCTCGGTCATGCGCTGGGTCAGCATCGCGCGCCGTTCCTCATACCATTGAGAAAAACGGGACGGCACGGCGAGGCGCAGATCGCTATCGGTGCGCATCGTCTCAAAGGCGGGCACCGGCAGCAGGTAATCGTCCAGCGTGCGATAGGCGCGGCTGCCATCTACCCAGATGCTGCCTGATCCGAGCCGTTCGCGCAGGTGGACGATCACCGCGATCTCATAGGCGCGGCGGTCGATTGTCCCTTCGGCCGGCTGCACGACCTTGTGCCAGCGTGGCTTGATGAAGCTGGTCGGCACACGCTTCGGCAGGACCGATCGGCCGTCGCGGTACATCGTTCGCAGCGCCTCGATCGCGCCGAGCAGCGGATCGCCCGATCTCGCGGTCCGGAAGGTGAAGGCGGCGAGGAAGGTCGGGGCGAACCGCCGCACGGCAGGGTAGCGTTCGACCACTTCCTCCAGACCGTCATCGGCCGCACGCGTCAGATCCTCGGCGAAGCGGATGCTGCGTTCGAGCTGATCCCAGCCCACCCGGTCATCGATCGTGCGAAAGGCGTCGCGTCCGCTCGCGCGTGCATCGACCAGCAAGCGGCCGAGCCGGACATGAAAGCGCGCCGTGTCTTTCAGCATCCGTGCCTGCCCGAGCAGCCGGTCGGACCGGGTACGGTCGGCGCGGCGGAACAGCGCCCCCACCATCTTCTCGACCATGACCAAGGCGGCATCGGTCAGCGCCGCCTCCATCTCGATCATGGAGGCGACCAGCATCGCGAGTCGGCGCGGGCGTTCGAGACGCCGGAGGTGTTGCGCAGTGACGATGCCGGCGGTCCGGGCGATGACGGCATAGCGGGCGGCATGGATACGTCGTGCCCGATCGGTTGCGATCCCGATGCCGCGCACCGCGTCGAGCCGTTCGACGATCCCCTTCAGGTTCGACGCCGATGGCGCTTCCGGCCATTCGCGTAGCCATCCCAGACGGGTGCGACCATTGTCATCGGATGCGATCAGGCGTTCGAGTGCCGCTTCCTGATCGGCCGAGCAATCGCGGATCAGTCCGGCATGGGCGGCCTTGCGTGCATGGGCCCGCACGATGAGGGCGAGCCGTTCCAGCGTCGATGCCGCAGGCAGAACAATCCGGTCGAGCCGCAGGCGATTGACCATGCCGGCGACGATCGCCTCGCCCCGATCGGTCGAGGTGGCGATCTCTGATCCCAGTGCCAGCGTCGATCGTACGTCGATCCGGTCAAAGGCGCGCAGACCAAGATACGCTTCGATCTCGGCGCGATGCTCGCGCAGCGTCGTCGCACGGGCAGAATAGTCGGCGAAGTCGTCGATCCGGCAACCGATCTGGTCGGCGAGCAGCGACAGCATGAGGGCGGGCACTGCTTCACTCGGCAGCAGCGCACGCCCCGGATGACGCAGGTAGCAGAGCTGCACGGCATAGCCGAGCCGGTTCGCTCTGCGCCGACGACGCGCTACCTGCGCGAGGTCATCGGGGCCGAGAGTGAAGAGCCGCTCGATCGTCGCGCTGTCAGAAGGCGGATCGAAGATCACAGCGCGCTGCGCAGGCGATAATATTGTTCTGGACGGCATCGGCTTCCTGTTTGTCACGCAACAGGGATGTGGCCCTGTTCATGGAGCATAGACGAGGAGACGGGTTATGTGACATTATGCAGATTGATCGACGGGCAATGCCGCTCCGTCACGCAGACGGACGTATATGTGACAACGCAGCTCGGTTACGCGCGAGTGTCCAAGGCGGATGGCAGCCAGGTTCACGACCTTCAGCACGACGCGCTGGTCGCGGCCGGCGTCGATCCCGAGCATATCTAT
>PKED01000137.1 GCA_002863155.1 Sphingomonadaceae bacterium | reverse complement strand
CACCAATCGCCGTCTTGGCGCCGCGGATGTGCCTTGCGAGACAGCACTTTTGGCAATGTCGTCTGGGGCATCGTGAAACGCTAGAAAGCTCTTAACATCTGAAATTTGAACCTGCGAAACTTCTCCCGTGGAGACTCCTCGGCCCTCCAGTGAAACCTGAAAGGCGGCAGAGTCTCGGGCAGTAGCAGTGTGCCGTTTACCGAAGACGTCGGGCGAAATTACGTCAAGCTGGTGATTTGTCCTAAACCATTCGGCACAGGCTAAAATTGCCTTCTCTGACGTGATAAACCCATCCGCCCCTTCCTCTATTGCCGTGGCGAGGTGCGAGATATCTGACCTATCCTGGACGGTGAGCGACTGCGTAGCCCAACGATTGGGGAACAGGAGCGGCCCTAGCGTACCGAAATAAGTGGTTAGGACTGATGCCGCTGGTGATTTCAGTCGCGGCCACGCTCTTGCAATCTTCAAGATGGGATCAGGTTTGCCCAGATCGGTATTGCGCTCCAACTCTGTCACGAGCTCTGCTGAAACCGCTAAGGCGACGGCATTGCCAACGGCGGCAGCGAGAACTCGGCCAGCGCCCAAAGCGTTACTCCGCCGCTTGGTAAGGTCAAATAAGACATTGAGATCGATTAGATAAAACGGTTTCTCAGAGGCGGTCGACAGAACAAGACTAATGGCAGGACCGTCCGCGACACCGTACGTTGCAAAATCTAGCAGACTGGGTGAATCAAGTTCTCGTACGCGCGTGTAGATAGTTCTATTGCGAGATCTCCCTCCCGCCTTCTCTCGCACTCTTCTAAAGCTCTGATTCTTATAGAATTTGTTCGCATCACCGAGGTCAGATGCCACTTCCACTCGTATACTTAAAAAGGAAACTTCTTCCGAACGCCTCACAACTTCTTCAACCAACCGTCGACCCACGCCACTTCGGCGATATTCAGGTGCTACATACGTCTGAAATATTCTCGCCTGTGGCGGTGTTCCTCCAAAAACTACATAGCCAGCAAGTGCATGCGAGGCCGGGTCACATGCGACTATTAGCCTTTGTTGCAAGGCGAAATCTTCATATGCTTTAGCAGGCAAAAAGCCGAACGAGTTCCGTTCGCGATCGGCCGCCGCAATCACAGCGGGAATGAACACCGTCACGTCCGCCTTTGATGAGAGCAGCATGATGTCGGCCGGTTGTTTCACTCGACCGCTCCAACCTCGCGCTTTAGCTGCGTCGCGCCCCTCCCCAACAACGGCGCCAAATACCGCCCCGTAAAACTCCGCGCCTCCTTCACCACCGCCTCCGGCGTCCCCTCCGCCACCACCTCGCCCCCCTTCACGCCGCCCTCAGGCCCCAGGTCGAGCACCCAGTCGGCGGTTTTGATGACGTCGAGATTGTGCTCGATCACCACCACGGTATTGCCCTGTTCGACCAGCGCGTGGAGTACCTCCAGCAGCTTCCTCACATCCTCAAAATGCAGGCCCGTAGTGGGTTCATCGAGGATGTAGAGCGTCTGGCCGGTCGCGCGGCGGGACAGTTCCTTGGCGAGCTTCACGCGCTGCGCCTCGCCGCCCGACAGCGTCGTCGCCTGTTGCCCGACCTTCACATAACCCAGCCCGACTTCGGCGAGCATCGCCATCTTCTCGCGGATGGGGGGCACGGCCTTGAAGAATTCGACCGCGTCCTCGACCGTCATGTCGAGCACGTCGGCGATGCTCATCCCCTTGAACTTCACTTCGAGCGTTTCGCGGTTGTAGCGCTTGCCGTGGCAGACGTCGCAGGTGACATAGACGTCGGGCAGGAAGTGCATCTCGATCTTGATCAGGCCGTCGCCGCTGCACGCCTCGCACCGGCCGCCCTTGACATTGAAGCTGAACCGGCCGGGCTTGTAGCCGCGCGCCTGCGCCTCGGGGAGCCCCGCAAACCAGTCGCGGATCTGGGTAAAGGCGCCGGTATAGGTGGCGGGGTTGCTGCGCGGGGTGCGGCCGATCGGTGACTGATCGATGTCGATCACCTTGTCGAGGTGCTGGAGCCCCGCGATCTTTTCGTGTTTGCCGGCGACGATCCGCGCCCCGTTGAGCGCGCGCGCGGCGGCGGCATAGAGCGTGTCGATGGTGAAGCTCGACTTGCCCGATCCCGACACCCCCGTCACGCAGGTGAAGGTGCCGAGCGGGATGCTCGCGGTCACGTTCTTGAGGTTGTTGGCGGTCGCGCCGCTGAGCGTCAGCTTCTTGCCATTCCCCTTGCGGCGCTTGGGCGGCACCGCGATGCTGCGCGTGCCGTTGAGGTAATCGGCGGTGATGCTGCCTTTGGTGCCGAGGATTTCGGGCAGCGTCCCGCGCGCGACCACCGCCCCGCCATGCACCCCCGCGCCCGGCCCCATGTCGAGGATATAGTCGGCGCTGCGGATCGCGTCCTCGTCATGCTCGACGACGAGCACGGTGTTGCCGAGATCGCGCAGGCGACGCAGCGTTGCGAGCAGCATGTCGTTGTCGCGCTGGTGGAGGCCGATCGACGGCTCATCGAGCACGTAGAGCACGCCACTGAGGCCGCTGCCGATCTGGCTGGCGAGGCGGATGCGCTGGCTCTCTCCGCCCGACAGCGTGCCGCTGGTGCGGTCGAGATTGAGGTAATCGAGCCCGACATTGTTGAGGAAACCCAGCCGCTCGTCGATTTCCTTCAGGATCGCGCGGGCGATCTCGCGCTGCTGCGGGGTGAGCATCTCGGGTACGCCCGCGAACCAGGCGAGCGCGTCGACCACCGACAGGCGGGTGACGCTGCTGATGTCGCGTGATCCGATCTTGACCGCGAGCGCCTCGGGCTTGAGGCGGGCGCCGTGGCAGACTTCGCACGGGGCGCTCGACTGGTACTTGCTCAGTTCCTCGCGCATCCACGCGCTTTCGGTCGACAGCATGCGGCGGTTGAGATTGCCGATCACGCCCTCGAACGGCTTTTTGACGTCGTACGATTTGCGTCCGTCGACGAAGGTGAGCGTGACCGGCTTGCCGCCGGTGCCGTGGAGGATGATCAGCTGGACCTCGCCCGGCAGCTCACCCCAGGGCGTGTCGAGCGAGAAGCCGAATTCGCGCGCGAGGCTGCCCAGCACCTGCATGTAATAGGGCGATGGCGGCTGCGATTTCGCCCAGGGGACGATCGCCCCTTTCTTCAGCGACAGTGCGTGGTTGGGGACGACGAGCTCCTCGTCGAACAGCAGCTTTTCGCCCAGCCCGTCGCACGCCGGGCAGGCGCCCTGCGGCGCGTTGAAGCTGAACAGCCGCGGCTCGATCTCGGCAATGGTAAACCCCGAGACCGGGCAGGCGAATTTTTCGGAAAAGACGATGCGGTTGGCCGGGATGCCCGCGCCCTTCAGCTTCTGTTCTTGGGCGCCGCCGATTTGGACGGGGTCGGTGCCGGTGGCCCGCCCCTCGACTTCGCTCGGGACGAACGGGGTTCTGGCCTCTTCGACATTATTCGATCCGTTCGTGTCGAGCGAAGTCGAGACACGTGCCCCACCAAGCTCGGCCACCGCCCCATCGACCAGATCGACATAAGCCAGCCCTTCGGCCAGCTTCAGCGCGGTCTCGAAACTGTCGGCGAGCCGGGTCGCGACGTCGGGGCCGACGACGATGCGGTCGACCACCACCTCGATGTCGTGCTTGTACTTCTTGTCGAGCGCGGGCGCCTCGTCGATTTCGTGGATCGTCCCGTCGATGCGGACGCGGGTGAAGCCCGCCTTCTGCCATTCGGCGAGTTCCTTGCGATATTCGCCCTTGCGCCCGCGCACCACCGGCGCGAGCAGCAGCGCGCGGGTGCCGTCGGGCAGCGCCATCACCCGGTCGACCATCTGGCTGACGGTCTGTGCTGCGATCGGCAGGCCTGTCGCGGGGCTGTAGGGAATGCCGACGCGCGCCCAGAGCAGGCGCATATAATCATAGATTTCGGTGACGGTCGCCACGGTCGAGCGCGGGTTTCGGCTGGTCGTCTTCTGCTCGATGCTGATCGCCGGGCTCAGCCCCTCGATATGGTCGACATCGGGCTTCTGCATCATCTCGAGGAACTGGCGCGCATAGGCGGACAGGCTCTCGACGTAACGCCGCTGCCCCTCGGCATAGATGGTGTCGAAGGCAAGGCTCGACTTGCCGCTGCCCGAGAGTCCGGTGATGACCGTCAGCGTGTCGCGCGGGATGTCGACATCCACGCCCTTGAGGTTGTGCTCGCGCGCGCCGCGAACCGAGATGTGAGTCAGCATGGGGCGAGTTTGTTCCAGATTTGTTCGGCAAGAGCAAGCGCCGGAGCGGTCCCGGGGCGATATGGCCCGGCACCCAGCCGATGCAAGCCGCGCGACCCGAAATTCGCGTTGCGATCGGTTCGTGCGGTATCGGCGCTGTCGACTTATCGCATCACCGCCTGTATTCTTGGCCGATGTCCCTGCGCACCAGCCTGTTCGGCCTTTGCCTGATCGCGGGCGCGTCTTTTGGAGCCGCCATGGCGCGCACACCGCCGCTGACCATCCACTGCACCGCGACCGGCGCCAAGCTGGTCGCGCCGATGAGCGAGTCCGCGATCTGCCGCCGCTTTGTCGATGCCTATGCGCGCGCGCGCGGTGCGGCAGTGGTTGCAAGCGCGGATACGCCCGCCGACGGGCTGGTCGTGGCGCTCAGTTTCGAGCCGAAGGGCTTTGCGAGCGCGGCGGTGACGGTGATGCGCGGCGGCAAGCCGTCGGCGCCGGTGAGCTTCAATCTTGCGGTTTCCGACCGTCGGTTCGCGCCCGAGGATGTCGACCGGCTGGCAGCCGACACGGCGACCGGGGTAGATTTGGAGCGCTCGCTACAAAATTAGGACGCTGCCGCAAGATTGGCTTTGCAGATTAACTTCCCGGTCATATTATTTGCCCAAATTCCAGTGGGCAATCATCCGTGATCATGGCGGACGATGAGTTCCGCCAGATAGAGCAGTTGGGGGCCGACATGGCAAAGACGCAGTGTAGTTGCTGTTCGACGGCCGTTTGCCAGAAACTGGACCCCGCCAGCGATCGATCTGATCAGCAGGGCCGCGAGGGCGAGGGGCTGATCCTCTTGCCCGACGGCCCGGCCAATGCCAGC
This sequence comes from Sphingomonadaceae bacterium, assembly GCA_002863155.1. GTDB lineage: Bacteria > Pseudomonadota > Alphaproteobacteria > Sphingomonadales > Sphingomonadaceae > Sphingomonas. The sequence continues at coordinate 13,742 of PKED01000137.1, read as the reverse complement.
GCCGCGCTCACGCTGGCCATTCCCGTTATCCAGCCGACGCCCTATGCCGATACCGTGCCCGGCGGCATATCGACCACCGCGACGATCGCGGTCGGCGGTTCGGTCGAAACGGTCATCGACACGACCGGCGACCATGACTGGTACCGCGTCACGCTGACGGCGGGGCAAAGCTATGTCTTCACGACCCAGGCAGTGTTCGGCTCCAACCCGGACAGCTACCTCTATCTCCGCGATTCGACCGGCGCGCTCATCGCCAGCGACGACGATGGCGGCGACAACACCTTCTCGCTGATCCCCTATACCGCGACGTCGTCGGGCACCTTCTATATCGACGCGGGCACCTATAATGATGCGTCGACGGGGTCGTTCCGCATTCTCGCGATCGCGGTCCCGCCCGCGGGCGCCGACAGCGTCCTGGGATCGACCGGCACCGCGGCGACCTTGTCGGTGAGCGGCGGCGTTGCCGGCAATATCGAAACCGCCGGCGACCATGACTGGTTCCGGATCACGCTGACGGCGGGCGAGACCTATATCTTCCGCACCGGCGGTGTGGTTGCCGATGGCACGGTCGACACCACCCTGACCGTGCGCGACGCGAGCGGCGCCCAGCTGGCGACCAATGACGATGCCGGCGAGGGCCTTTATTCGGGGTTGCGTTTCACCGCGACCACCGGCGGCACCTATTATCTCGACGTCGGCGCGTTCGGCAGCAACACCGGCCAGTATACGCTGTCGGCCTTCACCACGCCGCCGCTGACGGTCTATACCAACGACCAGATCGTCACCCAGCTGATCGACGGCTATTGGGGCGGCCCGGCGCGCCGCCACCATTTCAACGTCGGGCCCGGCGGCACGCTGACCTTCAACCTCACCGGGCTGACAGCCGACGGGCAGACGCTGGCGCGCGAGGCGTTCAACCTCTGGTCCGACGTCACGGGGATCATTTTCCAGGAAGTGACGACGACGGCGCAGATCACGCTCGACGACACCCAAGATGGCGCGTTCGCCAATGCCAGCTATTCGAACGGGATCACCACCAGCGCGACGGTCAATGTCGGCACGGCGTGGCTGACGACCTATGGCACCGGGCTGAACAGCTATTCGTTCCAGACGTTCATCCACGAAATCGGCCATGCGCTCGGCCTGGGCCATGGCGGCAATTACAATGGCAGCGCGTCCTACGGCGTCGACGCGCTTTATGCGAACGACAGCTGGATCACGACGATCATGTCGTATTTCGACCAGCAGGAGAACAGCTATTTCAGCGGGCAGGGCTTTACGCGCCAGTTCGCGGTGACGCCGATGGTCGCCGATATCATCGCGGTCGGGACGCTTTACGGCGCCAACACGCTGACCCGCACCGGCAATACGACTTACGGCTTCAACAACACGTCCGGGCGGGCGATTTACGACGCATCGGCCAACCCCAATGTGAGCTACACCGTCTACGACAATGGCGGCACCGACACGCTCGATTATTCGGGTTTTTCGCAGAACCAGACGATCAACCTGAATCCCGAGACCTTTTCGAGCGTGGGCGGGCGCGTCGGCAATGTGTCGATCGCGCGCGGGGTCGTGATCGAAAATGCGGTCGGCGGCAGCGGCAACGACACGATCATCGGCAACGACGTCGCCAATTTCTTCGACCTGTCGCGCGGCGGCAACGATACGGTGAGCGGCGGCGGCGGCGATGACGGGTTCCTGTTCGGCGCGGCGCTGACCGCCGCCGACACGATCGACGGCGGCGCCGGGTCCAACGACCAGGTCGGCATCCAGGGCAATTATAGCGGCGCCAACGCGCTGGTGCTCGGCGCGACCACGCTGGCGGGGATCGAGGTGCTGTCCGCGCTGCCCGGATTCAGCTACAACATCACCACCAACGACGGCAATGTCGCGGCGGGCCAGCGGCTGGCGATCTTCGGCACCAATCTGGGCGCGGGCGACAATTTCACGGTCAATGCCTCGGCCGAAACCGACGGCAATGTCCGCATCTATGGCGGGCTGGGCATCGACACCTTCACCGGCGGCGCGGGCAATGACGGCTTTTACTTCGGTCCGAACCGTTTCGGCGCGTCGGACCAGGTGATCGGCGGCGGCGGGACCAACGACCAGATCGCGCTCGACGGCGACTACACCATCACCCTCGACGCGCGCTTCGGCGCGGAAGTCGTCGTACTGCTGCACAATGGCGCGGGCGCCGAGAATAATTTCAACATCACGATCGGCAATGCTTTCGTGCCCGCAGGCGAGACGCGCATCGTCTTCGGCTTGTCGGTGACCAACCCGATCACCATCAACGGCGCGGGCGAGACCGATGGTATCCTGCGCATCTTTGGCGGTCTGACGGGCGACACGATCACCGGCGGCAGCGGGGCCGACTGGATCTTCGGCGGCAATGGCGGCGATGCGCTGCGCGGCGGCAGCGGCGCCGATGTCTTCTTCTACGACGACGCGATCCAATCGAGCTCGACCAACTATGACCGGCTGCTCGACTTCAACTTCGCGAGCGACCGCATCCAGATCAGCGGGCAGGTGCACGACACCTATGCAAGCGTCGTCAGCGGCACGCTGAGCACGGCGAGCTTCGATGCCAATCTGGCGGCGGCGACGGGCGCACAGCTAACCGGCGGGCGCGCGGTGCTGTTCACGCCCGACAGCGGGACGCTGGCCGGCCAGACCTTTCTGGTGGTCGATGCAAACGGCATCGACGGCTATCAGGCCGGCGCCGACTATGTCTTCCAGCTGCCGAACGCGAGCACCGGCGGCGCGGACTTCATCATCGGCTGATCGCCGACGCGGTCGCAACCCCCGCGCCGCCCGCCTGCACGCGGGCGAGCGATCGCGTATCGCCGCCGATCGCCCGAGCCTTCCCGGCCTGATCCGCGCCGCGGAGGCCGCGACGACCGCGGAATTCTGCGTCCCATCATCGTTAATGTTACCGAGAGCATGAATATAGCGGAAATAGTACTTCCGTCATGATTTTGTGGCGTCTTTTATTTCATTACGTATACGCCCAGAATGTCCGATAAACTCGAATTAATGCCTGAACCGTCTTATGTTTATATTATAAGAGTCGGGCGCTGATCGCGCACATCATTATCGTGTTTCCTCAAACAAACGCTCTTTTTTCATTGAAAGGGCGCAGGAGAGTCATGATGAGCGACTATAATTACGGCAGCACCCAGAACGCCAGCAGTCTGTCGGACCCCCTGGCCCAGACAGTGCGCCTGACGATCGATGCGATTCCCGATTTCGTCACCGTCTATGCCCGCGTGACGCCGATCGTCGGCGCGCCGTTCCTCGTCCAGATCACCGCCGCCGGCACCTATGACTATGCCCTTGCGCGCGGGGTGGAGGTGCAGGTGTCGCCGACCTATAACGCGCCCTTCGAAGCGGGAACGATTTCGGGAACGATCACCACGTTCCTCGCCGGGCTGGTGCCACTGACCGTTTTGCCGTTCAGCGACGGGGTTTCGGTGACGGTCAACAACGGGTTCCCGCGCGACTATGTCGGCACCAACGGCGCCGATGTCCTGATCGGCGATGCCGATGCCAACCGCGTGATCGGCCTGGACGGCAACGACACGCTGCGCGGCAATGGCGGCGGCGACACGCTCGACGGCGGCGGCGGGCTCGACATTGCCGACTACAGCACGGCAGGCGCCGCCGTGCAGATCACCATCGGCGGCGCGCTTGGGGGCGCTGCGGCGGGCGACACGCACATCTCGATCGAAGGCGCGATCGGATCGGCCTTCAACGACACGCTGACCGGGGACAATGGCGCGAACAACTTCAGCGGCGGCGCCGGCAACGACACGCTGGTCGGCAATGGCGGCAATGACCGGCTCGACGGCGGCAGCGGCGCCGACACGCTGATCGGCGGCACCGGCGACGACCTCTATATCGTCGACGACAGCAACGACGTCATCGTCGAGGCCGCAGGCGAAGGCTATGACCAGGCGGTGATCCGGGCGAGCTTCACGCTCGGCGCGACGTCCGAAGTCGAATATCTTTCGGCACTATCGGTGCCGGCCGGCGCGCAGCTCAACATCACCGGCAATGATTTCGCGCAGACGATCTACGGCAACGACGCCGTCAACTGGCTGAACGGCGGCGGCGGCGACGACATATTGGACGGTCGCGGCGGGAACGACCGCCTCGACGGCGGCACCGGCGCGGACACGCTGATCGGCGGCGGCGGGGACGACCTCTATATCGTCGACAATAGCGGCGACACGATCGTGGAGGCGGCTGGCGAAGGTTATGACCAGGCGGTCATCCGCGCGAGTTTCGCTCTCGGCGCGACGTCCGAAGTGGAATATCTGTCGGCGCTGTCGGCGCCCGCCGACGCGCAGCTGAACATTACCGGCAGCAACACCGCACAAACCATCTATGGCAATGACGCGGTCAACTGGCTCGACGGTCGGGCCGGCAACGACATCTTGTTCGGTCAGGGCGGCAATGACATTCTCGACGGTGGCGCCGGTGCCGACACTTTATACGGCGGCACCGGAGACGACAGCTTTTCGGTCGACGATGCCGGCGACGTCGTCGTCGAGACTGCGGGCCAGGGCAACGACCGCGTATTGTCGACGGTGAGCTACAGTCTGGGGGCCGGCAGCGAGATCGAATTGCTGTCGAGCGCCAACCAGAACGGAACGGACCCCATCAACCTGATCGGCAACGATTACGCGCAGGCAGTGATCGGCAATGAAGGCGCCAATGTCCTGGCAGCTTTGGGGGGCAACGACACCATCTATGCGCTGGGCGGCAACGACGTGCTCGACGGCGGGTTGGGTGCCGATCAGCTTTATGGCGGTGACGGTGCCGACCGGTTCGCCTTTTCGACCGCGCTGGGCGGCGGCAATGTCGATCGGCTCGCCGATTTCGTCAGCGGCACCGACCAGATCCAGCTGAGCCAGAGCGTGTTCGCAAGCCTTGGCCTCGGCACGGTCGCGGCGGGGCAGTTCGTGGTCGGCACCGCCGCGCTCGATGCCGATGACCGGCTGATCTACGACAACGCCAGCGGGACGCTCTGGTACGATGCCGATGGCAGCGGCAGCGGCGCCGCGGTCGCCTTTGCGCAGCTGACCGCCGGCAGCAGCCTGAGCGTCAGCGATTTCATCGTGGTCTGACCCGGGAGGCTTGGGCGGGTCGGGCGGGTCGGCCGGGTACGGGCCCGGTCGACCCGCCTTTTTTTAGGGCCGGCGCGGGGTGCGGCAACAACCGCGCGGTCAGGCCGCGTGCCCTCCGGCGGCAAGCACGACGGCAACCGTACGGAGCACACCGGCGCGGAACGGCGCGCCGACATGGCTGCCCTTGACCTCGATGGCGCGCAGCCCCGGCTCGCCCTTGCCATAACAGGCGCGGCCGTTGACCAGCCCGTCGCTCGCGCTCCAGATCGCGGTGGCGGGCACGGGCAGCGGCGCGGCGATTTCGGCCTGGCGCGCCAAGAGCGCGGGATCGTCGATCCGTTCCCCGCTGACCAACTGATAGGTCCGCCACACATTGGTCGCGCGCGGCCCCGCCGCATAGGGCGACGCGATGGTGATGACTTCGCGCACCACCGCCGCGCCGAGCCGGTGCGCCGCGAGCCGCGCCATGATGCCGCCGAGCGACACCCCGATGAGCGTCACGGGGGCCCCGCTGCGCGCCGCATAATCGGCCACGCGCGCGATCAGCCGCGCACCATCGGCGCCAACGGTGCGCGTGCCGAGATTGCGGCCGAACCCCAACGTCTCCACCCGGTAGCCGAGCCGCCGCAGATAGCGCGCCATCACCAGCAGCGAGCGGTCGGTATTGATCAGCCCCGGCAGCAACAGCAGCGGGCGCCCGTCACCCGGCGGCGCGCTGCGCAAGCGGGCGCCCGCCCCGACGAGTTCGGCCAGCGTCCAGGCGGCGCGCGGCAGTTCGGCAGCCCAGAGCAGGCGGCTGGGGGGCGCAAGCGTGGTCATCGACGCGCTTATCGCCCGATTCCGGAGGCAAAGCCACTGTCCTTACGCCGAATATCGCCCCCGGGGCATCGACCGGCCAGTTGCTGAAACCGGGCGCGGAAGCTAGGATCGCAGGGCGACATGGCGTCCCGTCGACAGCCCCGGCAATGGCGCAGCGCTGCGGCATGATCCGGTGACGATCGACCCGGTCGCCCGTCGCGTCGATCTGCGGGGGGTCAAATCGATGACGAACGAATCCGCCTCCACGACCGCCAAGCCGAAGATTCGGCCCATCTATGCCGTTTTCGAAGGCGGCGGGGCGCGCGGCATCACCCATGTCGGCGCGCTGAAGGCGCTCGAGCAGGAAGGGCTGACCCCGGTCGGCGTCGCGGGCAGCTCGGCCGGTGCGATCATCGCCGCGCTCGTCGCGGTCGGGTACAAGGCCGATGAGCTCTACCGCGTCACCGGCGAGGATCAGGGCACCGACATCGTCGTGCGCAGCAAAAGGGCGCCGGTCGACGTGCTCGGGCGTGGCAGCTGGAATCGCTTCAAACGGATGAAGCCGTTGTCGCGGCTAGCCGCCTTCCTGCTGATCGCGGCGATCGGCGGGCTGATCGCCGCACCGCTGATCGGCAACAGCACCATCGGCTATGTCGCGATCGGCATGCTCGCGGCGGCATGCGGATTGGCGACTTGGCTGCTCTGGCCGATCGTCGCCAATCGGGGGATGTTTTCAACCGACGGCATGGTCGATTTCCTCAACGAGGTGCTGCGCGACAAGGTCGGCCAGCATTATGACGAGCTCGGCATCGACCGGGCGAAATTGCCCCGGCGAATCCGCTTTGGCGACATCGATCCGTCGAAGCTGCCGCAATGCATCCGCCTGAAGATCACCGTGTCGAACGTGGTGACCGGCGGGCTGGAGATTTTCGACCAGAACCGCCCCGATGTCGTCGTCGCCGACGCGGTCGCCGCATCGGCCTCGATCCCGCTCGCCTTCATCCCGCGCAAGGTCGAAGGCGCGAGCAGCGACGCTGGCGCGATCTATGTCGATGGCGGGCTGGTATCGAACTTGCCGGCCTGGTCGTTCGCCGCCGAAAAGCGCGCCTTCGAACGCCGCACCGATGGCCCGCCCGTGCCGGTGATCGCGATCACGCTGAGCGATCCCAAGCAGCACGGCCACGCCAGGCCGGGCAAGGGCGACAGGGGCTTCCTGGCGTTTGCGAGCCAGGTGGTGCGCACCGGCATTTTCGGCAGCCAGAAGATCGTCGAGGATTTCGTCCCCGATCTCGAAGTGATCGACCTGTCCTCGCCGCTCGGCACGCTCGATTTCGATTGCGGGCGCGCAAGCGCGAACCGGGCCTATCTGGCCGGCCTGCACGGGGCCGAGCAGATCCTGCGCAAGCGGCGCTGGACCCGCGACGGGACCGAGGCGGCGCTCGCCCATGTCCATCGCGCGGTCGAAGGGCTGATCCACGAACGGCGCAGGCAGGCGGGCGCCGAACCGCCGAAGATCCGCGCGAGCATCGTCGACGAGATCGGCCGCTGGGATCTCGCCGCCAATGGGCGCAACAGCAAGATCGGCTTTCGCATCGTCGCCAGCGTCGGCATGGACGAAGACGCCGACGACCGGATGGAATTCGACCGCGAAAACTGCCTCGCGCCGCGCGCCTATGCCACCAAATCGAGCTTCGCGCGGGTTCTGCGCGGCGTGCCGCTCGCCGATTTCGTGATGACCAAATATGAGCGGGCGATGATCGCCAGCAGCGCGCACAGCGTGATCTGCGTGCCCGTGCTCAATTCGCTGGTGCCAGAAGCGCCGGCCGAGCGCATCTTCTGCATCGACAGCACCGACAATCTGGAAGATGACTTCAAGGACCCCATATTCAGGGACGCGGTGTTCCGCGAAAGCGTTATCCTGTCGCCGTCGCTGATCGCGAAACGCATTGAGGAGCTGACAAATGGCTGACGATCCGACTTTCGAAAGCGTCGATGAACTGCGCAAGGCGGCGGCCGCGTCGCTGGGCTTTGGCAAGGCGGACCAACTACCCCCGCCGGGAATCGCCCTCGACGATCCCGGTCTGGTCAGCCCGGCCCTGATCAACCACGGTCAGATCAACCTTGGCGGTGATCCTGGCGGTGCCGATATCGTGATGCCGCCGTCGATCGCCTTTGGCGCATCGCCGGTCGGCAAGGACGCGCTCGACGCCGCCGACGATACGCTGGGCGACATCTTCAAGAGCATGCTCTAGAGCCCGATGACATTATCTTGAGCCGTTCGTTTCGAGCGCAGTCGAGAAACAGGCCACGAGCGTTGCGCAGGGTGTCTCGACTTCGCTCGACACGAACGGTTGCGGATTTGATTCAACCAAAGGTCATCCGACTCTAGCCAGCTATGGCGCGCGGCGGTGGCCGCGGCCGCAGCCGCGATCAGATATGGATCGGCTTGCCCAGCACGCCCATCGCCGCTTCCTTGAACGCTTCGGCATGGGTCGGGTGGGCGTGGCAGGTATAGGCGATGTCTTCGGAGGTCGCGCCGAATTCCATCGCCTGCGCTGCCTGCGCGATCATCGAGCCCGCGACGCTGGCGATCATCCACACGCCGAGCACGCGGTCGCTCTTCGCATCCGCGATCACCTTCACAAATCCGTCGGGCTCGTGATTGGTCTTGGCGCGGCTGTTGGCGAGCATCGGGAACTTGCCGACCTTCACCCCATTCCCATTTTGGGCGCCCTTTTCCCTGGCCTGCTCCTCGGTCAGGCCGACGCCGGCGATTTCGGGCCAGGTATAGACGACCGAGGGAATGACATCGTGGTTCACGATGCCGGTCTGCCCGGCGATGTTCTCGGCGACCGCGACGCCTTCATCCTCCGCCTTGTGCGCGAGCATCGGCCCAGGCACGACATCGCCGATCGCCCAGATGCCGGGAACGCCGGTCTGGAAGCGGTGGTCGATCTCGATCTGGCCGCGCTTGTTGGTCTGCAAGCCGGCGGCGTCGAGGTCCAGCCCGTCGGTGTTGGGCCGGCGGCCGATCGAGACGAGCACCGCATCGGCCTCGATCGTTTCGGCGGTGCCGCCGGCGGCGGGCTCGACGGTCACCGTCGCCTTCTTGCCCTTGACCGTCACTGAGGTCACCTTGGTGCCGAGCTTGAACTCGATGCCCTGCTTCTTGAAAATCTTGTTGGCTTCCTTGCGGACCTCGCCATCGAAGCCGGGCAGGATCTGGTCAAGGAACTCGACGCAGGTCACCTTGGCGCCGAGCCGCTTCCACACGCTGCCGAGCTCCAGCCCGATCACGCCGCCGCCGATCACGACGAGATGGTCGGGCACCTTTTCCAGCTCGAGCGCGCCGGTGGAGTCCACGATGACCTGCTTGTCATTGTCGACCGCGACCCCCGGCAGCGGTGTCACGCTGGAGCCGGTCGCGATCACGATATTCTTCGCGCGCACCGCCTTGCCCGCGACCTCGACCGTGTCGGCGGACGTGAATTTGGCATGGCCCTTCAGCCAATCGACCTTGTTCTTCTTGAACAGGAATTCGATGCCGCCGGTCAGCTGCTTGACCGCATCCTTGCGCTGACCGTGCATCGCGTCGAGATCGAGCTCGACCTGCCCGACCTTGATGCCGAGCTTCGCCAGCGTGCCGTTGGCGGCGTCGTTGTAGAATTCGGACGCGTGCAGCATCGCCTTGGACGGGATGCAGCCGACATTGAGGCAGGTGCCGCCCAGCGTCTCGCGGCTCTCCGCGCACGGGGTCTTCAGCCCCAGCTGCGCCGCGCGGATCGCCGCGACATAACCGCCGGGGCCAGCGCCGATCACCAGGACGTCATAGTCGTAATTGCCGTCTGCCATCTTCTACCTCACTGTGCTCCTGCGAACGCAGGAGCCTAGGGTTATCCAGCGCACCGCTTAGGGCTCCGGGCTCCTGCCTTCGCGGGAGCACAAGACTCTCACAAATCGATCAAAATCCGCGTCGGGTCCTCGATAGCATTCTTCAGCGCGACAAGGAACGTCACCGCCTCGCGCCCGTCAATCAGGCGGTGGTCATAGCTGAGCGCCAGGTACATCATCGGGCGGATCACGATCTGGCCGTCGACCACCACCGGGCGGTCCTCGATGCGGTGGAGGCCCAGCACCGCGCTCTGCGGCGGGTTGATGATCGGGGTCGACATGAGGCTGCCGAACACGCCGCCGTTGGAGATGGTGAAGGTACCGCCGGCCATATCCTCCATCTTCAGCGTGCCGTCCTTGGCGCGCTTGCCGAAATCGCCGATCGTCTTTTCGATCGCCGCGACGCTCAGCCGGTCGGCGTCGCGGATGACGGGGACGACAAGGCCGTTCGGCGCCGAGACCGCGACCGAGATGTCGGCATATTCGTGATAGACGATCTCATCACCGTCGATCTGCGCGTTGACGCTCGGCACGTCTTTCAGCGCGAGGCAGGCGGCCTTCACGAAGAAGCCCATGAAGCCGAGCCGAACGCCGTGCTTCTTTTCGAACAGATCCTTGTAGCGGGTCCGCGCCTCCATCACCGCCGACATGTCGACATCGTTGAACGTCGTCAGCATCGCGGCAGTGTTCTGCGCTTCCTTCAACCGCTTGGCGACGGTCTGGCGCAGCCGGGTCATGCGGACGCGCTCCTCGCGCCGTTCGCCGGACGCCACCGGGGAAGCCGCGGGCGCGGGTGCGACCGAAGCGGCAGGCGCGGGCGTCGTCGCCGCCGCCAGCACATCGTCCTTGGTCAGCCGCCCGTCCTTGCCGGTGCCGGTGACGGTCGCCGGATCGACGCCGGTTTCGAGCACCGCGCGCCGGACCGATGGCGACAGCGCCGCCGGGGCGACGTCTGCCGCCGGGGCGGGTGCTTCGGCAGGCGCGGGGGCGGGCTCGGCGGGCTTGGCGGCGGGCGCCGGGGCGGCATCGGCATTCCCAGCCTCGATCGTTGCGATCACCGCGCCGACCGCCACGGTATCGCCGACCTTCACGCCGTGCGCGCCCATCACGCCCGCCACCGGCGCGCCGACCTCGACCGACACCTTGTCGGTTTCCAGGCTCGCGACGGGCTCGTCGGCGGCGACCTTGTCGCCCGGCTGCTTGAGCCATTCGCCCAGCGTCGCTTCGGTGATCGATTCGCCCAGCACGGGGACTTTGACTTCGGTTGCCATATTCGTTCCTGCCTTCTTGTGCTCCCGCAACGGCGGGAGCCCGGACGGGAGCCCCGCTGTCACCGGGACCCATTCGGGGTGACTAAGACTTGCGCGACCGCCTGATTTCCTCGCGCACATTATGGCCGAGCGCGTCGGCGACGAGCGCGGCCTGTTCGGTCTGATGGCGCTTCATCAGCCCGGTCGCGGGCGACGCCGCCGCCGCCCGCCCGGCATAGCGCGGCCGCAGCACGTCGCCGCCGGCCGCCACCAGGCATTCCTCGATGAACGGCTCGACGAAACTCCATGCGCCGTTGTTCTTCGGTTCTTCCTGCGCCCAGACGACATCGGTCAGGCCGCTCATCCGCTTGAGCCGCGCGACCAGCGGCTCGCCGGGGAAGGGATAGAGCTGTTCGAGCCGGACGATCGCGGTGCCCTTGTCCCCGGCGGCGTTGCGCGCCTCCATCAGGTCATAGGCGACCTTGCCGGTGCACAGCACCAGCCGCTCGACATCGGCGTCGGCGGGCGCCCATGGATCGGACAGGATGCGCATGAAGTGGCTGTCGCCCAGAAAGTCGTCTGCCTTCGACACCGCGAGCTTGTGGCGCAGCAGCGACTTGGGCGTGAAGACGATCAGCGGCTTGCGGAACGGCCGGTGCATCTGGCGCCGGAGCAGGTGGAAATAATTGGCGGGCGTGGTGCAGTTGGCGACCTGCATATTGTCGCCCGCGCAGAGTTGCAGGAAGCGCTCCGGCCGCGCCGAGCTGTGCTCGGGCCCCTGCCCTTCATAGCCATGCGGCAGCAGCATCACGAGGCCGTTGGCGCGCAGCCACTTGGCCTCGCCCGCCGCGATGAACTGGTCGATCATGATCTGCGCGCCGTTCATGAAGTCGCCGAACTGCGCCTCCCACAGCACCAGCGTCTTCGGGTCGGCGAGCGCATAGCCATATTCGAAACCGAGCACGCCATATTCGGACAACGGGCTGTCGAGCACTTCGAAGCGGCCATGTTCGATCTGCGACAGCGGCACATATTTATGCTCGTCGGTCTGGTCGACCCACACCGCATGCCGCTGGCTGAAGGTGCCGCGCCCCGAATCCTGACCCGACAGGCGCACGCCATAGCCTTCGGACAGCAACGATCCGAAGGCGAGCGCCTCGCCGGTCGCCCAGTCGAACCCCTCGCCGCCGGTGAACATCGCGCGCTTGGCGTCGACCACGCGGGCGAGCGTCTTGTGGATCTTCACGCTGTCGGGAACGGTGGTGAGGGTGCGGCCGATCGCCTCGAACAGCTTGGGCTCGATGCCGGTCTCGACATTGCGTCGCGCGGTTTCGGGATCGGCGGGGGCGTGCAGGCCCGACCAGCGCCCGGCGAACCAGTCCGCCTTGTTGGGCTTGTAGCTGGTGCCCGCCTCGAACTCGCCTTCGAGCAGGTCGGTGAACGCCTTGACCTGGCCGTCGATCCACGCCTGGTCGACCACGCCCTGTTCGATCAGCTTCTGGCCATAGATTTCGCTCACCGGCGGATGCTGGCGGATGCGGTCGTACATCAGCGGCTGGGTGAAGCTCGGCTCGTCGCCCTCGTTATGGCCGAAGCGGCGATAGCACCACATGTCGATCACGATGTCGCGGTGGAAGCGCTGGCGGAACTCGATGGCCATCTTGCAGGCAAACGTCACCGCTTCGGGATCATCGCCATTGACGTGGAAGATCGGCGCCTGGACGCCCTTTGCCACGTCGCTCGGATAGGGCGAGCTGCGCGCGAATTGCGGGCTGGTCGTGAAGCCGATCTGGTTGTTGATGACGAAGTGGATGCACCCGCCGGTATTGTAGCCGCGAATGCCCGAAAAGCCGAGGCATTCCCACACGATCCCCTGCCCCGCAAAGGCCGCGTCGCCATGAATCAGCACCGGCAGCGAGCCGCTATGCTCGTCATCGCCCGCGATCGTCTGGATCGCGCGTGTCTTGCCGAGTACGACCGGATCGGCCGCCTCCAGATGCGACGGGTTGGCGACCAGCGACATATGGACGTTGATGCCGTCGAACTCGCGATCGGTGCTGGTGCCGAGATGGTATTTGACGTCGCCCGAACCGCCGATGTCGTCGGGATTCGCGCTGCCGCCCGCAAATTCGTGGAAGATCACCTTGTACGGCTTCGCCATGACGTTCGCGAGCATGTTGAGCCGCCCGCGGTGCGCCATGCCGTACACGATCTCGCGCACGCCGTACTGGCCGCCATATTTGATGACGCTTTCGAGCGCGGGGATCATGCTTTCGCCGCCGTCGAGGCCGAAGCGTTTGGTGCCGACATATTTGCGGCCCAGAAAGCGCTCCCACTGCTCGGCCTCGATCACCTTGTTCAGGATCGCCTTCTTGCCTTCGGGCGTGAACTGGATCGCCTTGTCGCGGCCCTCCATCCGCTCCTGCAGGAAGCGGCGCTCCTCGACATCGGCGATGTGCATATATTCGAGGCCGACATTGCCGCAGTAATTGGCGCGCAGGATGCCGACGAGTTCGCGCACCGTTGCGCGTTCGAGCCCGAGCGCGCCGCCGAGCGGAATCGGCCGATCGAGATCGGCACCCGAAAAGCCGTGGAATTCGGGCGTCAGGTCGGCCGGCAGCTCCTGCTTGGCGATCCCGAGCGGATCGAGATTGGCGGCAAGATGCCC
>PKED01000197.1 GCA_002863155.1 Sphingomonadaceae bacterium | reverse complement strand
CGGCGAGCGCGAGCAGCGGGCGTTCGGCATCGGGGCCGGCGGTGTGCCCCATATGCATGCGATAGCCGGTGAAGGGCGCGTGGGCGATCATGTCTTCTCCTTCGATCGTTTCGAGATGCTTGGCGGTGCCGAGTTCGGTGGTGATGTCGAGCAGACCGAGCCCGGCGCTCTCGCCTGCTGCCCCCTCGATACCGTGGCGATCGATCACCGCCCGCCCGAGCATCTGGTAACCGCCGCACAGCCCGATTACCGCCCCGCCCCGGCGGACATGGGCGCGGAGGTCGATGTCCCAGCCCTCCGCCGTCAGCGCGGCGAGATCGGCGCGGGTGGCCTTCGATCCGGGCAGGATGACGAGATCGGCGACGGGCAGCGCGCGGCCGCGCGGGATCAGCTCAAGCGTCACCGACGGTTCGAGCCGCCACGGATCGAGATCGTCGAAATTGGCCATGTGCGGCAGCACCGGCACGACAATGCGGAACGGCGCATCGCCCGCGCGCGACAAGGCGAGCGACGCGCCGTCCTCGGCGGGCAGCCGCGCCGCCGCATCGATCCACGGCACGATGCCGAGCCCGCGCCAGCCAGTCCGCTCGGCGATCTCCGCCATGCCGGGCGCGAACAGCGAGGGATCGCCGCGAAACCGGTTGATCAGGAACGCCTTGATCCGGGCCGCATCGGCGACGCCCAGCACCGCGTGCGTGCCGACCAGCGCCGCGATCACGCCGCCGCGATCGATGTCGCCGGCCAGGATCACCGGCAGGTCGGCGGCGGTCGCGAAGCCCATATTGGCGATGTCACCGGCGCGCAGGTTGGTCTCGGCAGGCGATCCCGCGCCTTCGACGATGACGAGATCGGCCTCGGCGGAAAGCCGGGCGAAGCTATCGAGCGCGGCACCCAGCAGGTCGGCGCGAGGCTTGCGGAAGCGGTCGGGCGTCCATATCCCGCGTACCTGCCCCTGCACGATCAGCTGCGCGCGGCGATCACCTTCGGGCTTCAGCAGCACCGGGTTCATGTCGGCTGTGGCGGGGGTGCGGCAGGCGATCGCCTGAAGCGCCTGCGCGCGGCCGATCTCGCCACCGCCACCGGCGATCACCGCCGCATTGGTCGACATGTTCTGCGGCTTGAACGGGCGGACTCGGAGGCCCCGATCGGTGAACAGCCGGCACAGGCCCGCGACGATCAGCGACTTGCCGACGTCCGATCCCGTACCCTGAATCATCATCGCCGCCATGCGCGCATCCCGATCAGCAGCCACAGCAACGCAGTCGCGCGGGCGTAAAGGCGAAGCGCGCGGGCGATATCGGCGGCGCCTGCGGGCGCATCGCCGTCGCCAAACCAGGGGCGAGCGTGCGGCGCGCCATCATAGCTGACCGGCCCGCCGAGCCGCAGCCCCAGCGCGCCCGCCATCGCCGCTTCGGGCCAGCCGGCATTGGGCGAGGCATGGCGGTGCGCGTCGCGGCGCATCACGTCGATCCCGCGCCCGCCCGCCGCCACGACGATCAATAGCCCGGCGATCCGCGCGGGCACCAGGTTCATCGCATCGTCGGCCCGCGCCGCCGCCCAGCCGAAACTCGCATGGCGCGGCGTGCGGTGGCCGATTATGCTGTCGGCGGTGTTGACCGCCTTGTACGCCCATAACCCCAGCAGGCCGCCAACCGCGAGCCAGAGCGCCGGAGCGACGACGCCGTCGTTGAAGCTTTCCGCGAGACTCTCGATCGCCGCCGTGGCGATGCCCGACGCATCGAGCGCGGCGGTATCGCGCCCGACGATCCTGGCGACTTCGGCGCGGGCCAGCGCGATGTCGCCAATCGCAAGCGCCTGCTCGACCGCGCGGACATGCTGCCATAGCGACCGCTGCGCGAGCCCCGCGCTCGCCAGCGCGATCCGTGCGGGCGGTGCGATCCGGCCAAGCACCGCCGCCGTCCCCGCCGCCGCGCCGACGGTAACTGCGAGCGCCGCGACGCCTTTGGCGCGGCGCAGCGGCGGCCGGTTCAGGTCGCGATCGAGCCGGTCGAGCAGCGCGCCGATCGCCTGCACCGGATGCGGCAGCCGATCGGGCCAGCCCAGCACCGCCTCCGCCGCGAGCCCGGCCAGCGCGAGCCGCGCGCTCATGGCAGCCGCGCGACCGGGATCAGCAGCGCCGCGCCGCCATCATCGACGCCTTCGAACAGCCGCACGCCATAGACCGGGGCGAGGATCGCGGGGGTCAGCACGTCGCGCGCCGCGCCCATCGAGACGAGTCCGCCGTCGCGGATCAGCAACGCATCGTCGGCGACGCGTGCGGCATGCGTCAGGTCGTGAAGGATGACGATCACGCCCGCGCCCGCCGTCGCCGCCGCGCGCAGCCGGTCGAGCACGTCGAGCCGGTGCGCCGGATCGAGCCCTTCGAGCGGTTCGTCGGCGATAATCCAGTCGGGCGTCCCCGCCAGCACGCGGGCGAGATGGACGCGCGCCGCCTCGCCGCCCGAAAGGGTCCCGATGCTGCGGCTCGCGAAACGCTGCGTATCGGTCGCCGCCATCGCCGCCGCGATCGCCTCGCGGTCAGCGGGCGACAGCGCCGCGAAGGCGCCGCGATGCGGCAGTCGGCCGAGCGCGACCAGCTCTTCGACGCGCATGTCCCAGTGCGCGGTCAGCGCCTGCGGCAGATAGCCGATCCGCCGCGCCCGATCACGAGCGGTGAGGCCGGCGATCGGCGCGCCGTCGATCATCGCGGCGCCGGCATGCGGCGTCAGGATACCGGCGAGCAGCTGCGCGAGCGTCGACTTGCCCGCGCCGTTGGGCCCGAGCACCACCGTCACGCGCCCGCTGGTAAATTGTGCGCTTATGCTGCGCAGCACATCGCGCCCGCCGAGCGCCACCGTCGCGCCTTCCAGCGTCAGCGCCATGCGAGTTCCCCCCGCCGGGTGAGCAGCAGCCAGACAAAGAACGGCCCGCCGATCAGCGCCATCGCCACGCCCAGCCGCACCTCGCCCGCTCCCGGCGCAAGCCGGACAAGGCTGTCGGCGGCGAGCACCAGCGCCGCGCCGCCAAGCGCCGACGGCAGCAGCAACGCCGATGGCCGCGCGCCGACCAGCGGCCGCAGCAGATGCGGGACGATCAGCCCGACAAAGCCGACCACCCCCGACACCGCGACCGACGCCCCGACCGAAAGGCCAAGCCCCACCACCACTACCAGCCGCAGCCGCTGCATGGACACGCCGAGCGACCGCGCGGCGGGCTCGCCCAGCGTCAGCGCATCGAGCGACCGGCCGGTCGTCGCCAGCAATGCCGCCCCCACCGCCATCGGCAGCGCCGCCGCCCGCAGCTCGTCGAAACCGCGATCGGTAAGCGCCCCCATCAGCCACTTCACGATCTCGGTCGTGGCGAAGGGCGAGGGCGACAGGCTGATCAGCAGCGTGGTCAGCGCGCCCGCTATGCTCGTCAGCACGGCGCCCGCCAGCACCAATGTCACCGGGCTCGCCGCGCGCCCGGCCAGTACGCCCAGTCCCGCCATCGCGATCGTCGCGCCCGCCATCGCGGCGGCGAACAGCACCAGCGGATTGATCGCGATGCCGAAGAAAATCGCCGAGACAGCACCGAGCGCCGCGCCCGACGACACGCCGACCACGCCCGGATCGGCGAGCGGATTGCGCAGATAGCCCTGCAACACCGCACCCGCGAGGCCGAGCGTCGCGCCGATCGCGATCCCCAGCAGCATGCGCGGCAGCCGAAGCTCGATCAGGATCCAGCGGGTCGGCCCCGACGTCAGCAGCGCCTCAGGCGGCAGCCAAACCTTGCCCGCGAGCAGCGAAAGCAGCGCGAACGCCGCCACCGCCATGATAAGCATTGCCGATAGACGCGCGCTCATCGCGTCACCTCCCGGCGCGCGGCGGCGAGCGTCCGGCTTGCAGCAATGATGGTCGGCCCGGCGCAGTGGAGCAGCGCGGGCGGGTAATCGCGGACGAGCACGCGGCCGCCCAGCATCGCCAGCGCCCGGCCGCGCATCGTCGCGCTCGCGCCGCCGAAACTGCCGTCGCCGCGCAACTGCCCCTCGCTCGAAAAGACGACGCGCGGCGGGCGCGCGACCAGCGGCTCGATCGGCAGCACGTCCCACATCCGCAGCCGATAGCGGGCGCTGGCGTTGGCGAAGCCGGTGCGGCGCAGCAATTCGTCCGCGAGCGTGCCCGTTCCCGGCACCAGCCCGCCGCCCTGATAGATCAGCGCGGAGACGGGCCGCGCGCCGTCTGTCGGGCGTGCGGCTTGCAGCGCCGCCACGATCGACCGCCGCAATTGCGCGCCGCGCGCCCGTGCGCCGACCGCATCGGCGATGGCGTCGATCTGCGCCAGGCTTTCGGCGACGCTTGTCGGCACGTCGACCAGCATCACCCGCAGCCCGGCGCGATCGAGCGCGGCGCGGGTGGCAAGATCGGTATGGCGGCTGGCGATGACGAGATCGGGGCGCAGCGCGATCACCTCCTCGGCGGTGCCCAGGATCGCGGGGTGGCGGCGCGCCCAGTCGAGCGGCACCGAGGTCGCGGCGGGATCGCGCGAATAGCTGCTGATCGCGGCGATGCGACCGGACGGTGCCACTTCGCGCAGGATCGCGTCGACGCAGGGGTTGAGCGACACGATCCGGCGTGGCGGCGCTGGGTCGGGCGGCGCCAATTCGCGCGGCGCAGCGCCGATCGCCAGCGGCGCAATCATCGCCAGGGCCAGCGCCGCGTTCCTCAAAATTCGACGCCCTTCTGCGCCTTGTACCCCTCGCGATAGGGATGGCGGACCGCGGCGAATTCAGTGACGAGATCGGCCGCTTCGATCAGTTCGGGTTTGGCGCTGCGCCCGGTCACGCAGACATGCTGGTGCGCTGGCCGCGCCGCTAGGTCAGCGAGCACGCGATCGATGGGCAGGTGATCGTAGCGCAGCGCGATGTTGAGCTCGTCGAGCAGCACCAGATCGAAGGCGGGATCGGTGAGCATCGCCCGCGCCGCCGCCCAGCCGCGCTCGGCGGCGGCGATATCGGCCTGATGGTCCTGGCTGTCCCAGGTGAAGCCCTCGCCCGAGACGACATAATCGTCGCCCAGGATGCCGCCCAGATATTGGCGCTCACCGGTCTTCCATTTCCCCTTGATGAACTGGACGACCCCCGGCCGCATGCCCCAGCCGAGGCAGCGCATCACCATGCCGAAGCCGGCTGTCGACTTGCCCTTGCCGTCGCCGGTATGGACGATCAGCAGCCCGCCGGTGAGCGTCTTGTCGCGCTGTTCCGCGCGGCGTTCGGCCTGGAGTGCGCGCATCGCCTGCGTATGGGTCTCGGGGTCGGTCATCGTTCGAAACGCTCCAGTGCGTCGGCCAGTCGGGCCCCGTCCGCGCTACCCGGCAAGCCGAGCCTTAGCCAGCGCGGATGATCGGCAAAGGCGCGCGTCCAGATGCCGTGGCTGGCGAGATGATCGTGGAGCATCATCGCGCGATCGTCGTCGATCAGCCGAAACAGCGGGCATTGACCTCGGGCCGCGACGCCATGCCGCCCGAGCAGCGAATCAAGCCGCGCCGCGTCCGCCGCCAGCCGATCGCGCGTCGCCGCCAGCCAGGCATCGTCTTTATAAGCGCGCGTGCCGATCGCGATCGCCGGCCCCGATACCGGCCAGTCGCCCAGCAGGCGCCGCAGCGACCGGGCGATGTCTCGCGGGGCGATGGCGGCGCCGAGCCGCAGTCCGCCAAGGCCATAGGTCTTGCCGAACGACCGAAGCACGATCGCCTCCCGCGTCCAGTCGCGCGCGGCGAGCGACGCGCCCGCCACCGCATCGGCAAACGCCTCGTCGAGCACCAGCCGGCCGCCGCGCGCCGCCAGCCGCAGCGCCGCATCGGCGATCATCGCTTCGTCGGCAATCGCCCCGTCGGGATTGTTGGGCCGGACGACGACCAGCACGTCGATCGTATCGAGCCCAGCGATCAATTCCGCCAACGGCGCCACGACTGCGCCGCGCCAGGCATCGGCATGGCTGCCATAGGTCGGCCCGGCGATCCCGACGCTGGTATTGGCGGGCATCAGCAGCGGCAGCAGGCGAAGCGTGGCCTCGCTTCCCGCGCAGGCGACGACGCGGTCGGGGGCCACGCCGAAGCCTTCCGCCATCGCGGCTTCAAGCGCGGCGAGCGCCGCCGGATCGGGCAGCTGCGCCCATGAAGCAGGGTCGATATGGCCGAGGGGATAGGACACGGGATTGATGCCGGTCGACAGGTCGATCCATGGCCCGGGCGCATCCGCCCACCGCGCCCGCGCGACGCTCAGCCGCCCGCCATGGTCGATCGCCGCCATGCGTCAGAACCGCGCGCGCACGCCGGCATAGGCGGCGCGGCCATAGGTGCCGTAGCGAAAGATCGTTTCGTACCGCGCATCGGCGATATTCTCGATCCGGCCGTAAAGCTCGACCGCCCTGGTGAGCGCGAAGGCCGCGCGCAGATCGACCAGCGTATAGCCCGCCAGACGGGTGCGGTTGGCGGCATCCTCGAAGCTGCGCCCGACCACGCTCGCGGTCAGCCCCGCCGACAGGCCGAACGGCGCACGGTAATCGATCGAGACGCTGCCGGTGTCGCGCGGGCGGCGTGCCAGTTCGCGCCCCAAATTGGCCCCGGGCGATCGGTTGGACGTCTCGATATGCGAATAATTGGCGGTGAGTTCGAGGCCGGCAAGCGGCGTCAACGACCCTTCCACCTCAACCCCGCGCGCCTGTGCGCGGGCGATATTGTCATAGGTGCCGTTGGGCCGGGTCGCACAGACCGGCGCGGTGCTGCCGAAGCAGGAGACGAAGGCGATCTGGTCGCGCGTGGTCCGCTCAAACCAGGTCACCGCCAGTCGCGCCCGGCGGCCGAACGCGAACTGCTCGACGCCCACGTCATAGCCGCGCGCGCGCTCGGGCGTCAGCGCGCCGTTGCCGAAATCGCTGTAGAGCTGGAACAGGGTGGGCGCCTTGAACCCCTCGGCATAAGTTGCGCGCAGCAGCGTGTTGCCGCGATTGGGGGTGAGCGCTGCGTTCGCGCCGAAGGTGGTCTCGCCGCCGAAGCGGTCATGCGCGTCGTGGCGCACCCCGCCAGTCAGCGTCACGCCCTCGACCGGACGCAGGATCGCCTGGGCATAGCCGCTGGTGATGCCGACCCGCGCGCGTGATGGCGGCGCGCCCGCATCGAATGCGGGCGATGCGGTGCGGAAGCTGCTGTCCTCATGCTCCGCGCCGAAGATCAGCGTCGCTGGCCTGCCGATCGCCGCCACCCCCTGATATTCGATCCGGCGCAGCGTGCCGTTCGCGTCGAAGGTGGTGTCGGGATCGAGCGTCGGATCGCGATTGTCGCGGTCGACGTTGGTATAGCTGAAGCCGAGCCGCTGCTTCAGCCGCCCGGCGAGCGCATCGCTGGAAAGCCCGGCATAGAGCGTCAGCTGCCGGGTGTTCGATCGCTCGGGCGTGTCCTGCAGGGGGAAACCGCCATCGATGCCGACGCGCGACGACAGATAATAAGCGCGCGTGTCGATCGCGATGCCGCTGCCCAGATCGGCGCCGACCCTGCCGTTGAGCGCGACATTTTCCGCGCCGTCGCGCTCGCGCCCGCCGCGCGCCGAGGCGAAGGACGAGATGCCGTCGGTGCGGTAATAATAGCCGCCGCCGCTCGCGCGGACCCTGCCGATCGCCCCCGCCAGATTGCCGACCAGACTGGCGGTCCCGGCATAGCCGCCCTCCGCCCGCACGCTGGCCGACAGCCGCCCAGTAGGCGCTTCGGTCTCGATGCCGATCACGCCGCCGATCGCCTGGCTGCCCCACACCACCGAATTGGGGCCGCGCAGGATTTCGACGCGGGCGATGTTGCCGGTCAGGATCGAGCCCAGATTGGCGCCATTGCCCGGCGATGACGGATCGTTGATCCGCACCCCGTCGATCAGCACCAAAGTCTGATCGTTGTCGGCACCGCGGATGTTGACGCTCGTCGTCGCGCCGATCGCGCCGTTGCGCGTGATGGTGACGCCGGGCGTGGTGCGCAGCAGGTCGCTCAGCACCGCCGTCTGGCGGGTGCGGATCGTTGCCGCGTCGATCACGGTGATCGCCTGGCCGGTCCGGTCGCGCTCGATCGGAGTGCGGCTCGCGGTCACGACGACGTCGCGGTCGCCCGCGCCGGTTTCGTCCTGGGCGATGCACGGACTTGCGGCGATCGCCAGTGGCAGCGCCAGATATCGGTAGTCCAATGCCGCGTCCCTCAACCGGAAGCGTGCTCCGCCATCAGGGCGAAGCAACGGCTTCGTGCCTTGTCGGTCGCAGCGGGGGTTTCGGCCCCGTTCGATTCGGCACACCCCGTCCGCTTCGAAGGATCGACGGCACGAGGCAGGTCTCCTGGCTTCCGGGTCAACGCCGTGGTGCCCTGCCTTCCCAAACCCGAAGGTCCAGTGGCGTGATGGGCCGGCTCGCCGGTCACAGTTGCGGGGGCAGCGCCGGTCTTGCCACCGGACTTCCCTTTTGATCCCCTCGCGGGGAACCTTGCACCTGGGCTTGCCCTAGACCGCGATCTGGGCTTGTTCAAGCCATGACGACGACGTTGATCCTGGGCGGCGCCCGATCGGGCAAGAGCCGCCGCGCCCAGCAGCTGGCGGAAGCAGGTGGCGGCAGGCTGGTGTTCGTCGCGACGGCCGAAGCGATCGACGCCGAGATGGCGGAACGGATCGCGCGGCATCGCGAGGATCGTGGAGATGCCTGGACGACGGTGGAAGCGCCGATCGATCTCGCCGACGCCGTCCGCCGCCATGCCGCGCCCGAGGCGGTGCTGCTGATCGATTGCGTCACGGTCTGGCTCGGCAACCTGATGCATCATGACCGGGACGTTCCCGCGGCGGGCGACGCGCTTTTGGCCGCACTGGCGCAGGCGCCGGGTCAGGTCATCGTCGTCAGCAACGAAGTGGGGCTCGCCATCGTCCCCGAAACGCCCCTCGGCCGCCGGTTTCGCGACGAAGCGGGGATGCTCAACCAGCGCCTGGCGGCTGCCGCCGATCGCGTCGAGCTGATCGTTGCCGGATTGGTCGCCTCCCTCAAGTGACGTGCGATCGGCGGTGAGGATCGCCTGCCGCTGCTATCCAGGCCCCGTGCCTGCAAACGAGTCATTTGGCTGACGGCCCAGAGACGGTCAAAGCTTCGGTCGCATCAGGATGCGGACCGATACGTTTTCAGGCCAGCATCGATGACACATCGGCCCCTGAGAAGCCGATACATATTTGCTGGCTTCATCCAATGCCGCGCGCCAAATACTGCCACCATCCGCGATACATACGAGCACGGCATGAAGCCGGCGATCCTCAACTTGTCTGCTTGCCCGCTTCGGTTAGGATGGCTCGCGCGCGCCGGACTCTGCTCGGGTCGATCGCAACGGAGGGTGCATGGCGGGATCACCTGATGAGCTTTCCCGAAGGCAATTCGTTGGCGGCGCCGCAGTCGCGGCATCGGTCATCGCCGGTGGCGTTCCGGTGCGTATATCGGCGCAGTCGCTCGCCTTGCGCGAGACTGCCGATCTGATCACGGGCCCTTTTTACCCGCGCGTCTGGCCGATGGACCGCGATGCCGACATGACGCATGTCCGTGGCCGATCGGCTCGCGCTGCCGGCCAGATCATTCAGCTGTCGGGAAGGTTGTTGACCGTGCGGGGCACACCCGTTGCCGGCGCATCAATCGAGGTCTGGCAGGCAAATGCGCAGGGACGCTACAGCCACCCTTCGGATTCACACAATGAGCTGCCGCTCGACCACGATTTCCAGGGCTATGCGCAGCTGCGGACCGATCGCGACGGTCGCTACCGATTCACGACCGTCAAACCCGGCGCCTATCCCACGCCCCGTGGCGACATGCGGGCACCGCATATCCATTTCCAGATCGACGCAACGGTCGATCGCAAGGTGACGCAGCTGTTTTTCCCGGGCGAACCGCTGAACGATCAGGATCGTCACTTACAATCGGTACGGCGGCCAGAAACGCTGATCGCAACCATTGACAACGCAGCGGGCGAAAACGTGAGGGGCAGTTCGCTGCTGATCGCGCACTGGAACATCGTGCTGACAAGTGGCTGACCTAAGCCTTCAGCGATGAGCGCCCCCGGGGCTCTGACTTGGCCCTTCCTGCCGGGGACTGCGGTGCGCATCACCCATTTTGTGTCACACCCCGTGCCGAGAATCGTTGCCCTTTCCAAAATATTGGTTGAAGAGCCTTGGTTTGGCGGTTTGCATGGTGTCGGGGGGCCGGGCACGCGCGGACGCCGCAAGGGGAATTGTGGTGACAACTGCTCTTAGTTTGCGTTGACCGACCTCGGTCTTGAACGGACAGACGTACGAACTGCCGCCGGAATAAAGAAGTGAGCGTCGCCTGCTTGACCAGTGCGATCCTGCTGGTCGGCGCGCCGGTCAACACCGGCGGCCTTTCGCTCGCGCTGCCTGCCGAACAGATCGCCCGCGCCGAGGATCCGAAACCGGCCGCGACCGCAACAGCCGCCGAACCTCTACCCGGCGAGAACGAGCCGCAGCAGGCGGCAGCGGCGGATCAGGAGGTGATGGACGTCACCGTCACCGCCCGCCAGAAAACCGAGGGCGATCCGCTCGAGAAGATGAACACGATGTCGTTCGAACTGACCCAAAAGGTCGACAGGGCCGTCGTCGCGCCGATTTCGCTCACCTTTGCAAAGATCGTTCCGACGCCGGTGCGCGACGGGCTCGGCAATTTCCTGTTCAATCTCCACGAACCCCGGGTTTTCGTGAACTTCCTGCTGCAGCACAAGGTCGGCAAGGCGGTTGAAACGGTCGCGCGCTTCGTCGTCAATTCGACGATCGGTATCGGCGGGCTGTTCGACATCGCCAAGCGCAAGCCGTTCAAGCTGCCCCGCCGTCCCAACGGCTTTGCCGACACGCTCGGCTTTTACGGCGTGAAGCCGGGCGCCTATCTGTTCCTGCCGATCGTCGGGCCGACGACAATCCGCGATATCGTGGGATCGATCGCCGATCAGTCGCTGCTGCCGCTCACCGTCGGGCGCCCGTTCAACCGCGCCGCCTTCACGCTGCCCACCAGCATCGCGCGCACGCTCGACCACCGCGCCTATTTCGACGAGGAACTGAGGCGGCTGCGCGAAGGGCCGAAGGATCTCTATTCCGCGCGCCGCGACCTTTATCTGCAGATGCGCCAGGATGAGATCGACGATCTGCGCGGGCGACCGCACACGCCGATCCGCAGTTCGATGCGTCCTGCCGAGCCGGTCACGCCACGGACAACGACACCAGCACCGACACCCAAACCGACGCCCGCTCCCGCCCCCGAGGCCGGCCCCTCGATCCCGTCGCCTGCGCCGCCCATACCAAATCCCTGAAGCAGGCGGAGAGTCGATATGCCGGGTGCGCTGTCAGGAATCAGAATCGTGGAATTCGCCGGGATCGGCCCCGCGCCCTTTTGCGGCATGATGCTTGGCGATCACGGCGCCGAGGTGATCCGGATCGACCGCCCGGGCGCGCAGCTCGATCCGCGCGACGCCCTATCGCGCAATCGTCGCTCGGTCGTGCTCGACATGAAGACTAGCGACGGCCTGGCTGCCGCGCGTGACTTGTGCGAGGGCGCAGACGGGCTGATCGAAGGGTTCCGGCCCGGGGTGATGGAGCGGCTGGGGCTTGGCCCCGATGCCCTGCTCGCGGCCAATCCGCGCCTGGTCTATGGCCGCATGACTGGCTGGGGGCAGACCGGGCCCTATGCGCAATCGGCCGGGCACGACATCAACTATATCGCGCTGGCAGGCGTGCTCCACACCGTGGGTCGTGCCGGCGAGCGCCCGGTGCCGCCGGTCAACTATCTGGGCGATTTTGGCGGTGGCGGTATGCTGCTGGCTTTCGGCATGGTCGCGGGGTTGCTGGCGGTGAAGAACGGCGCGCCCGGGCAGGTCATCGACGCAGCGATGACCGACGGCGCCGCCCTGCTCGCGGGGATGAGCTGGGCGATGCTCGAAATGGGCCTCAACCGCGACGCGGCGGGCGTCAACATGCTCGACGGGGCGGCCCATTTCTATGACACCTATGAGTGCGCCGACGGGAAGTTCGTCGCGATCGGGTCGATCGAGCCGCAATTCTACGCGCTGCTCCGCGCCGCGACCGGCGTCGACGAGGATCCCGCGTTCGACCACCAGCATGATCGTGCTGCCTGGGCGCCGTTGAAGGCGAAGCTGACCGCGATCTTCAGGCGCAGGACGCGCGACGAATGGTGCGCGATCATGGAGGGGACCGACATCTGCTTCGCGCCGGTGCTAGCAATGCGCGAGGCGCCGCAGCATCCGCACAATGCCGCCCGCGCAACTTTCGTCAGCGTGGGCGGCGCGACCCAGCCCGCCCCTGCCCCGCGCTTTTCGGCGACGCCCGCCGCACCGCCGCGCCCGGCGCCGCGACCGGGTGCGGACAATGATGCACTCATCGGCAAAGCGGGCACGCCGACCTAGCGTGACGCGCCGCTTGACGGCCACGCGCCCGGTTGCCGCTTAACCGCCGCAGCGTTAGGCTCGCAGGCGATGAAAGCCCACCCCCTCGCGTTCGCCGCGCTTGCGCTCGCCACTCCCGCCTTCGGCCAGACCGACACGATCGAGCGCGCGCGATGGGCAGCGACCGCACAGCGCACAACGATCGTCCGCGACGACTGGGGGATCGCCCATGTGCGCGGCAAGACCGACGCCGATGCGGTGTTCGCGATGATGTACGCGCAGGCCGAAGACGACTTCAACCGGGTCGAAACCAACTATCTGGTCGCACTCGGCCGACTTGCCGAAGCGGAGGGCGAGAAGGCGATCTGGCAGGATCTGCGCCAGCGGCTTTACATCGATCACGCCGACCTGCGCCGCCAATATGCCGAAAGCCCTGCCTGGCTCCAGGCACTGATGCGCGGCTGGGCCGACGGGCTGAACTATTATCTTTTCACCCATCCCGATGTCCGCCCGCGCGTGATCCGCCATTTCGAACCCTGGATGGCGCTCGCTTTTTCGGAAGGGTCGATCGGCGGCGACATCGAGCGGGTCAATCTGCGCCAGCTCGCGCGCTTTTACGGCAAGGCGGAGGTCGCGCTCGCCGACCCGGCGCCACACGCGTATCGCGAGCCGCAAGGATCGAACGGCATCGCGATCGCCCCTTCGCGCACCAAGGACGGCCATGCGCTGCTGCTGATCAACCCACACACCAGCTTCTTCTTCCGAGCCGAACAGCAAGTGACGAGCGAGGCCGGGCTGAACGCCTATGGCGCCGCGACCTGGGGTCAGTTCTTCATCTACCAGGGCTTCAACGCCAATGCGGGGTGGATGCACACGTCGAGCGGGGTGGATTCGGTCGACGAGTTTGCGGAAACCATCGTCGAGCAAGGGGGCAAACGCTTCTATCGCTATGGGCGAGAGCTGCGGCCGGTGCAGGTCAAGCCGATCACTTTATCCTATCGCCAGCCCAACGACGTGATGGCAACGCGGCGTTTCACGACATTCGCGACGCATCACGGCCCCGTCACCCGCGCCGAGGGCGGCAAGTGGATCGCCTTTGCGTTGATGAACCGACCGGTCGCCGCGCTGGAGCAAAGCTTCCTCCGCACCAAGGCCACCGATCTCGCCACGTTCATGAAAGTCGCCGAACGCCGCGCGAACAGTTCGAACAACACGCTGTTCGCCGATTCAAAAGGCAATATCGCCTATCTGCACCCGCAGTACGTGCCGCGCCGAAACGATCGTTTCGACTATGGCAAACCGGTCGACGGCAGCGACCCGGCGACGGACTGGCACGGGCTCCATGACCTGGCGGAACTGCCGCAGGCGATCACGCCGCGCACGGGTTGGGCGATGAACACCAACAACTGGCCCTGGACGGCGGCGGGCGCCGATAGTCCGAAGCGCGAAGCCTATCCGCGTTACATGGATGGCGCCGGCGAGAATCCGCGGGGGCTCCACGCGACGGCGCTGCTGACACCCGCCGCTGATCTGACGATCGACCGGCTGCGCGCGCTGGCGTTCGACCCGCATCTCAACGCCTTCGATCCCCTGATCCCGGGGCTCGTCGCGGCATGGGAAGCGATGCCCGATGGCGCCGAGCGCGACCGCCTCGCCCAACCCATTGCCCTGCTGAAGGGCTGGGACCGGCGCTGGGCGGCCGACTCGGTCGCGACGTCGCTCGCGATCTTCTGGGGCGAGGCGATGTGGGGAGCGACGATTCCCGATCTCGAGCTCGAAACGGCGGGCCTTGCCCATTACCGCGCGATGGAAGCCGCAAGCCCGGCCCGCAAATTGAAGGCGCTTGCAGTCGCGATCGACCGGCTGACCGCCGATTTCGGCCGCTGGCAGGTGCCATGGGGCGAGATTAATCGCTTCCAGCGCAACGATGCCGCGATCCTGCAGCGCTTCGACGATCGCAAGCCGAGCATCCCGGTTCCGTTCGCGTCGGCGCAATGGGGCTCGCTCGCCTCGTTCGGCGCCCGCGCCTATCCGGGGACGAAGCGTTATTATGGGACGAGCGGCAACAGCTTCGTCGCGGTCGTCGAATTCGGCCCGCGCGTCCGCGCCGTCGCGGTAACGGCAGGCGGCGAAAGCGGCAATCCGTCGTCCAAGCATTTCAACGACCAGGCGTCGCGCTATGCGTCTGGGGCGCTCCGCCCGGTCTATTTCTGGCCAGGCGACCTCACCGGCCATATCGAAAGGCAATATCACCCCGGCAGGTAGGGCGCAGCGGGGCTTGCTGGCCTTGTCCGGCAAAGCGCTATATTGGCGACGGCATGGCCAAGGCCCGCACGCATCGCTTCTATTCGATCCACGCTCATGAAATGGTGCGCGTCGCCGCGACGACGCCACGCGCGACGGTTGGCGATCCGAATGCCAATGCCGATGCCGCGATCGAACTCGTCAAGAAAGCGGCGACAGGCGGCGTCGACCTGATCGTCTTTCCCGAACTCAACCTGTCATCCTACGCGATCGACGACCTGCACATGCAGGCAGCGCAGCACAGCGCGACCGAAGCCGCGATCGCCAAGCTGGCCAAGGCCACCGCCAAACTCGCCACCGTGATGCTGGTCGGCGCGGCGATCCCGCGCAACGGCCGACTCTACAACTGCGCCATCGCCATCGCGCGCGGCAAAATCCTGGGCGTCGTGCCCAAGACCTTCCTGCCCAACTACCGCGAGTTCTACGAGAAGCGCTGGTTCGCAAGCGGCGCCGGGCTGACCGGCATGGAGATCGACCTGGCCGGCCAGCGCGTACCGTTCGGCACCGATCTGATTTTCGCCGCGAGCGACCTGCCGCATTTCGTCTTTCATGCTGAAATCTGCGAGGATTTCTGGTCACCCACCCCACCCTCGACCATTGGTGCGCTGGCAGGGGCATATATCTGCTGCAACCTGTCCGCCTCCCCCATCCTGATCGGCAAGGCGCGCGACCGGGCGATGCTCGCCTCTGCGCAATCGTCGCGCGCGATCTGCGCTTATGTGTTCTCAGCGTCGGGGCCCGGCGAAAGCACCACCGACCTCGCCTGGGACGGGCAGAGCCTGATCTATGAAAATGGCGATCTGCTGAAAGAATCGCAGCGCTTCCGGTGCGAGGCGGATACGATCATCGCCGACATCGACGTCGCCCGGCTGCGGATCGAACGCATGCGTAACGGCACCTTCAACGACGCGGCGCGGCTGGCGGGCGATCCCGAGTACGAGTTCCGCCGCATCGCGTTCGAGCACAAGCCCGACTTCGCCGATGTGGGGCTTCAGCGCGACCTGCGTCGCTTCCCGTTCGTTCCCAACAATCCGGAACGGCTCGACGCCGATTGTTACGAAGCTTTCAACATCCAGGTCGAAGGGCTGATGAAGCGGATCGAGGCGTCGCACGCCAAACGCCTCGTCCTCGGCATTTCGGGCGGGCTCGATTCCACCCATGCGCTGATCGTCGCGGTCAAGGCGGTCGATCGCATGAAAATCCCGCGAGACCATATCCTCGCCTTTACGATGCCCGGTTTCGCGACGAGCGAGGGTACCAAGGCAAATGCCTGGGCACTGATGCGCGCGCTCGGCGTCGCAGGCGACGAAATCGATATACGCCCCGCCGCCAACCAGATGCTCGCCGACATGCGCCACCCGTTCGCAAACGGCGATCCGGTCTATGACGTGACGTTCGAGAATGTGCAGGCGGGCCTGCGCACCGATTATCTGTTTCGGCTCGCCAACCAGCATGACGGGCTCGTGGTCGGCACCGGCGACCTGTCAGAACTTGCGCTCGGCTGGTGCACATACGGCGTCGGCGATCATATGAGCCATTACGGCGTCAACGCGGGCGTGCCCAAGACGCTAATCCAGTATCTGATCCGCTGGACGATCGCGACCGACTTCTGGGATACGGAAACCGATCGGGTGCTCGAGGCGATCCTGGCGACCGAAATCTCGCCCGAACTTGTACCGGCCGGCGCGGATGGTCAGATCCAGAGCACAGAGGGCCGGATCGGGCCCTATGAGCTCCACGATTTCTTCCTGCACTACACGATCCGGCAGGGCCTGCCGCCGTCGAAGATCGCCTTTCTGGCGATGCATGCGTGGAGCGACATCGCCAAGGGACGCTGGCCGCACGGATTTCCGGTGGCCGCGCAGCATCGCTACGACCTGCCCACGATCCGCAAATGGCTGAGCGAGTTTCTGTTCCGCTTTTTCACCACCAGCCAGTTCAAGCGATCGGCACTGCCGAACGGCCCGAAAGTGTCGGGTGGCGGCGCCCTGTCGCCGCGCGGTGACTGGCGCGCCCCGAGCGACGGCACCGCTGCGGTGTGGCTCGACGAGCTGGAAGCAAATTGTCCCTAAGCGGTGCTGCTTTTTTTCAAAAAATTGCTGTCGGACGTTGTTCGAGACCCTGCCGCGGCTTGATCCGCCTTGATTAAGCCTAATAATTGATGGGCGGGCCGGGGAAGCGGCATGCCGACAGCGGATTTGCTGTCACGATCGTGTCTCGCGTCGGGAGGGCTCTAGGGTGTTGACATCTGCTAGCGCGAATCTTCGGCCAGCGACCGACCATCAAAGCGCGGCTCCCGAACATTTTGGTCGCCCCTCGATTGCGGCGATCGATCACGCCGATACTGGAATTGGGCTGTTTGAGGTGGCCGCGCTGCACGGTCCTCAACCGCTGATGACCTCCGGGCGCCACGCTGCGAGTCCGGACATGCTGATGATCACGCGTGGATCGGGCAAGCGTGCCGAGGGACGATTCGCAGGAACACCGTTTAGCGTCGCGCCAAGCAGGGCAATTCGGGTAACCTTCACGCCGTATGGAGCCGACAGCTATACGATCTATCACCCGTCCTCGCATAGTTTCGGTCTCACATTTCCGCGCGGTTTCCTGCAAAACCTATCGCCGGATCCAGTCGGCTATTCATCCCCCGCGCCGCTGATCTTCGGCAGCGATGACCAGCTTGCGCGGCTGGCGGACAGCATGCGCGCCGAAATCGCGGTGCCCGGCTTCGCGTCGTCGGTGCTGATCGATGGGATCAGCCGCGCGATTGGCGTCGCGCTGCTGCGGATCGATCCGGTCGTCTTTGCCCGCGAAGCCGATCGCATTCAGCTCCCGGCATGGAAGTTGCGCCGCGTCATCGACTATATTGATGCCAATCTGGAAAGCGACATCACCGTCGGCGATCTGGCGATGGTCGCCGATCTGTCGACCTTCCACTTTGCCCGCGTGTTCAAGCGCGCGGCCGGCGTCAGTCCCTATCAGTTCGTTCGCGATCGCCGGATCGAACGGAGCCGCGCGCTTTTGATCGAAAACAAGCTGGCGATATCGCAGCTGGCGCTCGCCTGCGGCTTTGCCAGCCAGTCGCATTTCACCGCAGCGTTCACGCGCGCAATCGGCAAGTCGCCGGGGCGTTTCCGTCGCGAGTCGCGCGTCTGAGCCGCTTGGCCGGATAGCCTTACGGCCCGCACAGCCGTTTTTTCAAATTCTTGCTTATGTCTTGATCACTTTACGGTCATTAACGTCAGCTTTATTAGACAGTCACTATTAGGTGTAGCAACCTCTCCATAAGTGAACGGCGTGACCATGGGGCATCCTGATTTGGCCTGACGCGGCTCACCTGAAGTTCGAGGTGTGTAAAATGGATAGAGACGGCGGGTTTCATACACGTACGGGTTTCGCTCAGATCGATTCCATGACCTATGAACAGCAGACGCACGTCGATGCGCTGCTACATGAGGAAACGTCGCTGCTGATGTTTCGCGCAACCAATTACGGGGCAATCGGCACGATCACCTCTGCCAGCCGCTCGCCCGACGAAGCTGATCTGCTGTTCATCTCGCGCGGGACCGGCTTGCCGGTCTACGGTCAGGTCGGCGGCACCCCATTCCATTTGGCCCCGACCAGGGCACATCGCGTGACGTTCGTTCCCAAGGGCCTCGATTCAAACGTCACCTTCGCCACGACCGGCCTGTCAAGCAACATCATGTTTCCAGACGGTTATCTAAGCTCGCTGATCGCCGAAATTCACGGCGTTGAGCTCGTTCCGACGTTGTTCAAGCAGAATGATCGGCTGCTCCTGCTGACGCGCCAGCTTGAAGAGGAGATCTGCCATCCCAGCTTTGGCTCGCGATTGATGGTGGAAGGGCTGTGTCGAGCGATTGCTAGCCTGATCGCGCGTGTCAACATGGAGCCGATTGCCGCGCAGGCTGAACGGATTCACTTGCCCCAGTGGAAAGTGAATCGCCGGATAGAATATATCGAGGCCCATCTGGATCAGTCGATCGGCCTGAACGATCTGGCGGGAATCGCTGGCCTATCCACCTTCCATTTCGCCCGTGTATTTAAGCAGGCGACAGGCACGAGCCCCTATCAATTCGTGCGCGACCGGCGGATCGAACGCAGCCAGACCCTGCTGATCGAAGGTGAGATGGAGATGTCGCAACTCGCGCTCGCCTGCGGCTTTGCCAGCCAGTCGCATTTCACTGCCGCTTTCACAAAGGCCATCGGCAAATCGCCGGGGAGATACCGGCGCGATCACCGAAGCTGAAGTACGGGCCCCGCAGCGGCCCTCAGGCTAGGATCGGCTCGCGCTTCATCACCTGCGCCGAGAACCGCTCCATTTCCTCAGCCTGCGGGCTCATCTGGAGCAATAGCAGGTCGAGGCCCGCTGCCTCATATTCCTCGATCCGCTCACGCAGCTGCTCTGGCGTACCGACCAGATTTGGGCGCAGGCCGCGGTTCGATACCGAATATTCGTTG
>PKED01000222.1 GCA_002863155.1 Sphingomonadaceae bacterium | reverse complement strand
TGCAGGTCGTCTCGAACCCGTCGAGGCGGGCGCGGGCAGCACTCAGCGCGACTCCGTTCTTGCGCGTCGCTTGTGCAGAAACGGCCAGCGTATTCTGCGCAGCGGTGATGCTGCGATGCATCTGGGCGTTGCTGTTGGCGATCCCGTCGGTCTGTTCGTCGACGCGGGCGACGATCGTCTGCAGGTCGGCGACGGTCGCCTTGATCGCGCCGAACCGTTCGGCCGCCGCGCGTCCCTGCGCGGCACCGTCGGTCACTTCGCGCGTGAAGGCGCCGGCTTCCTCCGCTAGCGTGCCGACGGTGCGGTCGATCCGCTGCGTCGCTTCGCGGGTGTGCTGGGCGAGGCGCTTGACCTCGTTGGCGACGACCGCGAACGCGCTGCCGGCATGCCCGGCCCGCGCCGCCTCGATCGCGGCGTTGAGCGCAAGCATGTTGGTCTGCTGGGCGATGCCGCCGATGAGTTGCGAGACGCTCTGCACCTGTTCGAGCGCGTCGGCCATGCTGGCGATACGCTCGCTCAGCCTCGCCACCATCTCGGACACCTCGGCGAAACCATTGACCGATTCGACGATCGCCGCCGTGCCCTGGTTGAGCTGCTGCTTCGCATCATCCGACAGGATCCGGGCCTGGGCGATGGCGGCGGCGACACGCGCATGATCGCGCGTGAGTGCTTCTGCGACCGCATCGAAACTGTCGAGATCGGTGATCGTCTGCTCGATCTGGTCGGATGCCGCCGCGACATGGCCGCCGACATCGGCGCACTCCATCACCAGCGCGCTGCAACGACGCGCGACATCGGCAACGACCGTCTCGACCTGTCCGTTATCGTTCACAGAACAATCCTGTTTCACCAACGCGCTGGCCTAACCATTCAGTCCTAAGGCCTGGTTAAGCCTGTCGAGCTGGTATGCGGTGCCCGATGGCAGAACCGCTGCCATTGCGCCGGAGCGGCGGCGCGGGCATGATCGGGCGATGTTCCTGAACTTCCTCGACGAGCTCCGCACCGCCGGCATCCCGGCCAGCCTGAAAGAACATCTGGTGCTGCTGGAAGCACTGTCGGCCGACGTGATCGACCGCACGCCAGAGGATTTCTATTACCTGTCGCGCTCGGTCTATGTGAAGGACGAAGGTCTGCTCGACCGGTTCGACCAAGTCTTTGCCAAGGTATTCAAGGGGATCGCGACAAGCTTTGCGACCCAAAGCGCCGAAATTCCCGAAGAGTGGCTGCGCGCTGTGGCGGAGAAGTATCTGACGCCCGAGGAGATGGAGGCGATCAAGTCGCTCGGCTCGTGGGACGAGATCATGGCGACGCTGAAGGAACGCCTTGCCGAGCAAAAGGGTCGGCACGAGGGCGGCAACAAGTGGATCGGCACCAAGGGCACGTCGCCCTATGGCAATTCGGGCTATAATCCCGAAGGCGTGCGGATCGGCGGCGAAAGCAAGGAAAAACGCGCGCTGAAGGTGTGGGACCAGCGGGAATTCCGCAATCTCGACAACACCCGCGAGCTCGGCACCCGCAACATCAAGATCGCGCTGCGCCGCCTGCGCCGGTTCGCACGCGAAGGCGCGGCCGACGAACTCGACATCGACGCGACGATCGACGGCACGGCGCGCCAGGGCTGGCTCGACGTGGTGATGCGGCCCGAACGGCACAATGCGGTCAAGCTGCTGCTATTCCTGGACGTCGGCGGATCGATGGACCCGTGGGTCAAGCTTTGCGAAGAGCTTTTTTCGGCCGCGACGACCGAGTTCAAGAATCTCGAATTCTTCTACTTCCACAACTGCCCTTATGAGGGCGTCTGGAAGGACAATCGCCGGCGTTTCTCCGAACGCACGCCGATGTGGGACGTGCTCCACAAATACGGCCATGACTATAAGCTGGTGATCGTCGGCGATGCGTCGATGAGCCCGTATGAGATCACCCATCCGGGCGGCTCGGTCGAGCATTTCAACGAGGAATCGGGCGCGGTCTGGCTGCACCGCCTGACGACCACCTATCCCGCCGCAGTCTGGCTGAACCCGATTCCGAAGGAACAATGGGGCTATTCGCAGTCGATCCGGATCGTGCGCGAATTGCTGAACGACCGCATGTACCCGCTGACGCTGGCAGGGCTTGATGAGGGCATGCGAGAATTGACGCGCAAGCGGTAGGCCGGCAGCGCCGCCCCCGGGCTGGACGGTAAAGATCAGCTGGGAATGACGACTCCGATCATTCGCCGCGATAAGATACGAAGCGCGCCCGCTCACCCGCCCAAGCTGCTTCGTCGCTGCGGGCCAGCGTGTCGAGATCGCCGGGCATCGCCGCCGCGTCGTCAACCCACTCGCGCAGGCCGGTGCCGCCGTTGATTACATCGATGGCGAGCTTGCCGAATTCATATTCGTACGGGAAATCACGCCACAGGTCATAGTCGGGATTGAGCGCGCGGATCGCCTTGAACGCCAGCGCCTGCACCCGCCACGGGCGGAAGGCGGCATGATCATAGGCGGGGCCCTCGGCGTGGATATGCACGCCGTTGCAAAGTTGACCGACATGCTTGTGAAAGGTCGGCTGAAACCAGATGTCGCGCAGGGTGCAGCCCGCCAGCCATTCGGGCGCGAGCGCGTGCATCTTCGCGATCACCGCGTACGCGTCGATATCGGGCGTGCCGAACAGCTCGAGCGGGCGCGTCGTGCCGCGCCCTTCCGACAGCGTCGTCCCCTCCAGCATCACCGTGCCGGGATAGGCGCGCGCCATGTTGAGATTGGGCGCATTGGGGCTGGGATTGATCCAGACGCGATCGGCAGGCCAGCCGAAGCCCGGAGCGGCGTCTGGCGCCCAGCCCTCCATCTCGATCACGCGGTAATCGACATCGAGCTTGTAGTGATCGATGAACCAGCGGCCGAGTTCGCCGAGCGTCAGGCCGTGCCGCATCGGCATCGGCCCCGCGCCGACAAAGCTCTCCCAGCCGGAGAGCAGCGTCAGCCCTTCGACCGGCCGCCCGGCGGGATTGGGGCGATCGAGCACCCATACCGCCTTGCCATGCGCGGCGGCGGCTTCGAGCACGTACAGCAGCGTGGTGACGAAGGTGTAGATCCGCGTGCCGAGGTCCTGCAGGTCGACCAGGATCACGTCGAACGTACCCATCGATTGCCCGGTCGGGCGACGCACTTCGCCGTAAAGGCTGAACACCGGAATATTGTAGCGCGGATCGGTGAAGTCGGGCGACTCCATCATATTGTCCTGCAAATCGCCGCGCACGCCATGCTGCGGCCCGAACATTGCCGAGACGTTGAGACCGCAGGCGACCAGTGCGTCGAGCGAATGGGTGAGGTTTTCGGTGACGGACGCAGGGTGGGCGAGGAGCGCGACGCGTTTGCCCTCCAACGGTGCCCGCAAAGCTGGGTCGGCGAGCAGGCGATCGATACCGAATTTCATGGCCGCTCAACTGCCGGGAGGGTTGCGATAAAGCAATCCCGGTTATGAAAATCGGGCGCGCCCGGCGCGTGCGCGAGCGCCCAATAGGATTTTGTGCCGTCGATTTCTTCGATCACCGCCGACAGCGCCATGGTGCAGGTGACAGCGGGGGTGGCCGAGCGATCGAGCGCGACCTCGATCGCATATGGTTTTGCTCGCTCGATGATCGGCGGGGCGCCGATGTCGAAATCCCGCATGCCTGCGCGGTAGCCGTCGAAGCGGTAGGCCGCCCATTCGGTCGACGGCGAAAAGTTGAATTCCAGGTAACCGTCCGACCCGACCGGGTTCAGGAAAAGCTCGAAACAGGTCGTCTTCCACAGCCCATCGACGCGGCCTGGAGCCCGTATTTCCGGAAAGCGGACATGTTCCTGTCCGGCGATGACGACGCGCAGCAACAGATCGTCGAGACGATCGACAAGCTCGAACGCGACGCTGCGCACATTTGCCGCGGGAGAACCGGGGTGTGGCACAAGGGAATAGCGGGTTGCCGTCATGACCGCGTTGTGGCGCCGCGGCGACGCGGAGTCGAGGCGCGCTCAGTAGCTGGGCAGCGCCAGCTTGCGGACCATCGCAGTTTCGATGGGCATGTCGAAACGGCACCCGGTCAATCCCGTCTCTCGCCAGATGACCGTCGCCGCGACCGGCAGGCTATCCGGAAAGCGCAGCCAGAGCCGCTCGCCGATCCCGACATCGAGGTCTGACTGGACGCGGCAGCCATAAGCGGAAATGTCGCAAAGCCGGGCATCGGCGGATTTGGCGCCATGGCGGCGGACGGTGGCGCGCTTGAGCTCGACCGGATGGCGATCGGCGACCCGCTGGTCGACATGCGCAGGTGCTACGCCGCGATAGCGCGACATTCTGGTTGCCATGCTCCCCCTCCCCGCATTCAGCCATACTGCGCAAGTCTTCAATGAAAGGTGAATCGAACCGACAGCCGATGCTGGCAAATAAGCGCGATCCCCATTATGTGCGCAGCTTCCCATGGCCACCATTCTCCCCTCCCCGCCGAAGATCGGCATGGTCTCGCTCGGCTGTCCGAAGAACCTCGTCGACAGCGAACGCATTCTCACCAAGCTGCGCTCGGACG
The DNA here is from genome assembly GCA_002863155.1 of Sphingomonadaceae bacterium. Classification (GTDB taxonomy): domain Bacteria; phylum Pseudomonadota; class Alphaproteobacteria; order Sphingomonadales; family Sphingomonadaceae; genus Sphingomonas. Next base: position 14,804 of record PKED01000222.1, on the reverse strand, counting down.
GCTACCAGATGTCGCCCGATTATGCCGGAGCGGACGTCGTGCTGGTCAACACCTGCGGGTTTCTCGATTCCGCCAAGGAGGAATCGCTGGAAGCGATCGGTGAGGCGATCGCCGAGAATGGCCGCGTCATCGTCACCGGCTGCATGGGCAAGGAAGCGGAAATGATCCGCGCGAAATTCCCCAACGTGCTCGCGGTGACGGGCGCGCACCAATATGAGGAGGTCGTCGGCGCGGTGCACGATGCGGCACCGATGCCACCAAGCGCGTTCCTGAACCTGGTGCCCGACAGCGGCCTGAAGCTAACGCCGCGCCACTACAGCTATCTGAAGATTTCCGAAGGCTGCAACCACCGCTGCGCCTTCTGCATCATTCCGCAGCTGCGCGGCGATCTCGTCAGCCGCCGCCCCGACGCGATCCTGCGCGAGGCGGAAAAGCTGGTCGCGGCGGGCACGCGCGAGCTTCTCGTTATCAGCCAGGACACCTCGGCTTACGGGGTCGATATCCGGCATCAGCCCCGCGAATGGCATGGGCGCGAGGTGCGCGCGCATATGACCGATCTGGCGCGCGAGTTGGGGACGCTCGGGGCCTGGGTGCGGCTGCACTATGTCTATCCCTACCCGCATGTCGATCAGGTCGTGCCACTGATGGCCGAGGGATTGATTACGCCCTATCTCGACATTCCGTTCCAGCATGCGAGCCCCGCCGTGCTGCGCGCGATGAAGCGGCCAGCCAACGAGGCGAAGGTGCTCGAGCGCATCCAGCGCTGGCGCGGCATCTGCCCCGACATCGCGATCCGTTCGACCTTCGTGGTCGGCTTTCCCGGCGAGACCGAGGATGACTTCGCCTATCTGATGGACTGGCTGGCGGAGGCGCGGCTCGACCGGGTCGGCGCGTTTCGTTTCGAACCCGTCGAAGGCGCGCCGGCCAATGCGCTGCCCGATCCGGTGCCGGAGGCGGTGAAGGAAGAACGCTACGCCCGGCTGATGGAACTGACCGCGCGCATTTCCGCCGAAAAGCTCGCGGCAAAGGTTGGGCGCGCGTTGCCGGTGATCATCGATCTGGTCGACTCCGAAACCGGTGGCGCGACCGGCCGCAGCCAGGCCGACGCGCCCGAGATCGACGGCGAAGTCCATCTGCGCGACGCCGGGCATCTGGCCGCAGGCGATATCGTGCCCGTCGCCATCGAGGATGCCGACGAGCACGATCTGTTCGGTGTTCCGGCTTAGGCCGCCCGCCCCTTTCGCAACAGATCAAACGCGATCAGGTGCGCGGTGAAGGTCACCGCGACGCCGAACATGGGGATCAGCGCGAACGGCAGCACCCGGATATTGGCCATCGATGCCGGATCGGTGAACGAGAAATAGATGCCGGTGCCCATCGCAACAATCAGGTCGGCGGCGCCGAACAGGTGCGCGCTCCAGTAGCGCCAGCGCGCAAACGGCAGCAGCACGACGATCAGCGCGAAAATGCCCGCAAGCAGATCGCCCGTTCCGCCGTCGCGTACCAGCGTGGGCGGGAGATAGCCGTTGGCGCCGACAATGAAAAACAGCCCTGCCGCCGCGATCCGCCAGACATGGAACGCGGTCAGTCGCTTCAGCCCGACACGTTCGAACCAGCCGCGTAAGGCAGGGCTGGCCGCATAGGCGATCATCGGGGCCGCAATGCCCAAGCTTGTGATCGTCGGCACCCCGATCGTCGGCATCGCGGCCAGCCAGCCAGCAATCGCCGCCGCGGAAATCCCCGCCGCCCAAAGAGCCAATATCAGCAGCACGCCCTGCCCGATCGGCAGCGGTCGTTCAAATCGGGTCGCCATCGTCATTCTCCTGTAATTACACTCTTCACGGCAAAAAAACTAAATCGAACCCAGCCGACTAAGCGCGGGCTGAATGGTGGTCCACGGATGCGGGGCCAGTGCCGCCGTCGCCTCCTGCTGCGCGCGCCGCCAGAGCGGCATGGCCAATGCCAGCCGCTCGCGCCCGAGCACCGTCAATGACAGGCGGCGGACGCGCCGGTCGCCATCATCCGCTTCGGATTGGATCAGGCCCGCCGCCTCCAGCGGGGCGAGGTTGCGGGTCAGCGTCGTTCGTTCGAGCCCCAACCCGTCCGCCAGCGCGCCGATACTGACCGGTTTTTGCTGATTGAGCGCCGCCAGGATCGAAAACTGACCAGAAGTCAGCCCCACCGGCCGCATCGTCGCGTCATAAAGCCGGGCTACCGCTCGCGCAGTCCGCTGCGTATTGAGGCAGAAGCATTGGGCGGTCATCTGCTCGACCGGGATCAAATCGTTGTAACTCATGGCAGTTACATATGTGCAGTTACACTTATAGTCAAGCGCCGCTCAATCGTCGTTCCGCTCACCCGGTGCGGGTTCGATCCCATAGGGCGCGACCAGCTGCCAGACATGGTCGGGGATCATCGTCTTCATACGGCGCGGGTGACTTCGGCGCAGGTGGAGCACCGTTTCGACCGCTTTCATCTCCAGCCGGGCGCGCGCAAATTCAAGGCCGCGCGGACCGATGCGCGGCATAAGCCAGCCGAAGATCCGACGCAGCGGCTTGGGCATGCGCCGGAGCGGCAGGCCCCCTGCGGCAAGCTCGGTATTGACGATGAAGCCCTTGACCGGCCCGGCGCGCTTGCCTTGGCTTTCGAGCGCCTCGGTGACGAGTTCGTCACCGAGCAGGGAGACGAGTTCCTCGCCGCGCTCGTTACGCACGATCAGCCACTGCGCCCCCTGCCCCGCCATGTAGCCGACCGTCACATCGGCCAGGACGTTGGTGTAATCAACGCAGGTCTTACAGGTCAGCGGAAAGAAATCGGGTCGCAGATCGGCAAGCGGCAGTTGCAGGAACGGGATCGCTCTGTGACGTCCGTCGGCAAAGCGCAGCTCGACATGGTAATCGGCGCGGAACTCGAGATAGGTAATCGTCTCCGGCGCGTCGGAGAGCAGCGCGAGGAACTCGTGAAAATGCGCGGTTGAGGTGTTGTCCGAACACGGCGTCCCGATCACATATAGGCGGTCGAATCCCAGCTCGGCCTCGATCCGGCGCAGCGCATAGACCTGGCACGGGATGCCGATCACGGCAATGCGCCTATGCCCCGCCGCGCGCGCGGGCTCGAGCAGCGCCAACAGCGGCGCATGCCCCATCCGCATGCCGCGCACCCCGGCCATGCCTTCGGCCTTGGTCACAAGCACCGGCACCGGACGCCATTTGTCCTGCGGATCGGGTGCCATCGTCAGCACCGCGTCGACCGCCCCCGTTTCGAGCAGCCGCTCGCCGATGCGGCTGGTGATCCCGGTCCACTGTGCACCGTCGCGGGCAGGCGAAAGCCGCGCCTTCACCATCCGGCGGAACGGCCCGAAGAAAAGCTCGTCACCGCGCTCTGGATCGCGGGCACGGCCGTGCACACGCGCTTCCATCGCCGGATAGTCGGGCTTGATGAACTGGCAGGCCGTGCCGCAGCGCTTTGGCGCGCTGCTGCGCGAAATGCCGCAATCGGTGCACAGATCGCGGGGCGGCGCGGCGGCGAAGACGGGTAAGGAAACGCTCTCGATATCGGCCATGCCATCCCCTGATTGCGCCGGTTATGATCGGCGATCGCCCCCCGGGTAAAGCGGATTCACGCCCCTCTGGCGGTTCGCGAGCGAGCGGCTATGGTCGCGCAACGGATGATGGTTACGACAGGACGGCGATGAAGTTCGATTTGACCAGCCTTGCGGGCGCCAAACTCGCGCTTGCCTTTGCCCTTTCGCCTGCGGTGGCGAACGCGCAGGCGATCACGCCTGCCGAATCGGCACAGATCGACCGGATCGTCGCATCGAGCCTGGCAAGCACCGGCGTGCCCTCAGCCTCGGTCGCGATCGTGCGCGGGGGCGAGATCGTCTTTGCCAAGGCATATGGCAAACAATCGGAAACGCGGCCGGTCGCCAGCGCCGACCTCCCCTATCAGATCGCCTCGGTGTCGAAGCAGTTCACCGCGGCGGCGATGCTGCTGCTCGAGGACGAAGGCAAACTGAACCTCGACGACAAGGTATCGAAATATCTTCCCGACATCTCGGGCGGTGACAGGATCGCGCTGCGTCAGCTGCTCAGCCACACATCGGGCCTGCAGGATTACTGGCCGCAGGATTACAGCTTTGCCGACATGGCCAAGCCGACCACGCCGCAGGGCATCGCCGATCGCTGGGCGAAGAAGCCGCTCGACTTCGAACCCGGCACCCAGTGGCAATATTCGAACACCGGCTATGTCGTTGCCGGGATGATCGTCGAAAAAGTGGCCGGCATGCCGCTGCTTGATTTCCTCGACCAACGTATCTTCAAGCCGCTCGGCATCAAGGCGATCAGCCAGGATCTGGCGATCGGCCCGGCCTATCCGCAGGGGTATCAGCGTTTCGCGCTCGGTCCGGTCAGGGTGGAAAAGCCGGCCGCGCCGGGTTGGCTGTACGCGGCCGGCGAACTGTCGATGTCGGCCCGCGATCTCGCCAAATGGGACATTGCGCGGATGAACCGCCGCCTGCTGCCCGCCGAAGACTGGGCGGAACAGGAAACCCCGGTCCGGCTGCCCGATGGGAGCACCAACGGCTATGGCCTCGGCGTCGTGACCGGGACGATCGATGGTCGCCGCATCGTCGAACATTCGGGCGAGGCGGTCGGTTTCCTGTCCGAAAATATTGTCTATCCCGACCAGAAGGCTGCCGTGGTCGTGCTCGTTAACGCCGATTTCTCCGACGCCTTCACCAACATCGCGCAGCAGGTGACCAAGGTTGTGCTGCCAGCTCCCGTCGATACGGCCAATGCCGCCACGACGGCTGCGGCGCGCAAGCTGTTCGACCAGCTTCGAACCGGCACGCTCGACCGCAGCCTGATGACCGGCAACGCCAATTATTATTTCACCCCGGTCGCACTCGGCGACTACCAGAGCAGCCTTGGGCCGCTCGGCGTGCCCAAGACGTTCGAATTGGCGCGCAGGCCCCGCCTGCGCGGCGGCTTCGTCAACCGCAATTACCGGGTCACCTATCCGTCGGGTCGCACGCTGAACGTCGTGACATACAGCGAGCAAGGAGCGAACGGCCGTTTCGAACAGTTTCTGGTACAGCCCGCCGAATGACCGACTTCGCCGCTCTCCTCCAGCCCGATCGGGGCCAGCCCGCGCGCTTCATCGACGTCGTCCATCCCGACGCCTTCGCCGATTGGCTGAACGGCCAGCCACCGCGCATCCGCGCCCTGCTGGCGGCCCAGAAAGTCACCGGCAAGGCCGGCAATCGCGCCATCTTGCCGAGCGAGGCGGCGGAAGACTGGTCGGCACTGCTGGTCTGCGACGAGGCCGAGACGTCGCCCTGGCGCATTGCCTCGCAAGCTGAGAATCTGCCCGAGGGGACTTACCGGCTGCGCGATGGCGCGGTCGGCGCCGCGGGGCTCGGCTGGCTGCTCGCCCAGCACCGGTTCGATCGCTATCGCAGCGGCGAGCCGAACGGTCCACGCGTCCTGCTGACCGGCGAACCCGCGCGGGTGGAAGAGACGATCCGCCTCGCCGACGCGACGGCCAAAGTGCGGGACCTCGTGAACACCGGCGCTTCCGACCTGGGGCCCGCCGAGCTCGAAGCCGAAGCCGCCGCGCTTGCGAGCAGATACGGCGCGACGCTGACGGTGACACGGGGCCATGCGCTCGAAACCGGCTATCCGATGATCCACGCCGTCGGCCAGGCGGCAAGTCGCGAACGCGCGCCCCGTTTGATCGAAGTCGAATGGGGCAATCCCGACCATCCCCGCGTCGCGATCGTCGGCAAGGGCGTATGCTTCGATTCGGGCGGTCTCGACATCAAGCCGTCGGCGGGCATGCGGCTGATGAAGAAGGACATGGGCGGCGCGGCACACGCGTTGGCGCTGGCGGGGCTGGTGATGGCGGCGGGGTTGAAGGTCCGGCTGCACCTGCTGATCCCGGCAGTCGAGAATGCGATTGCGGGCAATGCCTTTCGCCCCGGCGACATCCTGCGCACCCGCGCCGGACTGACGGTTGAGAACACCAATACGGACGCGGAAGGGCGGCTGATCCTCGGCGATGCGCTGACCAAGGCGGGTGAAGGCAAGCCCGGGCTGATCCTCGACTTCGCTACCCTGACCGGTGCTGCGCGGGTCGCGCTCGGCCCCGATCTGCCTGCCACCTTCGCCAATGATGCAGCACTGGCGACTGATCTGCTCGCCGCCGGCACCGACATCTACGATCCGCTGTGGCAGCTGCCGCTCTGGGACGGCTATGACGAACTGCTCAAGTCGGACATTGCCGACCTGGTCAATGCACCCGATGGCGGGTTTGCAGGAGCGATCACCGCAGCCTTGTTCCTGCGGCGGTTCGTGCCCATGGGGACGCCCTGGGCCCATATCGATACCTTTGCGTGGCGCGCGACCGCGAAGCCCGGCCGGCCCAAGGGCGGCGAAGCGCTTGGCCTGCGCGCGGCATGGAAACTGTTGAATTCTCGCTACGGCTGAAATGTCGACCGTTTGTCGGCAAGACGGAAAAGCAATGACCCGAAACGGCATCAATCAAGCAGATACCGGAACTCATTTCCGGCTATGTTGTCCCGGTGAAATATGCGATTAATAACGTACTAAGGTGCGCGACGACCGAGTGATCGACGTGCCCAAAAGAAGTCGAGGGGGGATTTCAGCATGGCCGTTACCATTACTGGCACGCGCACTCAGCAGTTTGCGACGGGCGGCGATACCGATGGTGATGGCGTCTTCGACCCCGGCGAACTCGTCCGCGTCATCCTGCGAATCACCGACAGCGGCACGACCGACGCGACCGGCGTCACCGCGAGCGACCCGTTCAACGGAACGACGCTCAACGCCGGCACGGTCCACATCACGCCGATTGCGGTCAACGACGCGTTCAACATTACCGGCAACGTGCCCGTCACGTTCACCGCCGCGCAGCTGCTCGGCAACGATCTCGACCCGCTCGGCAATATCGGCACGCTCCAGATCACGGCGGTCAGCGGCGCAACCAACGGATCGATCGTCGACAACGGCAACGGCACCTATACCTTTATGCCGGCAACCGGGCTCGACGTCGGCCAGACCGCCAGCTTCCAATACACGATCACCGACGCCGAAGGGCTAACCAACGTCACGGGCTTCAACGGCGTCGTCACGCTGAACGTCACGGATGTGGTGTGGTTCGTCGATAGCGCCTATGCGGGCGCCAATGGCGCTGCCGATGGATCGTATCTGCGGCCATTCACCTCGCTGACGGAACTCAATGGGGTGACCGGTGACGGCACGACCAATGACGACGTCGATTCGGCCAATGAGGCGATTTTCGTCTACAATCGGGGCGGCGCCTATAGCGCGGGCATCACCCTCGAGTCTGGACAACGGTTGTTCGGAGATGGCGCTGCCGTCAGCGCCAATGGTCTGGCACTCGGTGCAAGCGCGAGCAATTCGACAATCAACTTCGGCGCGTCGAACGGCATCGTCCTTGCCGGCAACAACACAATCAGCGGGATCAGCCTGAACGGAACGGCGGCGGGCGGGACCGGCATTACCGACAGTGGCGCGAGCGTCGGTACGCTCAATATCAGCAATACCAGCATTTCAGGCACCGGTCGCGCCTTCGCGGTCCAGAATGGCGGCGCGCTCAACGTGGCGTTGGACACACTCAGCTCGACCGGCTCATCGACACAAGGCGTCGTGATTTCGGGCGGGGCGACCGGGACCTTCTCGGCCACGACCGGCGCGATCAACACGGCAGGCTCGACCGGCTTCCAGATCGGTTCGGGCACGGCGGGTGCCGGCGGCAGCGTTGCAGTGAGCTATGGCGGCACGATCAGCAACGCGACGGGTGCAGCCGTGTCCGTGCAGAATCACAATACCGGCGCGATCAACTTTTCCGGCAACATCAGCGATATCACTGGCGGCACGACCAGCCAGATCAACATTGCCAGCAACTCAAGCGGCACGATCACATTCTCCGGCGCCGTCAACGTTTCGACGACCTCGGCGGCAGCGGTCAGCCTTTCCAGCAACACCGGCGCGACAATCAATTTCAACTCGAGTGGCAGCGGGCTTGACATCGCGACGACGGGCGGCGGCACCGGCCTGTCGGCGACGGGCGGCGGCACCCTCAACATCACCGGCGCGGGAAACTCGATCAGCACCGGCTCCGGCATCGGCGTCAACATCGCCAGCACGACGATCGGCGCAAGCGGCGTGCGCTTCGATTCGGTGAGCACCAATGGCGCATCGAGCGGGATTGTGCTGAACGGCACGGGTTCGGGCACCTTTACGATCAGCGGCACGGGCGGCGCGAACACCGGTGGCACGATCGCCAATTCAAGCGGAACGGCGGGCGTGCTGCTCACCAACACCGGCCCTGTCAGCCTGACCGGGCTTGCCGTTACCGGCAGCGCGGCGGACGGCCTCAACGGAACGAACGTCAACGGCCTCACGCTGTCCGGCGTCAACATCAGTAACAACGGCAATGCAGCCGGAGAGCGCGGTGTCTATGTCAACGGGCTGACCGGCACGGCGACGATCAGCGGATCGACGTTCAGCGGCAATGCCGATCACAACGTCAATCTGATCAACAGCAGCGGCACGCTGAACCTGACGGTGACGACGTCGACCTTCAGCAATTCGAACAATGCGACCACCGGCAATGACGGCCTTCTGCTCGAATCGAACGGGACCGCGACCACCACGGCAAGCATCACCGGATCGACCTTCGACAACAACCGCGGCGATCACTTCCAGTTCGCGACCAACGCCACCGGCGGCGCGGGCGGATCGCAGAACAACCTGACCTTCAGCGGCAACACACTCACAACGAGCAACCCGGCCAACATCCTCGGCGGCGGCGTGACGATCAGCCCGTCGGGCGGTGACGATCTGGTCGCGGCGATCAACAACAACACGATCACCGGCACGGTATCGGGGGCGGCGATCAACTTCGTCGGCGTGTCGACGATCAGCGGCGGCAACGTCCAGGCGACGATCCAGGGCAACAGCATCGGCACCGCAGGCGTCGCCAATTCGGGGACGTCGGGCGGCGCGTACGGCATCAACGCCGAGCTGAACGGCAACGGCTCGCTGACGGCGCTGATCAACAACAACAATGTCCGCGAAGTGAACGGCAACTTCGGCATCGCGGTGCTGGCGCGGGCCGGGACCGGCGCGGGCGGCACGCTGAACGCGACGGTGACGAACAACACGGTTACGGCGACGGCCACGACCGGACTGATCAACGGCATCAATGTCACCGCTGGCGTATCGACCGGCGGCGACCATGAGACGCTGGTCACCCAGATTTCCAACAACGCGATCAGTGCGGGCCTTACCACCAATATCCGCGTGCGTGCGCTGTCGAACACGACGGCTGGCGGCGCCGTGGCGTTCCAGCTGCGTGGCTACACCGGCGGCGCGACCGATACGGCCGCCGTCGGTTCTTATGTCAGCGGCCAGAACGGCGGCACGACGGCATCGGCCGCGCTGCTTTCGAACAACACCGCATCTTTCAGCAATACCCCTGGTGGTGCGGCACCGCAGCAGCCCGGCACGCCTGCGACCCCGCTGCTTGCGATCGTCCAGCTGCCTCAGCCCGGCGACACGACGATCGGCGTCGGCGTAACCGAGACGTTCCGCCGGTCTGGACTGATCGAGATCCTCCCCGGCTCGATTGCCGACCGCTTCGGACTGTTCGCCGACGGTCCGGACAGCGGCTATCTGAGCGTGCGCCTTGGCACGGACGGCAGCGTCAGCAATCTCATCGGAGCCGACAGCGGTTTTGCCCTGCCGGAATTGGGGACGCCGGGCGACGCCGCCACGCCGTCAGCCCCCGTTTCATTCGATCTGACGCCGCTCGCCCCTGCCGAGGTCGCGACTCTCGATCAGGCGACGCTGGACAAGATCGTCGAAGCCGCGATCCAGCGTTGGATCGACGCCGGTGCCAATGCCGAACAAATTGCCGCACTGCGCGCGGTCTCGTTCAGCGTCGCCGACCTTCCGGGCATCCATCTGGGCTCGGCGAGCGCCAACGGCATCCAGATCGACAGCGATGGCGCCGGTTTTGGCTGGTTCCTCGATGCAACGCCGGGCGATGACGTCGAATTCGCCGGCACCGGCACGGCCCGCACCGGCATTGGCGGGGCAGCGGCTTCGCGGATCGACCTGCTGACCGTGGTTCTGCACGAGCTCGGCCACGCGATCGGGCTTGCGGATACCTATGCCGAAAGTGCGCAGACCGACTTGCTCTACGGATATATCACGCCGGGCGTTCGGCGCCTGCCGGCGGACGGACAGGCACTCGGCGCGCAGCCGGGCACCGTCGCTGCGGAAGCTTTCGCCTTGGCGCCGACGCTCATCGGCACGCTGCCGGCGGGTCGCGCCGTCGAGATCATCTTCGATTCGACGATCAACAGCCTGACAAACCAGGTGATCAGCAACCCGAATTCTGCATCGACCATATCCGGCACCAATTTCGCGACGGTGACGTCAAATACGCAGACGCTCACCCTCGACACGCTGACGCTGGGCGGATCGGTGTTTATCGATACCAATCGCGACGGCATCCAGAATAATGGCGAGGTCGGGCCGAATGGCGTCGCGCTGACGCTGTTCGCCGATACCGACAATAACGGCGTCTTCACCGCCGGCACCGATACCCAGCTGGCGACCGGCACAACCGGCGCCAATGGTGTATACAGCTTCGCCAATCTGGCACCCGGAAACTATATCGTCCGCATTGACGCCGCCAACTTTACCGGCGGCGGTTCACTGAACGGGCGGGCCTCAACCACCAATGCGGGTGATCCCGACAACAATGTCGCGGGCGACAGCAATGGCGGCGCAATAACCGGTGGCATCGTGACGAGCCAGGCCATCACGCTCGCCTACAACACGGAGCCGACGGCTGGCACCGGCAACGACACCAACAGCACGCTGGGCTTCGGCTTCATCGCGCCCAGCGTCGGCGTAAACGACAGCGGAACGGCAACCGAGAGCACGACGACGTCGATCGCCATCCTGGCGAATGACAGTGACCCGGCCGGACCGCCGACGATCAATCAGATCAACGGCGTGACGCTGAATGCGGGCCAGAGCACGACGCTGGCATCGGGTGCGACCGTTACCCGCAATGCCGACAACACGCTGACCTATAACCCGAACGGCGTATTCAACTACCTCGTCTCGCCGGCGACCGCCGCTGCCACCGGCGCCGTCAACGGCAGCGTCGTCGACAGCTTCACCTACACACTGGTCGGCGGTGGAACGGCGACGGTCAACGTCACCGTCAACGGTGTCGACAGCCCCGGCGATCAGCTGCGCGGCAATGCGTCGGACAATGTGTTGACCGGCACGGCGGGCGTCGACTTCTTCAACCTGTCGCAGGGTGGCAACGATACCGTTTCGGGCGGCGGCAGCAACGATGCGTTCTATTTCGGCGCGGCATTCGCCCCCGGCGACATTGTCGACGGTGGCGCCGGGACCAACGACCAGCTGGCGATCCAGGGCAATTACAACCAGACCTTCGCCGCCAACCAGTTTACAAATCTCGAACTGATTGCCCTGCTCGGCGGCGCCGTCACCACCTATGGCGGCGGCGGCGGCCCGTTCAGCTACAACCTCACCACGGTCGACGCGAATGTCGGCGCGGGGCAGCAACTCATCATCTACGCCGCGACATTGGGAGCTGGCGAAAGCTTCACGTTCAACGGATCCGCCGAAACCGACGGCACCTTCCGTATCTATGCCGGCCAAGGTGTCGACAATATCACAACCGGCGCGGGCAATGACGGGATTTATTTCGGACCAAATGCCTTCAACCCGGCGACCGATTTCGTAAATGCCGGCGCGGGCACCAACGACCAAGTCGCGCTCGACGGCAATTACACAGCAACGATCACCGGCGCGAACTTGCAGAATACCGAAGTGCTGGTGCTGTTGCGCGGCATCGTCGGCGATCTTGCCAATTACAACCTGACCTTCACCGACGACCTGGTCGGCGCGGGCCAGACATTCACGGTCTTCGCGTTGCCGGTGCTCACCAACGTCACGATCGACGCCTCGGCGGAAACCAACGGAAACTATGTCGTTACCGGCGGTCAGGCGATCGACACGGTGTCGACGGGAAGCGGCAACGATCGCCTGTTCGGCGGCTTTGGCGCCGACATCCTTAACGGCGGCGCGGGTGCCGACACCTTCCTCTACAACGGCATCAGCGAATCAACCGGCCCGAATTTCGATACGATCATCGGCTTCACATCCGGGACCGACCGATTCGATGTCACCACGACGATCACGAGCATCGGGGCGACCGTCAACGGCGGGACTTTGTCGGCAGGCTCTTTCAACGCCGATCTGACGGCGGCGATCGGCGCGGGCCAGCTTGCCGCCGGACAGGCGGTGCTGTTCACGGTGAACGCGGGCACATATGCCGGCAGCACCTTCCTGATCGTCGATGGCGACGGCGTCGCAGGCTATCAGGCAAACAGCGATTATGTGTTCCGGCTCGACACCCCTCCCGCGTCGCTCACGGTAACCGACTTCATCTGAATATGATCGGCGGGGCGGCGCGACCGTGATGGTCCGCCGTCCCGGTTTGTCGGATCGGTCGGCGCTCGTCGGGGTCTTTTGGTGGCTTGATGGTCGGAGCCCGACCCATCAAGCGCCGCTATCGTTCGTCGAGCGGCACCTGGCGAAGCAGTTTCGCCATCTCCGCCAGATCGGTTTCGACCGCCGCGGCCAGCCGCGCCTCGAGCGCGCGGTATCGGGCGAGCACGTCACGGCCGGCGTCGGTGAGGCGTGCGCCGCGCCCCTCGCCGCCGCCAGCCTGCGTTTCAACCAGCCGGTCGACAAAACAGCGGTTCATGCTGTCGACGAGCAGCCAGGTCCGGCGATAGCTCATCCCCAATGCGCGACCCGCCGCCGAGATCGACCCCATCCGATCGATCGCTTCGAGCAGATCGGCCTTGCCCGGGCCGATTGCCGGCTCGTCACCACAGAACAGCTGTGCCTTCAGCTTGAGCGCACCGATCCTCATGATTGACGCTAGGCTCGTCAGCCGGTTCAACACAAGACATCACGAGTTTTTGCCTTGGAGGATTGCGATGCCGCTTTACGAGATCGACGGACTGCGGCCCTCGCTGGCCCCCGAAGGCGCATGGGTGGCGCCAAGTGCCGACGCGATCGGCGATGTCCGGCTCGGTCCCGACGCGAGCATGTGGTTCGGGGCAGTTGCGCGCGGCGACAATACGCCAATCATCATCGGCGCGCGCAGCAATGTGCAGGAGGGCGCGATGCTCCACTCCGACCCCGGCGCGCCGTTGACGATCGGTGAGGACTGCACGATCGGTCACCACGCCATCCTGCACGGCTGCACGATCGCGGACCTGGTGCTGATTGGCATGGGCGCGATTGTCCTCAACCGGGCAGTCATCGGCCATGGTTCGATCGTCGGCGCGGGCGCGCTGGTGACCGAAGGCAAGGTGATGCCACCGAACAGCCTGATCGTCGGCAGCCCCGCCCGGGTCGTCCGTACGCTGGATAATCAGGCGCTCACGATGCTGCGCATGTCGGCGCAGCATTATGTCGAGAAGAGTCGCGCCTGCGCGAGCGGCCTGCGTCGAATCGACTAGCTTCGCTGCAGCCAGGTCGCCGTGGCCGCCCGCAACCGATCCGCCGAGGCCTTGCGCACCGCGATCGTCGTCAGCGCACGCTTTGCGCCGCCGCGCGACCCTTCCGGCAAGTTCTTGGCGGCGAACGCCTCGATCTTGCCCGGCATCGCCGGATCGTTCGATCCCGCGCCGAGCGCGACGATATAGCCCGCTCGCGTACTCGTCTCGAGCAGACCGTTGATGAGGTCCAGATTGGCGACAGCGAAATCGAACGCCATGTCGGGATGGCGCCCGGCAATCGCGCCGAGCAGTTCGGCCTTTTGCGGCGCCGTGAACGCGTCCCCCTTGATCAGTTCGAGCGCACGCCGGGCGAGCGCATCGTCGCGCGCCACGCCGAGCAGGCGCACATAGCCGTTCTTCACCACCGGATTGTTGGTCGCCTTGGTAATGGCAAGCAGTGCGTCCCACTCCTGCGGCGTCGCATTCACGGCATAGGTGGTCAGAATCGGCTGGCGGATCGCGGGCGGGATCGCCAGCGGATCGGTCGCCAGGGCCGCGACATAGCGCCGCGCCTGTGCCGCGACGTCGGGATCGCCATCAAGCCCCAGCCGGGTGACGAGCACCTCGCGCAGCGCCGTCACAACCGCCGGTTCATCCGCCTGCGCGGTGAAGCCGACGCGTACCATAACCGGCGCGAGCAGCTTGACGGTGCGGGCGCGCATCGGCGCTTCGAGATCGGTCTGCGCATAGAGCGCGGAAAGCGTGCCGAGCCCGCCGGCGATGCTCGCCCATTCCAGCGGGTTGGCATCGGGCGTGACCGCACCGACCACGTCGAAATAGCGCGCCAGGCTCTGGTCGCCCGAGCTCGCCAAAGCGAAATCGTCACCGAGCGTGCCGAGCCGATCGGCAAGCGCGAGCTTCGCGTAATTGTCGACGAGCGCGGCATGGGTGGCATCGTCATACCTGACGCGGACATAGCTCCCCTTGCCAGGATTGACGACGAGCGCGCCACAGCCCGGCACCGTGACCCGGAAGGGCTGGGAAGACTTGACCAGCGATGTCGCCGGCGCGCCGCCCAATGTCTTTACGACAAGCGGCACCTGCCAGAGTTGCGGGGCCTTAGACGCCGCATCGAGCCCGAAGCGACCCTGGCGAAGCATGACCGCTGTGTTGCCGCTCTCGCACCGCGCGCCTT
>PKED01000075.1 GCA_002863155.1 Sphingomonadaceae bacterium | reverse complement strand
GTCGCGATTCTGTTCATCGTCTTCGATCTCGAAGCCGCGTTCCTCTATCCCTGGGCCGTGTCGGTGTTCAAACTCGGCTGGACGGCGTGGTTTTCGATGATGATCTTCATCTTCGAACTCGCGCTCGGCCTTGCCTATGCCTGGAAGAAGGGAGCACTCGATTGGGAGTAGAGCTTGAGCGGGCACCTGCGCCGGGCACATTGCCGGACGTCGGTTTCCTGAACGACATCAACAGCGAACTGACCGACAAGGGCTTCCTCGTCACGTCGACCGAGGAACTGTTCCAGTGGGCGCGCACGGGCTCGCTGTGGTGGATGACGTTCGGCCTCGCCTGCTGCGCGGTAGAGATGATCCATGTAAACATGCCGCGCTACGACCTTGAACGCTTCGGCGCCGCGCCGCGCGCGTCCCCGCGCCAGTCGGACGTGATGATCGTCGCGGGCACGCTCTGCAACAAGATGGCGCCCGCGCTGCGCCGGGTCTATGACCAGATGTCGGACCCGAAGTACGTGATCTCGATGGGCAGCTGCGCGAACGGCGGCGGCTATTACCACTACAGCTACAGCGTCGTGCGCGGCTGCGACAGGATCGTGCCGGTCGACATCTACGTCCCCGGCTGCCCGCCGACCGCCGAGGCGCTGCTGTACGGCATCATGCAGCTCCAGCGGAAGATTCGCCGCGTGGGGAGCCTCGATCGGTGAGAGCGCCCGCGCCAGCCTATGCAGCCAACGACGGCGTGATCGATGCCGCGCGCGCCGCGCTCGGCGACATGATCGTCGATGCGCTCGACCATGTCGGCGAGGTGACGCTGACGATCGACCGGGCGCGACTGGTCGAGGCGATGACACGGCTGCGCGACACCAAGGGCCTCGAATATCAGCAGCTGATGGAGATTGCGGGCGTCGATTATCCCGAGCGGCCCGAGCGGTTCGACGTCTGCTACCATCTGCTCAGCCTGACCCGGAACCACCGCCTGCGTGTCCGCGTGACGACCGACGAGGTGAAGCCGGTGCCGTCGGTGACGGGCATCTGGCCGGTCGCGGGCTGGCTTGAGCGCGAAGTGTACGACATGTACGGCGTGCTGTTCAGCGGCAACAACGACCTGCGCCGCATCCTGACCGATTACGGCTTTCGCGGCCATCCGCAGCGCAAGGACTTCCCGCTCACCGGCTATGTCGAGCTGCGCTACTCCGAGGAATCGAAGCGCGTCGTGTACGAGCCGGTGAAGCTCGCGCAGGATTTCCGCAGCTTTGATTTCGCCTCACCGTGGGAAGGCGCGGAATATGTGCTGCCCGGTGACGAGAAGGTCGCCTTGCCGGAGGCGAAGGGCGCGCCGACCCCGCTGAAGGCCGACGAGATCGTGAAGGCCGACGCCGCGCAATCGGCCAAGGTCGTGCCGACCGAGGTCAAGACCAGCGAAAACACCACGCAGACCGGCGCGGGCAAGCCGCATCCCCATGCCGGCCCCGAACCCAAATCGCCCGATGTCATCCCCGGCAAGGGGCAGAACCAATGACCGACCACAGCGCCACGATTGCTCCAGAAATCGATCCCGAAACGGGCGAAATCGCGATCGAGAATTACACGATCAACTTCGGTCCGCAGCATCCTGCCGCGCACGGCGTGCTGCGGCTGGTGATGGAATTGGACGGCGAAATCGTCGAGCGGCTCGACCCGCATGTCGGGCTGCTCCACCGCGGCACCGAAAAGCTGATCGAGTACAAGACCTATCTCCAGGCTTTGCCCTATTTCGACCGGCTCGATTACGTCTCGCCGATGTGCATGGAGCATAGTTACGTGCTCGCGGTCGAGAAGCTGCTCGACCTCGAAGTGCCGATCCGCGCGCAATATCTGCGCGTGCTGTTTGCGGAACTCACGCGCATTTCCAACCACATGCTCAATCTGGCGAGCCATGTCATCGACGTCGGCGCGCTGACGCCGGGCCTGTGGATGTATGAACTCCGCGAAGACGTGATGAACTTTTCGGAACGGGCGTCGGGCGCGCGGATGCATGCCGCCTATTTCCGTCCCGGCGGCGTGCATCAGGACGTCCCGCTGAAGCTGCTGAGCGACATCGGCGACTGGGTCGACACGCGCGTGCCGCGGCTGTTCGAGGATGCGATCAGCCTCGTCGCCGACAACCGCATCTTCAAGCAGCGCAACGTCGACATCGCGGTGGTCGCCCGCGAGGACGCGATCAAATGGGGCTTTTCGGGGCCGATGATCCGCGCGGCGGGCATCCCCTGGGATCTGCGCAAGTCGCAGCCCTATGACGCCTATGCCCGCATGAATTTCGACGTGCCGGTCGGCACGCGCGGCGATTGCTATGACCGGTTCATGGTCCGCGTCGAGGAAGTGCGCCAGTCGGTGCGCATCATCAAGCAGTGCCTCGCCGAAATGCCCGAGGGGCCGATCGCCAGCCTCGACCGCAAGGTGGTGCCGCCAAAGCGCGGCGAGATGAAGCAGTCGATGGAAGCGCTGATCCACCACTTCAAGCTCTATACCGAGGGCTTTCATGTGCCCGCGGGCGAAGTCTATGTCGCGACCGAAAGCCCCAAGGGCGAATTCGGCGTCTATCTGGTGAGCGACGGGACGAACAAGCCGTATCGCTGCAAGATCCGCCCGACCGCGTTCTCGCATCTGCAGGCGATGGATTTCATGAGCCGCGGGCACATGCTGGCGGACACGACGGCGATCCTCGGCGCGCTCGATATCGTGTTCGGGGAGTGTGACCGGTGATTTACGTCGCTGTCCGGAACTGGGTAGACCGCACTTGGGTAGGTCCACAATGGCGCGTACTGTTATTTCCCGGAATGCTTCCGTTATTGCTATCATTATGGACTGATAACGGAATTGTTCAAAGCATTGCGGTAACTTGGTTCGTTGCTTGGTATGCTTTTGTCTCGTGGCGTTGGTGGTTCTATTTGCGCGCTCTCTCTGCCAACGCAGATCGGCTATATGATCGAAAGGGCAAGTTCACGCTGGCGCGAGAGTATTGGGACACTGAAAGTGCAAGTGCTGCTGCGCGGCGAAAGAAGCGTGATGTCTAACACCCCCGCCACCCTCCACATCGCCGATAAGCTCGCGCAGTTCGTGGATACGACGGCTATTCTGGGCGCGCTCGACATCGTGTTCGGGGAGTGTGACCGGTGAAGGCAGCCGCGATAATCCTTGGCCTGATTGCGGGTGGTGGTGAGGAGAATCTCGTCGCAAAGCGAGTGGCCGACGCGGTGATTGCTGGCGATGCGAAGGCCCTTGCGGGTATCTCGGAAACGATTCTGCGCAGTCAGCGTGCAAGTCGCTCGACGTCGCTCGGCCTTGAGAAAACGACAGCCGTAGCGTTGATTGCGGAACTGAAGGCATGTCACCTCGGTAGTCTGAGAGAAATGCCGGCTGCGCGAGATGGTGTCTATCCTCCGGACTCCGAAGCATCTTCGACTTGGGCATGCGGCATCCCGGCAACCGATCATCCGTCGGATGAACCCCAAAGGGAGTGTTACGACGTCAGCTATCGTCTTGTGACGGCACCGAATGGCAAGGGGTTCGCCTCAGTGCTTTGGCGCCAAGATGTCTGGTCTGTTTCGCGTTGCGGCGCGGCACCTTTGAAGCCGGTGCCGGTTCCGCTGTCGAGGCAATCGGTAAAGCAGAGTAATGACTGACACCCCCGCCACCCTCAACGTCGCCGACAAGCTCGCGCAGTTCGCGGATCACTGGAATCCGCGCATCATCGGCAGCTATAACGGCAATGAAATCCGCGTCGCCAAGGTGCAGGGCGATTTCACCTGGCATGCGCATGCCGATACCGACGAGCTGTTCTTCGTCGTGGCGGGTGAGCTCGGCATCGAATTTCGCGACGGCGTGCGGCGGCTGAAGGCGGGCGAGATGATCGTCGTGCCCAAGGGCACCGAGCATCGCCCCTTCGCCGAAGCCGAATGCCACCTGCTGCTGCTCGACCGCGAGGGCGAGCCGAACACCGGCGTGAACCCGTCCGCGATGACACGCGCGGCGCTGGAAACGATCTGATGGCTGATACTCCCCATATCCCCGACGAAGCCGAAACCCGCGCGCGCTGGGGCAATTTCGCTTGGACGCCCGAAAATGCCGAACGGGCGAAGGCCATGCTTGGGCGCTACCCCAAGGGCCGCGAGCAGTCGGCGTCGATCCCGTTCCTCGATCTCGCGCAGCGGCAGGTGGGGGCGGAGACCAACACACAGGGCTGGCTGCCGGTGCCGGTGATCGAGTTCGTCGCGCGCGAACTTGGCGTCGCCTATATGCGCATCTACGAAGTCGCGACCTTCTACACGATGTTCAACCTCGCGCCGGTCGGCCGCTATCATGTGCAAGTATGCGGGACGACCCCGTGCCTGCTGGCGGGATCGGACGAGGTGATGAAGGCGTGCAAGAACCGTGGCCTCGTCAAGGGCAAGACGACACCCGACGGTCTGTTCACGCTGACCGAGGTCGAATGCCTCGGCACCTGCGCGAATGCGCCGATGGTCCAGATCAACGACGACAATTTCGAAGATCTCGACTATGATCGCACGACCGCAGTGCTCGACGCGCTCGCGCGCGGCGAGATGCCGCCGGCGGGGTCGCAGATCGGCAGGCGGGCAAGCTGCCCCGAAGGCGGTCCGACATCGCTCGTCGCGATGGTCGATGAAAATCACGATTATCGGGGGGAATGGGCATGAACATCCTGATCGCCATCGGCATTGCGATCATCGCGGTTTTCGTGCTGGTCGCGCTGGTCAAGCTCGCCTTCAACCTGATCGTGCTCGCGGTCGTGCTCGCCCTGGCGGTCGGGGCTTATTTCCTGCTCGAAAAGCTGATCGGGAAGGGGCGCTGATGCTCGCCGACAAGGACCGTATCTTCACCAACGTCTATGGATTCCAGCCATGGAATCTGGAGGCGGCGCGCAAGCGCGGCGACTGGGACAATACCAAGGCGCTGCTGGAAATCGGCAATGACGCGATCATCGACCGGATCAAGGCATCGGGCCTGCGCGGGCGCGGCGGGGCGGGATTCCCGACCGGGACCAAATGGAGCTTCATGCCCAAGGAGCCGAGGCCCGACCGGCCGAACTTCCTGGTCATCAATGCCGACGAATCCGAGCCCGGCAGCTGCAAGGACCGCGAGATCATCCGCCACGATCCGCACAAGCTGATCGAAGGCGCGCTGGTCGCCGGCTTCGCGATGCGCGCGCGGGCGGCCTATATCTACATCCGTGGCGAATATATCCGCGAGGCCGAGACGCTGTTCGCCGCGGTGGCGGAGGCCTATGCGGCCGGGCTGGTGGGCAAGAATGCCTGCGGGTCGGGCTATGACTTCGACGTGTTCGTCCACCGTGGCGCGGGGGCATACATCTGCGGCGAAGAAACCGCGATGCTCGAAAGCCTGGAGGGCAAGAAGGGCCAGCCGCGCCTGAAGCCGCCTTTTCCGGCGGGGGCAGGGCTTTACGGCTGCCCGACGACGGTCAACAACGTCGAATCGATCGCGGTCGCGCCGACGATCCTGCGGCGCGGGCCCGAATGGTTCGCGAGCTTTGGCGCCGAGAACAACAAGGGCACCAAGCTGTTCCAGATCAGCGGCCATGTGAACCGCCCCTGCGTGGTCGAGGAAGCGATGAGCATTCCCTTCCGCGAGCTGATCGAGCGGCATTGCGGCGGCATTCGCGGCGGGTGGGACAATCTGCTCGCGGTGATCCCCGGCGGATCGTCGGTGCCTTTGGTGCCCGCCGAGCAGATCATGGACTGCCCGATGGATTTCGACGGGCTGAAAAAGCTCGGCTCGGGCCTCGGCACGGCGGCGGTGATCGTGATGGACAAATCCACCGACATCGTCCGCGCGATTTCGCGGCTGTCCTACTTCTACAAGCACGAAAGCTGCGGCCAGTGCACGCCGTGCCGCGAAGGCACCGGCTGGATGTGGCGGGTGATGGAACGGCTGCGCACCGGCGATGCCGAGGTGAGCGAGATCGACACGCTCTATCAGGTGACGAAGCAGGTCGAGGGCCACACCATCTGTGCACTCGGCGATGCGGCCGCGTGGCCGATCCAGGGCCTGCTGCGCCACTTCCGGCCCGAGGTCGAACGGCGGATCGCCGAGCGCAAGGGGCTCGCTCCGATGGCGGAGGCGGCGGAGTAATGGGAATAATTCGTCAACAACTTCGGCTGTCGAATATTGCGATGCCGCAGATTGAAGAGGTCGATGCGCTGGCGCTAGTCGATTCCGGCGCGCTCGAGCTTTGCATTCCGCAATCGCTAGCCGATCGCCTGAAACTGACCAGGCTTCAGGATCGCGAAGTCATTCTCGCGTCGGGTGAGGCCAGAAAGGTGCCTTATGTCGGCGGCGTTAAGGTCGAGGTTTTCGGGCGGCAGACGACTGTTGCTGCCAATGTAATGGGCGACGAGGTACTGCTTGGCGCGATTCCGATGGAGGCGATGGATTTGCTGATTCATCCAGCGACGCTGCAATTGATGCCGAATCCGGCACATCCCGGCATCCCGGCGTCGCTCGCAAAGGGTGTGAGGCCCGCTAGGACGTTCAATGCCTAAACTCAAAGTCGACGGGATTGAGATCGAAGTCCCCGCTGGCGCCACTGTGCTGCAGGCGTGCGAGGCGGCGGGGAAGGAAATCCCGCGTTTCTGCTATCATGAGCGCCTGTCGATCGCGGGCAATTGCCGCATGTGCCTGGTCGAGGTGAAGCCCGGGCCGCCCAAGCCGCAGGCGTCGTGCGCGCTGCCGGCCGCCGACAATCAGGAGGTGTTCACCAACACCCCGATGGTCAAGAACGCGCGCGAGGGGGTGATGGAGTTTCTGCTCATCAACCATCCGCTCGATTGCCCGATCTGCGACCAGGGCGGCGAGTGCGATCTGCAGGACCAGTCGGTCGCCTATGGCCGGGGATCGAGCCGCTTTGCCGAGAACAAGCGCGCGGTGACCGAGAAATATATGGGGCCGATCGTCAAGACGGTGATGACGCGCTGTATCCAGTGCACGCGCTGCGTCCGCTTTGCCGAGGAAGTGGCGGGCGTCGAGGAAATCGGTGCGATCGGGCGCGGTGAGAGCATGCAGATCACCAGCTATCTGGAACATGCCGTCACCAGCGAGCTGTCGGGCAATGTCGTCGATCTCTGCCCGGTCGGCGCGCTGACGTCGAAGCCCTATGCGTTCGAAGCGCGGCCCTGGGAGCTCAAGAAGACGCTGACGATCGACGTGATGGACGCGGTCGGCACCAATATCCGGCTCGACAGCCGCGGGCGTCAGGTGCTGCGCTGCCTGCCGCGCATCAACGAAGACGTGAACGAGGAATGGGCGAGCGACAAGACGCGCCACGCCGTCGATGGGCTGGTGCGCAAGCGGCTCGACCGGCCGTTCGTGCGGCAGGGCGGCAAGCTGGTCGAGGCGACGTGGGAAGCGGCGTTTGCAGCGATTGCGGCGGTGAATGCCGGCGCGTCGATGGCGGCGATCGCGGGCGATCTGGTCGATTGCGAGACGATGTACGCCGCCAAGGCACTGCTCGCGCAGCATGGCTCGACGCTGCTCGAAGGGCGGCAGACCGGCATGGATTATGACGTGTCGTCGCTGGCCGCGGTCAATTTCAACACAACGATCGCGGGCACCGAACAGGCGGACGTCATCCTGCTGGTCGGCACCAATCTGCGCTGGGAAGCGCCGCTGGTGAACACGCGGGTACGCAAGGCGATCAAGCGCGGGGCAAAGGTCTTCGCGATCGGGCCGGAAGTCGACCTGACCTACAAGGTCGAATGGCTCGGCAATGATCTCGGCTTGCTGGGCAAGCTCCCCAAGGCGGCGATGGACGCGATGAAGGCGGCGGAGCGCCCGATGGTGATCGTCGGTGGGGCAGCACTGAAGAACGGCCATGCCGCCGCGTTGAAACTCGCCAAGACCTACAAGCTGGTGCGTGACGGCTGGAACGGTTTCAACGTGCTGCACTTCTCGGCGGCGCGGATGGGCGGGCTGATGCTCGGCTATGCGCAAGCAGGCGGGATTGCGGACGTGGCGGCGGCGAGCCCGAAGCTGGCTTTCTTCCTGGGCGCCGACGAGGTTGATTTCAGCAAGTTCGCTGGCAGCTTCAAGGTCTATATCGGCCATCACGGCGACAAGGGCGCCGCGGCTGCGGACGTCGTGCTGCCCGGTGCGACCTATGCCGAGAAATCGGGGACCTGGGTCAATCTGGAAGGGCGCGTGCAGCGCGGCGAGCGCGCCGTCTTCCCGCCGGGCGACGCGCGCGAAGACTGGACGATCCTGCGCGCGCTGTCGGCGGTGCTGGGCAAGCCGCTGCCGTTCGACACGCTCGATCAGCTGCGCGCCGAAATGGCCAAGGACACGCCGATGCTGGGCGAGCTTGGCCTTAAGCGCTTTGACTGGTCACCGCCTGCGCTCGACGGCAAGGGCGAGGGCGAAATCGCCTATCCGATCAAGGATTTCTACCTGACCAACGCCATCTGCCGCGCGAGCCCGACGATGCAGCGCTGCTCGGCCGAGCTGATCCATGGGCAGGATTTTGCGGAGGCGGCGGAGTGACCAGCTGGTTCACCTATCTCGGCCTGCCGTTCGGGGCGGCGTGGTTCATCGCGACGCTGATCGATATCCTGTTGATCGCCTTCCCGGTGATGCTGGCGGTGGCTTTCATCATCTATGCCGATCGCAAGATCTGGGCGGCGATGGCGCTGCGGCGGGGGCCGAACGTGGTCGGGCCGTTCGGCATCCTCCAGAGCTTTGCCGACGGCATCAAGGTATTCCTGCAGGAAACGATCATCCCGTCGGGCGCGAACAAGGGGCTGTTCGTGCTCGCGCCGATCGTGACTTTCACGGTCGCGCTGATCGTATGGGCGGTGGTGCCGTTCCAGGCGGACCTGATCCTGGCGAACATCAATGTCGGGCTGCTGTACGTGCTCGCGGCGTCATCACTCGGCGTCTACGGAATCATCCTTGCCGGCTGGTCGTCCAACTCGAAATACCCGTTCTTCTCAGCAATCCGCGCGGCGGCGCAGATGGTGAGTTACGAAGTCGCGATCGGCTTCGTGCTGATCTCGATCGTGCTGTGGGCGGGGACGTTCAATCTGGCGGACATCGTCGATGCGCAGAAAGGGACCGTGCTCGGCGTCCTGAACGGCTTCGGCTTCAACCCGCTCCTGTTTCCGATGGCAGTGGTGTTCTTCATCTCGTCGCTGGCTGAAACGCAGCGCGCGCCGTTCGACCTGACCGAGGCCGAGAGCGAGCTCGTCGCGGGCTATCAGACCGAATACAGCTCGATGAGCTTTGCGCTCTACTGGCTCGGCGAATATGCCAACGTCATCCTGATGTGCGTGCTCAACGCGACGCTGTTCTGGGGCGGATACCTGCCGCCGGTCGACTGGGCGCCGCTCTATTGGGTGCCGGGGATCATCTGGCTGTTCATCAAGATGTGCGCCTTCTTCTTTCTGTTCAGCTGGGTGAAGGCGACCGTCCCGCGCTATCGCTATGATCAGCTGATGCGGCTGGGCTGGAAAGTGTTCCTGCCGCTGAGCCTTGTCTTCGTTTTCCTGGTGTCGGGCTATCTGATGCTCGTGCGGGTAGGGGTTCCGGCATGATCGGCGCCCTTACGCTGATCGCCACGGCGGCGCTGGCACAGGAGCCGAAAGTCTATGCTCCCCACCCGCCCGCTTTGGTGCAGAGCGGGACCTTCTCGTGTCGCATCATCGATCAGTCGGATCACCAATCGACCATCGAGGGAGAGTTGACCAATGCTCGCTCGACGGCGGACGGTACCAATGTTGCCGACCTCAGGATTGGCCGACCCGATGGCCATGGTGCTCCCCTCAACCTGATCGTTCCGCTCAAGCCTTTCGAACTCGAATTGAGCGGATATGACAGCGCGTCAAATTTAACGATTTTGGGGAGCCTGGGCATCCGGTCCTCAAATATCAGTACGATCACGCTGGAGCTGACGGCACCCATGAGTCCGGCCAAGCTATATGTCGGCTTCTGCAAGACTCAATTTTCGCGAACGGCTCGAAAGGTGACACCATGAGCGTGGCGCAGCTCCTCAAATCTTACACGCTCTACGAATTCGTGAAGGCACACGCCAAGACCTTGTCCTATTTCTTCAAGGCGAAGGCGACGATCAACTATCCGTATGAGAAAAACCCGATCTCGCCGCGCTTCCGGGGCGAGCACGCGCTGCGCCGTTACCCGAACGGCGAGGAGCGGTGCATCGCGTGCAAGCTGTGCGAGGCGATCTGCCCCGCGCAGGCGATCACGATCGAGGCCGAGCCGCGTGCCGACGGATCGCGCCGCACCACCCGCTATGACATCGACATGACCAAGTGCATCTATTGCGGCTTCTGCGCCGAGGCATGCCCGGTCGATGCGATCGTCGAGGGGCCGAACTTCGAATTTTCGACCGAGACGCGCGAGGAGCTGATCTACGACAAGGCAAAGCTGCTCGATAACGGTGATCGCTGGGAGCGCGCGATTGCCGCGAACCTTGCCGCCGATGCGCCATATCGGTAAGCGCGCTGTGACTTCAGGGGCCTCGATGAATCGCACTCAACTCGTCGTTCCCGCGCATGCGGGAATCCAGACGCACCGCGCTCGATTATGGATTCCCGCCTTCGCGGGAATGACGGTGGGTCGTGGAACGGAAACGCGCGCATGATCCAGGTTTTCGCCTTCTACCTGTTCGCCGCACTGGTGCTGACGTCGGGCGCAATGACGATCGCGTCGCGCAATCCGGTGCATTCGGTGCTGTGGCTGATCTTCGCCTTTTTCAACGCCGCCGGGCTGATGGTGCTGGTCGGCGCCGAGTTCATCGCGATGCTGCTGGTGATTGTTTATGTCGGCGCGGTGTCGGTGCTGTTCCTGTTCGTGGTGATGATGCTCGACATCGACTTCGCGGCGATGCGGGCGGGCGTGTCGCGCTATATATGGCCGGGGCTGACGCTCGCGGTGGCGCTTGCCGCCGAACTGGTGGTGACGGTGCAGGCATGGTCGGTCGGTCCGATCGCGCTGGGGCGCCGGGTCGCGCCGATCACGCCCAAGCCCAATATCGAGGCGATCGGCGAGCTGCTCTATTCGCGCTATCTCTACATTTTCGAAGCGGCCGGGCTGGTGCTGCTGGTCGCGATGATCGGCGCGATCGTGCTGACGCACCGCAAGCGCGGCGGCGTGAAGCCGCAGAATATCGCCCGCCAGAATGCCCGTCGTCCCGAAGAAGCGACGCGAAACGTTCAGGTGCCGGTCGGGCAGGGAGTCGAGCTGTGATCGGGCTGTTCCACTATCTGGTCGTCGCGGCGATCCTGTTCACGATGGGAGTGCTCGGCATTTTCCTCAACCGCAAGAACATCATCGTCATCCTGATGGCGATCGAGCTGATCCTGCTCGCGGTGAACATCAATTTCGTCGCGTTCAGCGCCTATCTCGGCGATCTGGTCGGCCAGATTTTCGCGATGTTCGTGCTGACGGTGGCGGCGGGCGAAGCGGCGATCGGGCTGGCGATCCTCGTCATCTATTTCCGCGGTCGAGGGACAATCGCGGTCGACGACGTCAATCGGATGAAGGGGTGATGGCCTTGCCAATCGCACTTCGTTATCGCGAGCGGCTGCAGGCCGCGTGGCGATCCAGGGTTGCGTCGAGGCTGGATTGCTTCGCTGCGCTCGCAATGACGGGCTCTTAAGCAAATGAACTTAATCACCCTCATCGTCTTCCTGCCGCTGGCCGCCGCGATCGTCGCGGGGCTGGGCAATCGCGCGATCGGCAATGTCCCGGCCAAGCTGGTGACGACGGGCGCGCTGTTCGCATCGTGCGCGCTGAGCTGGCCGATCTTCATCGCTTTCCTGGGCGGCGATGCGGCCAAGACCGTCACGCCGGTGTTCGAATGGATCCGCTCGGGCTCGCTCGATATCACCTGGGCACTGCGGGTCGATGCGCTGACCGCGGTGATGCTCGTCGTCATCACCTCGGTGTCGGCGCTCGTCCACCTGTACAGCTGGGGCTATATGGACGAGGATCCGGACCAGCCGCGCTTCTTCGCCTATCTGTCGCTGTTCACTTTCGCGATGCTGATGCTCGTCACCGCCGACAACATCTTCCAGATGTTCTTCGGCTGGGAAGGGGTGGGCCTCGCCAGCTATTTGCTGATCGGTTTCTGGTTCAGGAAGCCGAGCGCCAATGCCGCCGCGATCAAGGCCTTCGTCGTCAACCGCGTCGGCGACCTGGGCTTCATGCTTGGCATCTTCGGCACCTATCTCGTGTTCAACACGGTTTCGATCGACGAAATCCTGCGGCTCGCGCCCGGGATGGCTGGGTCGACGATCGGCTTCCTGTGGTTTCGCGCCGATACGATGACGGTGCTGTGCCTGCTGCTGTTCGTCGGCGCGATGGGCAAGTCGGCGCAGTTGGGGCTGCACACCTGGCTGCCCGACGCGATGGAGGGGCCGACGCCCGTTTCCGCGCTTATCCACGCCGCGACGATGGTGACGGCAGGCGTATTCATGGTGTGCCGCCTGTCGCCGATGTTCGAGACAAGTCCGTTCGCGCTGACGGTGGTGATGACGGTCGGGGCCGCGACGTGCTTCTTCGCGGCCACCGTCGGCCTGGTGCAGACCGACATCAAGCGGGTGATCGCCTATTCGACCTGTTCGCAGCTCGGCTACATGTTCTTCGCGGCCGGTTGCGGTGCCTACGGCGCGGCGATGTTCCACCTGTTCACCCATGCATTCTTCAAGGCGCTGCTGTTCCTGGGCGCAGGATCGGTGATCCATGCGATGCATCACGAGCAGGACATGCGTTTCTATGGCGGCCTGCGGAAATCGATCCCGATCACCTTCTGGGCGATGATGATGGGCACGCTGGCGATCACCGGCGTCGGTATCCCGGCGGTGTTCGGCAACGAGCTCGCGATCGGTTTCGCCGGTTTCCATTCGAAGGACGCGATCATCGAAAGCGCCTGGGCGGTGGGCAATGTCGGCGCGTCGGTGACCGGCATCATCGTTGCGCTGCTGACGAGTTTCTATTCGTGGCGGCTGATGTTCCTGACCTTCTGGGGCACGCCGCGCTGGGCGGGTTCGGAGCATATCCAGCATGCGCTCCACGCGCATAGCAATGATGACCATGGGCACGACGATCATGGCCATCATGGGCACGAGGCGCATCACGCCGCGACCGGCGACGGCGGCTATCACCCGCACGAAAGCCCGTGGTCGATGCTGCTGCCGTTGATCCTGCTGTCGGTCGGCGCGGTCGCGGCGGGGTTCGCGTTCCACGGATTCTTCATCGAGCCGGCGTCGGGCGAAACATTCTGGCGCGGCGCGGTCGTCTATAGCGAGCATCTGGCGCATGCCGCGCATGAAGTGCCGGTGCTGGTCAAGCTGTCGACTGCGATCGTCATGCTGCTGGGGCTGGGCGGCGCTTACTATGCCTATGTCGCGCGGCCCGAACTGCCCGCCGCGATGGCGCGCAGCCTGGCGCCGCTGCACGACTGGCTGCTCCACAAATGGTATTTCGACGAGCTGTACGACCTGCTCTTCGTCAGGCCCGCCTTCGCTTTTGGCCGCCTGTTCTGGCATCGGGGCGACGAAGAGACGATCGACCGCTTCGGGCCGAACGGCGCGGCGGCATTCGTCGCGCAGGGCAGCCGCGCGGCGGCGACGCTCCAGAGCGGCTATATCTACACCTATGCCTTTGTCATGCTGATTGGCCTTACCGCGCTGGTCACCTGGGCGATTGCGAGCTGATCGGTACCATGGACAGCCTTCCCATCCTCTCGATCATGCTCGCCGTGCCTGCCGTCGCGGCTATCGGCTGCCTGTTCCTCAGCGCCAATGGGGCGCGCTGGCTCGCGCTGATCGCGACGCTGGTCGACTTTGCGCTGGGCGTTGCGCTCTGGGCGAATTTCGACATTGGCGGGCCGCAGTGGCAGTTCGTCGAACGATCGGCGGCGATCTTCGGGCCGTTCGGCTGGTCGCTCGGCATCGACGGTTTCGCGCTGATGCTGATCATGCTCAGCGTGTTCCTTATGCCGATCTGCATCGGTGCGAGCTGGGAATCGGTGACGAGCCGCGTCCCCGAATATATGGCCGCGTTCCTGTTCACAGAAGTGCTGATGATCGGCACCTTCGCCGCGCAGGACCTGTTCCTGTTCTACGTCTTCTTCGAAGGCGGGCTGATCCCCATGTTCCTGATCATCGGCATCTGGGGCGGCGCGAACCGGGTGTATGCGAGCTACAAATTCTTCCTCTACACGCTGCTCGGCTCGCTGCTGATGCTGATCGCGATGCTGTACATGGCGCAGCAGGCGGGGACGAGCGACATCCCGACGCTGCTCAACCACAATTTCCCGCGCGAGGCGCAGACCTGGCTGTGGCTCGCCTTCTTCGCGTCGTTTGCGGTCAAGATGCCGATGTGGCCGGTGCATACCTGGCTGCCCGACGCGCACGTGCAGGCGCCGACCGCAGGATCGGTGATCCTGGCGGGCGTGCTGCTGAAGCTGGGCGGTTACGGTTTCCTGCGCTTTTCGGTGCCGATGTTCCCCGAAGCGTCGTCGAGCCTGACCTGGCTGATCCTTGCGCTGTCGGCGGTGGCGGTGATCTATACCTCGCTCGTCGCGCTGGTGCAGTCCGACATGAAGAAGCTGATCGCCTATTCATCCGTCGCGCACATGGCGATCGTCACGATTGGACTGTTCGCGTTCAACCAGCAGGGCATCGAAGGCGCGATGATCGTGATGCTCAGCCACGGGCTGGTCTCGGGCGCGCTCTTCCTGTGCGTCGGCATCATCTATGACCGGCTGCACACCCGCGAGATCAGCCGTTATGGCGGGCTCGCGATCAACATGCCGCGCTATGCGATCTTCTTCCTGCTGTTCACCATGGCATCGATCGGGCTGCCGGGGACGAGCGGATTCGTCGGCGAATTTCTGAGCTTAGCGGGCACCTACCAGGTTTCGACCGTGGCGACCTTCCTGTGCACCACCGGGATCATCCTGGGCGCGGCCTATATGCTTTACCTCTATCGCCGGATCGCGTTTGGCGAGATCGTGCATGACGATGTGCGGGTGATGCCCGATCTGTCGGCGCGCGAGGTCGCGCTGCTGCTGCCGATCGGGCTCGCGGTGCTGTGGATGGGGGTTTACCCTGAAAGCTTCCTCGCGCCGATGCGCGGCGATGCGAAGACGCTGGTGGCGCGGGTTGCGCGCGCGCAGCCTGCGGGGGATTCGCTGCCAACGCCGGGGCACGCGCCGCTGAACGCGGCTGCGCATGCGGAGGCGCACTGAGATGGACCTGCATCAGAACCTGTTGATGACTCTCCCCGAGATCGTGCTGTCGGTCGGGGCGCTCGTCCTGATGATGGCGGCTGCCTGGGGCGGGCAGGCGTCGTCGCGCGCGATCGGCTGGACAGCGGTCGCGGTGCTGATCGGGGCGGGGATCGCGCTGTTCGGTCCGTCCTCGGGCGGGGGCGTCGCCTTTGACGGCCTGTACAAGGCGGATGCCTTCGCGGTCTTTGCCAAGGTGTTGATCTACGGCGCGGCAGCGGTCGCGATCCTGATGACGCCGCGCTTTTTCGAGCGCACGGCAGGGGATGCGATGCGGCCTGAATATCCGGTGCTGATCCTGCTCTCGGCGGTCGGCATGGGGATGATGGTGTCGGCGGGCGACATGCTGACGCTCTATGTCGGCCTCGAGCTACAGAGCCTTGCCGCCTATGTGCTCGCGAGCATGATGCGCCGCGATCTGCGGTCGGCCGAGGCGGGGCTGAAATATTTCGTGCTCGGCGCGCTCGCCAGCGGCATCCTGCTCTACGGCATCAGCCTGGTTTACGGCTTCAGCGGCACGACCGGCTTCGATGCGGTCGCGACCGCCTATGCCGGGGCGCATTCGAAGGGGCTGCTGTTCGGGCTGGTGTTCGTGTTTGCGGGGCTCGCTTTCAAGATGAGTGCGGTGCCGTTCCACATGTGGACGCCCGATGTTTACGAAGGCGCGCCGACCCCGGTGACGGCGTTTTTCGGGTCGGCGCCCAAGGTCGCGGCGATCCTGCTCACGGTGCGGGTCGCGGTCGAGGCGATGGGCCCCGCGACTTTCGAATGGCGGCAGATCGTGATCTTCGCCTCGCTCGCCTCGATCGCGCTCGGCGCGGCGGGGGCGATCGGCCAGACCAACATCAAGCGGCTGCTTGCCTATAGCTCGATCAACAATGTCGGTTTCGCGCTGGTCGGGCTGGCCGCAGGGACCGAACAGGGCGTGTCGGCGGTGCTGATCTATATGGCGATCTATATCGTCATGACGCTCGGCAGCTTCCTGATCGTGCTGCAGATGAAGGACGCCGATGGGAATGCGATCGAAAGCATCGCCAGCCTGTCGGGCATGTCGCGCACCCGACCGGGCCTCGCTTTTGCGCTGGCGGTGATGATGTTCTCGCTTGCCGGCATTCCGCCACTGTTCGGCTTCTACGCCAAGTTCGTCGTGTTCTGGGCTGCAGTGCAGGCAGGGCTGTTCGTCTATGCCGCGATCGGCATCGCGCTGTCGGCGGTCGGCGCCTATTATTACCTCCGCATCGTCAAGACGATGTATTTCGACGAACCCGCCACCGCGTTCGCGCCGGTCGAGGACCGGGTCGAAGGCGGGCTGATCGCGCTGTCGACTGCGTTGCTGTCGCCGCTTGGCTATTTCCTCATCCCGGCGCTGGCGATTTGGAGCTCGGCGGCGGCCAAGGCGCTGTTCTGACCGCGACGATCCGAACCGTCGCGGCAACGGGATCGACCAACGCCGATCTAATTGCGCTCGCGGCGACGGGTATCGGCGAGGGCTTCTGGCTCCGTGCCGAATGCCAGACCGGCGGGCGCGGGCGGCAGGGGCGGGCGTGGCAGTCGCCACCCGGCAATTTCTACGGATCGACGATCGTGCGGCTGCGCGCAAGCGATCCGCCGCCCGCGACGCTGGCGCTGGTCGCGGCGGTGGCGCTTGAGGAGGCCGCCAGCGTCCACGCGGGCGGCGCGGCGCTTCAGATCAAATGGCCGAACGATCTGCTCCTCGACGGCGCCAAGCTCGCGGGCATCCTGCTCGAACGGGTCGAGGACGCGGTGATCGTGGGCATCGGCGTCAATCTTGCCCACCATCCAATAGACCTCGATAGACCTGTGACCAGCCTTGCGGCCCATGGCGACGCACCGGCGGTGGCGGCCTTTGCCGAGACGTTGGCCGATACCTTCGCACGCTGGCTAGCGCGTTGGCGGGGCGAGGGGCTGGCGCCGGTGCGCGAGCGCTGGAGCGCGCGGGCGCATCCCGCCGGCACCGCACTCGCCGCCAATCTGCCCGACGGCCAGCGGATCGAGGGGCTGTTCGATCGGCTCGACGGCGACGGCGCGCTGATCCTGCGCTTGGCGGACGGCAGCGTCCGTGCCATTCACGCGGCCGACGTGTTTCTGATCTGACGCACAACCGGAGGGAGCCGCGATGCTGCTCGCAATCGATGTCGGCAATACCAATGTCGTCTTCGCGGTGATCGACGAGGGTCGCATCCGCACGCGCTGGCGGATCGCGACCGATGCGCGGCGGACGGCGGATGAATATGCTGTCTGGCTCAATCAGCTGATGCAGCTGGAGGGTATCGAGCGGGCCAGCGTCACCGACGTCATCATCGCCACCGTGGTCCCGCGCGCGACGCATAATCTGCAGGTGCTGAGCCAGAAATATTTCGGCACGACCGCGCTCATCGCCGGCCAGCCGCCGGTCGCCTGGGGCTTCGAGATCGATGTGAAGGAGCCGAGTTCGCTCGGGGCCGACCGCGCGGTCAACATCGTCGCCGCGCACGCGCTCCACGAAGGTGATCTGATCGTCGTCGATTTCGGCACCGCGACCAAGTTTGAGGTGATCGACTTCAACGGCGCCTACAAGGGCGGGATCATCGCGCCGGGGATCAATTTGTCGCTCGATGCGCTTGTTACCGCCGCTGCCAAGCTGCCGCGCATCGCGATCGAAGCACCCACCGACGCAAGCGTCATCGGGCGCGACACCGTCAGCCAGATGCACATCGGCATCTATTGGGGCTATATCGGCATGGTCGAAGGGCTGGTCGCACGGTTGAAGGCTGAGATCGGCCGCCCGGCAAAGGTTATCGCGACCGGCGGCCTGGCCGTTCTTTTCGAAAAACATACCGATGTGTTCGATGTGATCGAACCCGATCTGACCATTCAGGGGCTGGCGATGATGTGGGAACGCGCCCATATGGGCAGCTAGGCGGTCGATCGACCCGTCATCCAATGACAAGGCGCGCGCCTTCTCGCGCATTGCCGCCGCTATTTCGCGGCGCTCACAATCGGAAAGACAAAGATTTAAGTGACACCAGGAAATGAACTGATTTTCGTCGCCCTTGGCGGCTCGGGCGAGATTGGCATGAACGTCAACCTCTATGGCTGCCAGGGCAAATGGATCATGGTCGATTGCGGCATCACCTTTGCCGACCCGGCCTATCCCGGCGTCGACGTGATCCTGCCCGATCTCGCCTTCATCGAGGAACGCGGCGACGACCTGCTCGGCATCGTGCTGACGCACGGACATGAGGACCATATCGGCGCGCTCCCCTATCTCGCCGAAGACCTTGGCGTGCCGCTGTTCGCGTCGCCCTTCACCGCTGGCCTTATCGCCGGCAAGCTCGAGGAGGAAGGCAATCTGTCGCGGATCGAGCTGAATGTCATCGATCCCGGCGAGCCGTTCGCGCTTGGGCCGTTCGGGCTGCGGTTCGTGCCGGTCGCGCATTCGATCCCCGAAGGCAGCGCGCTGCTGATCGAGACGCCTTATGGCCGCGTGTTCCACACCGGCGACTGGAAGCTCGACGAAACGCCGGTGCTCGGGAGCCCCGCCGACCCCGAAGTGATCAAGGCGATCGGCGACCAGGGCGTGCTTGCGCTGGTGTGCGATTCGACCAACGTCTTCAATCCCGAACCCTCGGGTTCCGAAGCCAGCGTCCGTGATGGCCTTCGCGATGTTGTGGGTGCGGCCAAGGGGAGGGTAGTCGTCACCACCTTCGCGTCGAACGCCGCGCGGCTGAAGACACTGGCCGATGTGGCCACCGATACCGGGCGGACGCTGTGCGTCGCCGGGCGGTCGCTCGACCGGATCATGAAGGTGGCGCGCGCGACCGGCTATCTGAAGGACTTCCCGGCAACCGTCGATTTCGATGAGGCGATGCGCCTGCCGGCGGACAAACTGATGGTGATCGCTACCGGCGGGCAGGGTGAGGAACGCGCGGCACTTGGCCGGATCGCAAGCGGCAGTTCCTGAACGCTGAAGTCGGTTTCCGCGTAACCGGTTCCGTCCGAAGCTGGAGAGGGGACTGTCATTGTGCCGCCGCGAAATCAGTCGGTGCGTTTTCGCCGCCCGCTTCGTTGCGCGCACTGTCCTTCTC
>PKED01000070.1 GCA_002863155.1 Sphingomonadaceae bacterium | reverse complement strand
CGATGACGTGTTCGGCGTGACGGAGCAGCACCACGCGCGCTGGTGACGCGACGGACCGTGGTCAGATTTTTTGGTGCGTCGCGTCAGATGGCGGCCCCTCACCTCCTAGCTCTTCATGGGGCGTGCGTGCTCCGTGATCTGGGAGGTCTCCATGGTCCATCGCTTCGTCTTCGTGCTGGCTGCGAGCACCATCGCTTCACCCTCGGCCACCGCGAGCTCGCGGGCGACCTTGGCCTGCATCTCACGCGCGACGGCTGCTTCGGGTCGATCGCCGAGCCGTTCGGCGGCCCGGGCGTAGATTTCGGTCACGGCCGCGAGCAGGCGGGTCGTGTCGCTCGACATCGATCCGGCCCTGCGCCGATAGCGTGACAGCGGCGCGTTGACATAAGCGGCGCGCCACCCGCGCTCGATGATCCGGATCCACAGATCGAAATCCTCGGCCGATGTCAGCCTGGCATCAAAGCCCCCGACTTCGGTCAGCGCGTCTCTCCTGATGACGCTGGTGATGAAGACATTGAAGTCCCGACGCAGCACGCGCTCCAGCGAGATCGGGTCGATCTGCGACACATGCGCCGAAAACCGCTCCCCGACGCGTGACGCGCCGAAATAGGTCGCATCGCAGGTCACGAAGCCCAGCCCAGGATCGGCACCGATCGCCCGGATCATCAGTTCGAGATAGCGGCGCTCGTAAAGGTCGTCGCCGTCCAACAGGGCGATGAAGTTGCCCCTGGCGACGGCGATTGCCCGGTTGCGCGCGGTCGGCAGGCCGTCATTATCGGTTTTGAGCAGTCTGATCCGGCCGTCCGCAAGATATGGTGCGACCGCGCCTTCCACATCGTCGGGCGCGCCGTCGTCGACCACGATCGCTTCCCAATGCGCGTAAGTCTGCGCGAGGATCGATTCGATTGCCTCGCCCACGAGATGCGCGAGGCCGTATGCCGGAACGATGATCGATACCAAGGGCGGTTCCGCGCGCATGCTCCGGCGCTATAATGAGCAGATATGAACGAAGCTTGCTATCTGACCGGCCAGTTCCTGCTGGCGATGCCCGGGATCGGCGACCCGCGATTCGACCACGCGGTGATCGCGATGTGCGCGCATGATGCGCAAGGGGCATTGGGGATCGGTGTCGGCAACGAGATCGACGGCATGGGATTTCACGATTTGCTCGCCCAGCTCGATATCGATCCCGGCAATGTTCCCGACCGCGCCGTCAACCGTGGTGGTCCGGTCGAGCCGGGGCGCGGCTTCGTCATGCATTCGCGCGATTGGGAGGGGCAGGACACGATCGACGTCGCCGGACGCTGGGCATTGTCGGGGACCATCGACGTTCTACGCGCGATCGCAGACGGGAAGGGGCCTCGGCAATGGCTGCCCGCACTTGGCTATGCCGGGTGGGGCGGGGGCCAGCTCGACGAAGAAATGACTCGCCACGGCTGGCTGACAGTCGAAGCGGATGCATCGCTGATGTTCGAAGTGCCGACTTCGGAGCGATGGGCACGGGGCATGGCAGTGGCCGGCGTCGACCCTCGCTTTCTGTCGTCGCAAGCCGGCAGCGCGTGATCGACCTTCGCTTCAGACGCAACATATAAAGACATCTTTATATTTGATTTGGCGACGACGCGCGGCTATGGGCGCGGGGGCTGGCGGTGTTTCGTTCCCGCCAACTCGATCCAGACCAGGAGAATTTGCGTGGCCACCACCCTCGAGCGCACCGACTATGTCGTTGCCGACATCAGCCTTGCCGATTTCGGCCGCAAGGAGATCAACATCGCCGAAACCGAAATGCCGGGCCTGATGGCGCTGCGCGAGGAATTCGGCGCGTCGCAGCCGCTGAAGGGCGCGCGTATCACCGGTTCGCTCCACATGACGATCCAGACCGCGGTGCTGATCGAGACGCTGACCGCGCTTGGTGCCAAGGTCCGCTGGGCGACCTGCAACATCTTCTCGACGCAGGACCATGCCGCCGCCGCGATCGCCGCATCGGGCGTTCCCGTCTTCGCGATCAAGGGCGAGAGCCTGGCCGATTACTGGGACTATGTCGGCTCGATCTTCGATTGGGGTGACGAGACCGCCAACATGATCCTCGACGACGGCGGCGACGCGACGATGTTCGCGCTGTGGGGCGCCAAGCTCGAAGCCGGCCATTCGTTCCCCGAGCCGGAGAATGAGGAAGAGGTTGAGATGCAGCGCGCGGTGAAGGAATTCATCGCTCGCAAGCCCGGCTACCTCACCGAGAGCGTCAAGAACATCAAGGGCGTCTCTGAAGAGACGACCACCGGCGTCCACCGGCTCTATGCCATCGCCAAGAAGGGCGAGCTGCCTTTCCCCGCGATCAACGTCAACGACAGCGTCACCAAGTCGAAGTTCGACAATCTCTATGGCTGCAAGGAATCACTGGTCGACGCGATCCGCCGCGGCACTGACGTGATGCTCGCCGGCAAGGTCGCGACCGTCGCGGGCTTCGGCGATGTCGGCAAGGGATCGGCGCAGTCGCTCCGCAACGGCGGCGCGCGCGTGCTCGTCACCGAAATCGACCCGATCTGCGCGCTGCAGGCGGCCATGGAAGGTTTCGAGGTGGTGACGATGGAAGAGGCCGTGCAGCGCTCCGACATCTTCGTGACCGCGACCGGTAATGCCGACGTCATCACCGCCGATCACATGAAGGCCATGAAGAACATGGCGATCGTCTGCAACATCGGCCATTTCGACAGCGAGATCCAGATTTCAGCGCTGTCCAACTACAAGTGGACCGAGGTGAAGCCGCAGGTCGATCTGGTCGAATTCCCGGACGGCAAGCAGATCATCATCCTGTCGAAGGGCCGTCTGGTGAACCTGGGCAATGCGACGGGGCACCCCTCGTTCGTGATGTCGGCGAGCTTCACCAACCAGACGCTGGCGCAGATCGAGCTGTTCACCAAGGCCGAGCAGTACAATAACGATGTCTATGTCCTGCCCAAGCATCTCGATGAAAAGGTCGCTGCGCTCCACCTGGAGAAACTCGGCGTCAAGATGACCCAGCTGACCCAAAAGCAGGCCGATTATATCGGCGTACCGGTCGAAGGACCGTTCAAGCCGGATCATTACCGCTATTGAAGATCGGCGAGTGATTGAGCTTGTTGCCCGTCGCTAGGGATAAGGGGCGTCGGCAAAGTCGACGCCCCTTTTTCTTATCCTCCGGCTTGCAAGAGGGCGATCAATTGCGCTGCGAGACATTGCACTGCCCGTGCGATCGTTGCGTTGGGACAGTCTCGATTCTGTGCTTTTTCCGCAACATGTTTGCCATAAAAGCGCTGATTTCCCCCTTGGCGGTCTTGCATCGCACGAGCTGCCGATGCGACTCTGGCGCCAAGAAATCAAAAAGGGGTCGTATATGCGCTATTTTTCCATTCGCCGTCGCGCGTTGCTGGTTGCTGTTTCTGCGGTCGCGCTTTCCTCGACACCCGCCCTCGGGCAGGAAGCTGCCAAGGCGGAAGACAACGCGCAGACCGCTGCAAAGCCCGCGCAAGAGACGATGGAAGAGGTGCTGGTCACCGGGTCGCGCATTCGCCAGCGCGGCGTTGAAACGGCGTCGCCACTTCAAGTCATTACCGCGCAGGACCTTGATGCGCGCGGATTCCAGACTGTCGCGCAGGCGCTTAACGAGCTGCCCGCCTTCGGCATCCCTGGCGCTTCGCCGGTGGGCGCTGGGCAGTCCAGCTTTGGTGCCGGGCAGAGCTTCGTCAACTTCCTCGGGCTTGGGTCGCAGCGTACGCTCACGCTCGTCAACGGCCGACGGTTCGTGTCGTCGAACACATCGTCGATCTTCGGGCCGACCGGATCGGGTGGCAACCAGGTCGATCTGAACGTCATTCCGACGAAACTGATCGACCGGATCGAAACCGTCGCGGCAATCGGTGCGCCGATCTACGGTTCGGACGCGATTGCCGGCACCATCAACCTGATCTTGAAGCGCAACTTTGAAGGCTTCGACGTCGATGTCCAGTCAGGCTTTACGAGCCGTGGTGATGCGCCGAACTATCGTATCCGTGCGCTGGCCGGCAAGAATTTCGCCGGCGGTCGGGGCAACATCATCGTGTCGGGCGAGTATAACCAGTCGACCGGCCTGCTCTACACCGACCGTGAAGTGACCACGTCGGACGATCGGTTTGATTCGGATCCGAACGATGTCCGTCGCCAGATCATTTATCGGGATCTGCGCGTGCCCTCGATCGCCACGACCGGCATTCCGTTGGTCGGCGGCGCGGCTTTCGGCCTCGATTTCCCGCTTAGTCCACAGCAGGCAGCGCTGGTTTTCGGTGATCCGACCGCGAGCTTCGGCGTGCTCAATGGCACCGGCCAGCAGCTTCGCTTCAATTCGGCCGGCGGTCTCGAGGCGATCGATTTCGGCGGGACGATCGGGCCGGACGACGGCTTCAGCGTTTTTACCAGCGGCGGCAACGGCTTCTCGCTGACCCCGGTTCAGAACTTGCTGACCGACGTCAAGCGCTACAGCATCAACTCGATCCTCTCATTTGAGGTCAGCCCCAATTTCCGGCTGTTCGGCGAGGCCTGGTATACGGTCAGCGAGGGACGCAATCTTGCGTCGCAGCCGGCCTATAACAGCGGCTTGTTCGATGCGGCCGGCACGCGCGACGGCAACCTGATCATCCCGGTCAGCAATCCCTTCCTGACCCCGCAGGCACGCGCTGCGATCCTCGATTCGATCGCCAACAATCCGTTTTCCGATCAGAACTTCTTTGGCACGCCGCAGGACTATTTCTACCTTGGCCGCGCCAATTTTGATCTGTCGCCCGGTGTTTCGACCGGTAGTTCGCAGGTTTTGCGTTTCGTCGGCGGCGTAGAAGGCAATGTGAGCGTCCTGCCCGGCAAGCAGTGGCATTTCGAAGCGTTCTTCAACTATGGTCGGTCGCTCGTCCGCAGCCGCAACCCGGAGCTGAACCAGCAGAATTTCCTGAATGCCGTCAATGCAGTGCGTGATGGGTCGGGGACCATCGTCTGTGCGCCGGGCGCCGTCAATTCGCCGATCGCGACGCTCAGCTCGACCTGCGCGCCGCTCAACCTGTTCGGTACTCAGGTTTCAGCGGCGGCACGCGACTATGTCACGACGATCGCAACGCCGCGCAACGTCAACAACCAGTACGATGCCGTCGCATCGATCTCCGGGCCGCTCTTCGCGCTCCCCGGCGGCGATCTGTCCTTCGCGCTCGGCTATGAACATCGTGCCGAGGACTCAACGTTCGATCCGGGCGCCTTCTATTTCGGCGCAGGTGCCGGCGACGCTTCTCAGCGCACCAGCTATGGCCGATCGACCCCGATCGATCCGGTGCGAGGCGGTTACTACACCAATGAGATTTTCGGCGAATTGAACGCCGCGATCATCTCCGAAAAGAATGAAGTGCCGTTCGTCCATGAACTGACGTTCCAGACGGCCGGGCGATACATCTTCAATTCGCAGGCCGGGAACGACCCGACTTACACCTTCCAGATGCGCTATGCGCCGGTTCGCGATATCACGTTCCGCGGGGCATATACGCGCGCGGTTCGGGCACCGTCCGTCACCGAGGCATTCAATCCCCGGTCGACCGCTTTCGGGTTTGCTGTCGATCCCTGCGATCGCTCTCAGGTTGGTGCGGGCCCCGACCCGGCGACCCGCACCGCGAATTGCCAGGCGGCCGGCGTTCCGGCGAACTTCGTGTCGCTGTCCAACCAGCGGTCGATCCAGACCTTCACCTTCGGGAACACCGCGCTTACCAACGAACGTTCGGACAGCTTCACGGCGGGCTTTGCCCTGACGCCGACATTCTTCCGCGGCTTCAACCTGACCGCCGATTACGTCGACATCACGCTGCGCAACGCGATCAGCCAGTTCAGCAACACGCAGGTCGTCAGCGCATGCTATGATGCGACCGATTTCCCGAACAACCAGTTTTGCGGCCTCGTGACCCGCGATCCGGGCTCGTTTCAGCTGACCAATGTCGGCACGACCTACTTCAACTCGGCCCAGCTTCGTTACAAGGGTATCCTGGCCGATGCGAGCTACCGCACGAACACCGATTTCCTGGGCAAGGGAAGCCGGATGTCGTTCCGGATCACCTATCAATATCTCGACACCCTTTCGACCCAATCGACTGCGGGTGCAGCCTTGACCCAGACCGCCGACAGCATCGGTTATTCAAGGCACAAGGGCGTCGGCACCGTCGGATACGAAACGGGCGGGTTCAACGCACAGGTCCAGGTGAATTATCAGAGCGGCGTGAGCGTCGACACCAATCCCGGCAACTTGATCTATTCGGTGCCGCGCGTCGGATCGTTCACCTACGTCAACCTGTCGCTCAGCCAGAATGTGGGACGCAACTTCACGCTCAGCGCCGATGTCGACAATCTTTTCAATGCTCGGCCGCCATTCCCGTTCCCGGCATCGGGGGGCGTGAACCCCTATTTCCAGGGGGTCATCGGTACCTATGTCCGGGTCGGCGCATCGGTTCACTTCTGACCGATCGCATATCGTCCGGGGAGCCTTGATTGGCCCCCACAACATGACGCCGGGCCGCACCATGCTGCCCGGCGTCGCGCTTTTTCGCCTGGGAGCTTCCCACGGGTGCAAGCGCTGCTCTAAAGCACCGGCATGACTGCCCCACCGAACAATCGGCGCGCTCGATGATCACGCTTACGCCCGTCGCCGCCGCACTTGCGGGCGCCGTAATGGCGCTGCTCGTCGGTGGCGCCGCATGGGTGCTTTTCGGGGGGCTGCGACTGCGATCGGAGGCGGCGAGCGCCCGTGCCAGCGCCGCGCGGGTCAGCGCGCTGCTCGACGCCGGGCCGGCGGTTGCCGCGATCGTCCATGGCGATGGCCGGATCGAGCTGCCGGGTCGCCTGGCCGATTGGCTCGGTCTTGCCGGACCCGTGCGATTCCTCGGGGATCTTTCGGCGGGCGACAGCGGCCTTACCGCCGACGATCTCGCCGCGCTGACCGAAGACATCACCGCCGTTCAGCGGGCTGCGCGGCCCTTCGTACGCGCGGTCCGGCCACAGGGAAGCACGCGAACGTTGACGATCGTCGGCCAGCGCGCGGTGCATCTGCTCGGCCTGCCGGCGGGCACCATCCTCTGGGCCTTCGACGCGACCGAGAGCGAGCGAGAGATTGCCCGGCTGAAGGAAGAAAACGCCGGAGTCCATGCCGCTTTCGACGCGTTGACCGGGCTGATCGAGGCAGCGCCGATGCCGATGTGGTATCGTATGCCCGATCTGCGGCTCGGCATGGTCAATTCGGCCTATGTCGAGGCGGTCGAGGGCCGCGATGCCGACGACGTGATCGATCGTGGGCTGGAACTCGTCGAAGGGTCGGGGAAGGGCGGACCGCTTGCCACCGCGATCCTTGCCCGTGATCAGGGGCGGCCGCACTCGCAGGCCATGCCGGCCACGATCGGCGGCTCCCGGCGCATGCTGCGTGTGTTCGATGTGCCGCTGCCCGGCGGCGGCGTTGCCGGGTTCGCGATCGATATCGAGGAACTCCAGCAAGCGCGCGCGACCACCAAGCGCTTCGGCGAGGCCCAGCGCGCGATGCTCGACCGGCTTTCGGCAGGCGTCGTCCAGTTCGGCAGCGACCGCGCCATGGTCTTCTGCAACCAGCCCTTCCGCCGGCTGTTCGCGATGCGCAGCGAATGGCTGGCCGATCGGCCCGAATTCGACCGGGTGCTCGAACGGATGCGCGAGGGCGGTCGCCTGCCGGAGGTTCGCGATTTCCCCGGGTGGAAGGCGGAACGCCGCGACTGGTTCCTCGCCGCCGACGGACAGATCGAGGAGCAATGGCACCTGCCGGGGGGCGTACATCTGCGCGTCGTCGCGCAGCCGCTCCCCGATGGCGGACTGTTGCTGATTTTCGAGGATCGGACCGAGCAGGTCCAGCTGGCGAGCGCGCGCGACACATTGCTCCGCGTCCGCACCGCAACCTTCGATAATTTGTTCGAAGCACTCGGCGTGTTCGCCGCTGACGGGCGGCTGCAGCTCTGGAACAACCGGTTCCGGCTGACGCTTGGGCTGGAAGAGGCGTTTCTGGCGACCCACCCCCGCGTCGACGCGCTTGCCGAGGCCGCCTCGAGCCGGCTTGCTGCGCCGGGCAAGGCCGTGCTGATCAGCGAGATGGTCCGATCGGCGACGCTCGATAGGCACCAGCGCGGCGGATCGCTGGGTTTTGCCGATGGACGTACGTTCGAATTTGCCGCTGTGCCGCTCCCCGACGGGAACGCCCTGTTCACGATGCTCGACGTGTCGGACAGCCGCCGGATCGAGCATGCGCTGCGCGATCGCAACGAGGCGCTGGAGGCTGCCGACCGCGTCAAGACCGCCTTTGTCGCGAACATGAGCTACGAGCTGCGGACGCCGCTGACATCGATCAGCGGTTTCGCGGAAATGCTGAAAGGCGGCTATGGCGGTGCGCTGCCGCGTGCGGCCGAGGAGTATGTCGCCGCGATCCTCGATTCGGTCGAACGGTTGGGCGCGCTTGTCGATGATGTGCTCGATCTTACCCAGAATGACGCGCGCAGCGCGCTCGGTTCGGCTGAGGACGTGACACTCGAAGCGGTACTCGCCACCGCTGCTGACAAGGTTGCGCCGCTTGCGAGCGCACAGAAGCTGGATTTCGCGGTCGAGCTCGATCCTTCGCTCGGCGCCGTGCCCGGCGATGCCGCACGGCTGACCCAGGTGGTTGAGAACATGCTCCGTCACGCAATTTCGGGGACGCCCGAGCGGGGGCGGATCCTGCTCCATGCCGACGGCAATGCCGATGCCGCGCGGATCATCGTGTCGGACAATGGCCGGGGCATGACCGCCAAGGCGATCGCGCGCGCCTTCGATCGATTTGCCGAGCCCGCCACCACGCGGGGCGGCGAGCGGGCGCTTGGCCTTGGCCTGCCGATCGCCCGGCAGCTGGTTGAGGCGCATGGCGGCACGATCGATCTTGTTTCCGAACGCGGGCAGGGCACCGTCATCACCGTGTCGCTGCCGCGCGGCGGCAAGCGGGCGGCGGCGTGATCAGGCTCGCCGATCCGTCCGCGTCGGAAGCGTTCGGCGCGTCGCTGGCCCCGCTGGTCGTACCCGGTGATGTCGTGACGCTGGCGGGTCCGCTGGGCGTGGGCAAGACCAGCATCGCGCGCGGACTACTCGCCGCGCTCGGCCTTGCCGGTGAAGCGCCGAGCCCGAGCTTTGCGATCGTCCAGCCCTATGACCCGCCCGAACTTCGTCTCCCCGTGCTCCATGTCGATCTGTACCGGATCGAGTCGCCCGACGAGATGGTCGAACTCGGGCTCGACGAGGCGGCTGCGGATACGGTCCTGATCGTCGAATGGCCGGAGCGGGCAGGGGTCGATTATTGGCCCGATGCACTGGCGCTGACGATCGCGATCGACGGTGTGGACGAATCCGGGGGGCGGCGCTTGACAGCACGCGTCCCCCAGCGTTGGAGAGCGCGATGGCCGTATCCGTGACCCCGCCCGCCGGCGCGCGCGCTTTTCTCGATTCGCATGGCTGGAACGGTGCCGAGATCGAGCCGGTGACCGGCGACGCGTCGTTCCGGCGTTACTTTCGGGTCAAGATTGACGGGCGCAGCGCGATCCTGATGGACGCGCCCCCGCCCGAAGACCCCGCGCCATTCATCGGGCTGGCGCGCTGGCTGCACGATCGCGGGTTTGCGGCACCGGCGATCCATGCCGAGGACAGGGCGCAGGGCCTGGTCCTGATCGAAGATTTCGGGGACGATCGGATGCGCGATGCGGTGGATGCCGATCCGTCGCGCGCCCCGTCGCTATACCGTACCGCGGTCGATACGCTGGTCGCGCTCCACCGCGAACCGCCGCCGCCGGTCGATGCCTATGATCGGGCCCTGCTGCTCGACCGGGCGGCGTTGTTGCCCGAATGGTACTGCCCTGCGGTCGGCATAGAGCCGGACTTGCCCGCGTTTCTGGCGGCCTGGGAAACAGTGCTCGACCTGGCCGTTGCCGACCGCCCGGTGCTGACCCTTCGCGATTATCATGCTGAAAATCTGATGTTGCTTGCCGATGGTCGGATCGGGCTGCTCGACTTTCAGGATGCGCTGACCGGCCATCCCGCCTATGATCTCGTCTCGCTGCTTCAGGATGCGCGCCGCGACGTCGAGCCGGCGATCGAGGCGGCGATGATCGATCATTATGTCCGCGAAACCGGGGTCGGCGATGATTTCCGGACCGCCTATCATGTGCTGGGCGCCCAACGGAACACGCGGATCATCGGTGTCTTTACGCGGCTGTGGCGACGCGACGGCAAGAACCGCTACCCCAGCCTCTGCCCGCGCGTCTGGGGCTATCTGGAGCGGGATCTCGACCACCCCGCGC
This sequence comes from Sphingomonadaceae bacterium, assembly GCA_002863155.1. Classification (GTDB taxonomy): domain Bacteria; phylum Pseudomonadota; class Alphaproteobacteria; order Sphingomonadales; family Sphingomonadaceae; genus Sphingomonas. The sequence continues at coordinate 9,578 of PKED01000070.1, read as the reverse complement.
TCGCCCCGGTGAAGGCATGGTTCGATGCGACGATCCCGCCGGCGCGACGCGGCGATCCGATGGTGCTCGCCGCATGAGCGCGCGCCGCGCGCTGTCGCTGCGGCCCAATCCCGGCGTCGCGGTCCCGGAAACGGCGATGGTGATGGCGGCCGGCCTCGGCAAGCGGATGCGTCCGTTGACGGCGACCCGCCCGAAGCCGCTGGTGGAGGTGGCCGGCAAGCCACTGATCGATCATGTTTTCGACCGCCTTCGCACAGCGGGCGTGAAGCGCGCGGTCGTCAACGTCCATTATCTCGCCGATGCGCTCGAAGCGCATCTGAGGCGACGAATCGACGGCGTCGAAATCGTCATTTCCGACGAGCGTGCCCAATTGATGGAAACGGGCGGCGGCCTGGTTCAGGCCCGAAACTTGATCGGCGACCAGCCGTTCCTGTCGGTCAATAGCGACAATCTGTGGATCGACGGGCCGATCGATGCGATCAGGTCGCTTGCTGCCGCCTGGGACGATGCGCGGATGGACGCGCTGTTGCTGATGGTTCCGCTTGCGCGCGCGCACTGTCATCGCGGCACCGGGGATTTCCACCTCGACCCCGCCGGACGGATCACCGGCCGCCGCAAGCCGGGGCGCCCCGCACCGTTCGTCTGGACCGGCGTGCAGATATTGTCGCCGCGGCTGATCGCCGACTGGCCGCCGGGCCCGTTCTCGACCAACCTGTTCTGGGACCGTGCGATTGCATCCGGGCGGGCCTATGGCATCGTCCATAGCGGATTGTGGTTCGATGTCGGCACGCCGGCGGCGATCGCCCGCACCGAAGCGATCCTCGCCGATGGCTGACCGCCGTTGAGCGCACCCGCCCGGCCGCAGCTGTTCACCATCCCTGCGCACCGGGCCTTTGCCGATGCGCTTGCCGCAGGGCTGATCCGGCGGAGCGGTGGCGATCCGCTGGCGCTCGCGCGCGGCCTTGTGCTGCTGCCCAACAATCGCGCGGTGCGGACTGTCACCGACGCCTTTGTGCGCGCAAGCGGCAACGGACTGTTGTTGCCCCGGCTGGTCGCGATCGGCGACGCCGAGCTTGGCGAGCGGATCGGCGCGGCGCTCGACCCTGCCGACGATCCCGATCCGGTCGCACCGGCGATCGACCCGCTCGCCCGCCGGATGATCCTTGCGCGGCTGGTGAGCGAAGCCCGCGCCCGGGCCGGTCAGCCAGTCGATGCGGCCGAGGCGGTGCGGCTGGCGGGCGAGCTGGGACGGACGCTCGACCAGCTGCTGGTCGAGGAGATCGCACCCGAAAGGCTGCGGACGATCGATCTGGCCGAGGAGCTTCAGGGCCATTGGCAGCGGGCGCTGGATCTGTTCGAGATCGTGCTGAGCGCCTGGCCGGCAGAGCTTGCGCGGCGCGGCCAGATCGACCTTGCCACCCGGCGGACGCTGTTGCTCGGCAAGCTGGCGCGAAGGTGGCGTGCGCAGCCCCCGCCCGGATTTGTCTGCGCGGCCGGCATCGGCTCGGCGGCGCCAGCGCTGGCGCGGGTGCTCCGGGTTGTCAGCGAACTGCCGCAGGGGCTGGTGGTGTTCGCCGATCTTGCGACCGCGATGGACGAGGATGAGTGGCAGGCGCTCGGCCCGCTTCCAGCCGACCCTGGCGGCAGGCGCCAGCGCCCGATCGAGACGCATCCGCAATTCCAGCTCAAGCTGCTGCTCGACCGGATGGGCGTGAATCGCGCCGAAGTGGCGACATGGCGCGACGGCGGCGGGCATGACGCGACCGCGCTGCGCGGTCGGGCGATCGCAAACGCGATGGCGCCTGCGCAGTTCACCGGCAAATGGACAAGCTTGCCCGCCGAAGCCCGACGATTGTCGAGCGTGCGCGCGGTCGAACTCGCGACTCCGGCCGAGGAAGCGCAGGCAATCGCGCTCGCGTTGCGAGAGGCGCTGGAGACGCCGGCGAAGACCGCCGCGCTGGTCACGCCCGATCGCGCGCTGGCCCGGCGCGTCGCGGCCCATCTGACGCGCTGGGGCATCGCCATCGACGACAGCGCCGGGCGCCCACTGTCGATCCTGCCGCCGGGAACGCTGCTGACAGCATTGGCGGAGGCAGCGGCGCAGCGCTTTGCGCCGCTCGCGCTGCTGGCGCTGCTCAAGCACCCGCTGGTGCGCAGCGGCTCCGAACGGCTTGATTGGCTCGAGGGCGCGCGTGCCCTTGATCTCGCACTGCGCGGCCCGCGTCCGGCAGCCGGCCTTGACGGCATCGACCGTCACCTTGCCGAAGGCGACCCGCGCACCGAGCGCGTCCGCCGCTCGGCGCGCGAATGGTGGGCGAAGGCGCGCGCGCGGCTCGAGCCGCTCGCGCTCGCCTTTGAGGCGGGGGAAAGCACTCTACCCGCGCTCGTGGCCGCACTTCGCGATGCGGCTGATGCGCTGTGCGGCGATCCGCTATGGGCCGGGCCAGCGGGGCGGGCCGCCGCCGACCTGCTGGCCGATGTCGAAACCGAAGCCGTCCATGGACCTGCCAGGCTGGCGCCCGAAGCGCTGGCGCCGCTACTGCGCACACTGATGCAGGAAATCGCCGTCCGGCCGCCGCAGGGCGGCCATCCCCGGCTGGCGATCTATGGCCTGATCGAGGCGCGGTTGCAGACCGCAGACCTGATGATCCTTGGCGGGCTGAACGAGACCGTCTGGCCGGGCCAGCCCGCGCCCGACCCGTGGCTCGCCCCGCGTATCCGCGCCGAGCTTGGCCTGCCGGGCCTCGACCGGCGGGTCGGCCTTGCCGCGCATGACTTTTCGAGCGCGCTCGGCGCGCCTGAGGTGTTGCTCAGCCGCGCGCGCCGCGACGCCAAGAGCCCCACCATCGCCTCGCGTTTTTGGCTCCGGCTCGAAGCGATGACCGGCGGGCTGACGCGAGACCGCCAGCTGGAGGCGCGGGCCCGGCTGATCGATGATCCGGGCGAGCATTGCCCTGCCAGCCGGCCTGCGCCGGTGCCGCCTGCCGCGTTTCGCCCCCGCCGCATCTCGGTGACCGAGGTCGACCGGTTGAAGGCCGACCCCTATGCCTTTTACGCGCGGCACGTGCTTCGGCTCGGCACCCTCGACCCGGTCGACGCCGATCCGAGCGCGGCGTGGCGCGGGACGGCGGTGCACGACATTCTTCAGGCTTGGGGCGAGCAGGACGGGTTCGACGTCACCCGGTTGCTGCCGCGTGCCCTCGCGCTGATGGCCGATGCGCGCACTCACCCGATGATGCGCGCGCTGTGGCAGCCGCGCCTGATCGAGGCGGTCAATTGGATCGCCCAGGAAACCGCTTCGCGCGTCGAGGCTGGACGCCAAGTAGTCGCGGTCGAACGCAGCGGCACCATCGACATTGCGGGCGTAACATTGAGCGGCAAGTTCGATCGACTCGATCGGCTTGCCGATGGCGGAATCGCCATCGTCGATTACAAGACGGGCAAGGCGCCGTCGGTCGCCGCTGTCCGGGCGGGGTTCAGCCTCCAGCTCGGGCTGCTCGGGCTGATCGCGGAGCGCGGCGGCTACGCCGATATCAGCGGAACGGCAGGCGCATTCGAATATTGGTCGCTGGCAAAGCACGGCGACAGCTTCGGCAAGATCTCCACCCCGGTCGATCCCGAGGGCAAGCACAAGCGGATCGTGACCGCCGAATTCACCGGCCTCGCGCGCGACCATCTGATCTCCGCGATTAATGACTGGCTGACGGGCGACAGGCCGTTCATGGCCAAGCTTCACCCCGATTATGCGCCCTATGCGGATTATGATCAGCTGATGCGGCTCGACGAATGGTATGGCCGTGGCTGAGCGCGGCGGAAACCTGCCCCGGCTGATCGGCGATCAGGCGAAGGCGAGCGTGCCCGACGAGCATGTCTGGCTCGCGGCGTCCGCCGGAACCGGCAAGACCCAGGTGCTGGCGGCGCGGGTCTTCCGTCTGTTGCTGCGCGGCACCGATCCATCGGCGATCCTGTGCCTCACCTTTACCAAGGCGGGCGCGGCGGAGATGGCCGGGCGGATTACCGCGCGGCTGGCGGCATGGGTGCGCATGGCGGAACCAGACCTGCGCAAGGACCTGTTCGCGCTGGGCGAGGATCATCAAGATCCCGCATTGCTGGCGCGCGCGCGCACGCTGTTCGCAAAGCTGCTCGATTCGCCCGGCGGGGGCATCCGAATTTCCACGATCCACGGTTTCTGCCAGGGACTGCTTGCCGGATTTCCGCTCGAAGCCGGGCTCGTGCCGGGCTTTCGACCGATCGAGGGGCGCGAGGAAGCCGTGTTGGCGCGCGAGACGCTGGCCGAGCTGCTCGTCGATGCCGAGCGTGACGGGCGGCTTTGGCTGGTCGAGGCGGTCGGCGCGCTCAGCCTGCGTCTGGGGGAGGGGGGTGCGGAGGATTTCCTGCGCGAATGCGCCCGGTCCCCGGCGGCGCTGGCGGTGCTGCCGGCGTCGCCCAAGGCTTTTGTCCGTGACGCTTTCGACCTGCCGCTTGGCGATATCGACGAGGCGCTGGCGGCGGCATGTAGCGACGAGAGGTTCGACGTCGACGCGGTCCGCCGCCTGGCCGTCGCGAACCGTGCCTGGGACACAAAGCTTGGCGGTAACCATGCCGACATCGCCGAAAGCTGGATCGATGCGACGCCGCCCATGCGCGTGTCGATGCTCAAAGATCTGATGACGATCGGGTTCACAAGCGACGGCGCCCCGCGCAAATACTCGCAAAAGCTGATCGACGCCGATCCCGATTACGCCGATCTGGCGATCAGGGTGGCCGCGACCTGCGCCGACCTGATCGGCTTGAAAGCGCGCGCCGACTATGCCGATCTGCTTGCTCGCGGGCTCGATGTCGGACGTGCTTACGCCGATGCCTATGCTCGCGCCAAACGGCGCCTGGGTGTTGCCGATTTCGACGATCTGATCCGCGCGACGGTGGCGCTGCTTGAGCAACCCGGCATGGGCGAATGGGTGCGCTATAAGCTCGATCTTGCGACCGAACATATTCTGGTCGACGAGGCGCAGGACACCAATCCGCGCCAGTGGCAGATCGTCTATGCCCTTGCCGACGAGTTTTTTGCCGGTGCCGGAACGCGTGGCGATGAGGCGCGAACCTTGTTCGTCGTCGGCGATTTCAAGCAGGCGATCTTCGGCTTTCAGGGCACCGACCCGATCTATTTCGCGGCCGCAGAAAAATCGTTCACCAACAAGGCGCGTGCTGCGCGAGATGAAGCGGCCGACGAAGGGACGCGCTGGAACCGGCTGTCGCTGACGCACAGTTTCCGCTCGACGCGGCCGGTGCTCGAATTCGTCGATGAGGCCGTTGCGCGTATCGATCCGCCGGGGCTCGGCTTCGTCGACGAGCTGTCGGCCCATGCGAGCGAGGTCAAAGGGCCAGGGTCGGTGACGCTGTGGCCGCCGGTGACGCTCGATTCGGGCGAGGCCGACGAAGAGGAGTGGGTCGGCGGTGCCACCCGGGCACTTGCCAAACAGATTGCGCGCCGGATCAAGGCATGGCTCGATCCCGCCAATCCGCTGATGCTCGAGTCCAAGGGAAGGGCGCTGCGACCCGAGGACATCATGATCCTCGTCAAACGGCGCGGTGAGCTGGCCGCGCTGATCGTCGCGCGGCTCTATGCGGAAGGGGTGCCGGTTGCCGGCGTCGACCGGCTGCGGCTCAACGCGCCGCTGGGCGTGCAGGACCTGCTGGCGGCGATCCGCTTCGCCTTGCAGCCCGAGGATGATCTGTCGCTCGCGAGCCTGCTCGTCTCGCCGCTGATCGGCTGGACGCAGGAGATGCTGCTGGCGGCGGCAGTGCCGCGCGACGTGAGCCTTTGGCGGCACCTGCGGGCGCAGCAGAGCGCGGAGACACTCGCGCCGCTCTACGATCTGCTCGCGCGCGCCGATTTCGCGACGCCTTATCAACTGCTCGAACATCTGCTGTCGGGGCCGCTCAATGGGCGCCGGAAGCTGATCCGTCGGCTGGGCGCGGAGGCGCGCGATCCGATCGAGGAGCTGCTGAGCGCGGCGCTCGAGTTCGAAGCGCAGGCGACACCGTCGCTGCAGGCGTTCCTCGACTGGTTCGATCGCGGCGATGTCGAGATCGTGCGCGATCCCGCATTGCCGCGCGACGCGGTGCGGGTGATGACAGCGCACGGCGCGAAGGGATTACAGGCGCCGCTGGTGATCCTGGCCGATGCCTGTGTCGATCCGTCAACGGCGCCGCGGTCATTGTTGCGCTGGACGCCTGATGGATTCGACGAACCGCTCCCGCTGTTCCGCCCCAAGAAGGAAGAACGCGGTGGGCCGCTTGCGACGCTGATCGACGCCGCTGCCGCCCGCGAACTGCAAGAACATTGGCGCCTGTTCTACGTTGCTGCAACGCGCGCCGAGGAGCGACTCGTGATCGCCGGTGCGCTCGGCCCACGAGCCAAAGGCGTGCCGCCATCAGCGAGCTGGTATGCGGTCGCCGACAAGGCTTTTGCCGCGCTCGGCGTGGCACCAGCCGAGAACGAGCGGGTCTTTGCCGGCCGCTCCCCAGCAAGGCCGGTCGCGGCGAACGCTCAAGCGCAGAGGGTCATCCCGGCAAGCGACTCGATACCCGATTGGGTGCGGCGGCCCGCTCCGGTCGAGGCGCGTCCGTCGCGTCCGCTGGCCCCGTCGTCGCTCGGTCCTGATGCGGTCACCGATCCCCCGGCGACGGCGGCGATGCGGGCGGCGGCGGCACGCGGCAAGCTGATCCACGCGCTGTTCGAACGATTGCCGCCGATCGATCCGCCCGCGCGTGCCGCTGCCGCCGATCGCTGGCTTGCCGGGGCGGGCGGTGTCAGCGACTCCAATGCCCGCGCGGAGATGATCCGCGACGTCGTGCGCGTGCTCGACGATCCGCGCTTTGCAGCACTTTTCGGGCCCGACGCGCTCGCCGAAGCGCCGATTGCCGCCGTCCTTGGCGACGGGCTGGTCGTGTCGGGCACGGTCGACCGGCTGCTCGTCGGGCCGGATCATGTCAGCGTCGTGGACTTCAAGACCGGGCGTCGGGCGCCTGCATCGGTCGATGAGGTTCCGGCCTATCACCTACGCCAGATGGCCGCCTATGCCGAAGCGCTTGCCACGATATTTCCGGGCCGCCGGATCGAAGCCGCGTTGCTCTACACGGCCACGCCCGAGCTGTTCGCGCTCGACTCGACCCTGCTCGCGGCGCACAAGCCGAGCTTTGGGGCGACAGAACAAAGCTTGGCACACGACGCTTGAGCCGGTGTAACCGACCGCCTACCTTCGTGCGTATCCGGCAGGCAATACGGGCTTGCGCCCGATCAGGAGTCCAACACCATGGCAACAATCGCGATCACCGACACCAGCTTCGAAAACGACGTGCTTCAGGCGGGCAAGCCCGTTCTGGTCGACTTCTGGGCCGAATGGTGCGGGCCGTGCAAGGTCATCGGGCCGAGCCTCGAGGAGATTTCGGACGAGCTCGCCGACCAGGTGACGATCACCAAGGCTAATCTGGACGACGCACCCGATGCCGCGAGCCGCTATGGCATCCGCACGATCCCCAATCTGGTGCTGTTCAAGAACGGCGAGGAAGTGGCTCGTTTCAGCCGTGCCGCACCGAAGAGCCAGCTGAAGGCATGGCTTGAGGGCGCGCTCGGCTAAGGCACCATTCCGGGCGTAAATGACTGTTGAAATGTCGTTTACCCGCAATAGCGTGAGCACGTCCCGGGGTAGGGACTGATTCGCTGTTGGGGGGATTTGGATGCAGTTGTTGCGTTTGGGAGCGGTCATGCTGGCCGCCGCCAGCTTGTCCGCATGTGCGACGATCACGCGCGGCACCAGTCAGAAATTCTACGTGAACTCGCAGCCGTCCGGCGCCGAAGTCGAAATGTCGAACGGCCTGCGCTGCCGGACGCCGTGCAAACTGAAAGTAAAGCGCAAGAGCGATTTCACGGTTCGGGTTTTGAAAGAAGGTTTTCAGCCCGCCGAAGTTCGCGTCCAGGGCAAGGTAAAGGGCGGCGGTGCGGCCGGCGGGGTCGTGGGTAACGCCCTGCTTGGTGGTCTGATCGGCCTTGGCGTCGATGCCAGCTCGGGCGCGATGCTCGACCTGCGGCCCAATCCGGTTGACGTAAAGCTGGTGCCGATCGGTACGCCGGCTGCCGCGGATGCGGTACCAGCGCCGGCGGAGGGTGCTGCGCCGCCATCGGCGTCGGCAGACGCCGCCACGGCGCCGGTCGCTCCGGCCGTCGAGCAGCCGGCGACGTCTACTCCGCAAGCCGAACCGGCGCCACCCGCCGATCCAAAGTGATCGGCTTCAGCTCCGGTAATCGGCGTTGATGCTGATATAACCATGGGTCAGGTCGCACGTCCAAATGGTCGCGCGGCCTGATCCCAGGCCCAGGTCGACGCCGATTTCGATCTCGTTGCCTTTCAGATGCGCAGCAACCGGCGCTTCGTCATAGCCTGTGACCGCAAGACCGTTCGCCGCGACCTGCGTCTCGCCGAAACGGATCGCGAGCCGGTCTCGGTCGGCCGGTTCGCCCGCTTTGCCGACGGCCATCACCACGCGGCCCCAATTGGCATCTTCGCCCGCGATCGCGGTCTTCACCAGCGGTGAATTGGCGATCGACAGCCCGATCCGGTGTGCCGAGCGATCCGACTCGGCGCCGGTCACATCGATGCGGATGAACTTGGTCGCGCCCTCGCCGTCGCGCACGACGAGATGGGCCAGCTTCAGGCAAAGCTCGCTCAGTGCCGCTCGGAACGCATCGGCGCCGCTATCCTCGTCGCCCGTCAGCGACGCATTGCCTGCCCGGCCGGTCGCGAACGCCAGAACGGTATCGCTGGTCGACGTGTCGCTATCGACGGTGATGCATGAAAAGCTGTTGCGGTTCGCCTCGGCCAGCAAGGACTGGAGATAGGCGGAAGAAACGGCGGCGTCGGTGAAGACGAAACCGAGCATGGTCGCCATGTCGGGCGCGATCATGCCGGACCCCTTGATGATCCCGACCAGCGTCACCGTTCGCCCGTCGACGACTGCCTGCGTCATCGCGCCCTTCGGGAAGGTATCGGTCGTACCGATCGCGGCGGTTGCCTCCGCCCAGTCGCAAGCGGGGGCGGCAAAGGCGTCCGAGAGCCCGGCTTCGGCCTTATCTATCGGCAAGGGGACGCCGATCACGCCGGTTGACGCGACGAAGACGTCCGACGGGCGACAGTCGAGCTGGCGCGCCACGCGCCCGGCGATCGCTTCCACCGCCGCGATGCCGCGATGCCCGGTAAAGGCGTTCGCATTGCCGGCATTGACGACCAGCGCGCGCGCCTCGCCAAGCGCAAGCGCACGGCGGCACCAGTCGACTTCGGGCGACGGACAGCGGCTCTGCGTCAATACGCCCGCCACGCTGGTGCCCGGATCGAGCGTCACGAAGGTGAGGTCGCAGCGATCCCAATTCTTGTAGCGTGCCCTGGCCACATGCAGCTCGACGCCGGCGACCGGCGGCATCGCCGGAAACGGGCGCGCAAGCGGCGATGGGGCGGCAGCGGGCGAAGTGGAAGGGGCGGGTGACATGGCGGGCGGCTCTGGGTTATGACGCAGATTGGGTA
>PKED01000035.1 GCA_002863155.1 Sphingomonadaceae bacterium | reverse complement strand
GCGGGCGATTTTACATTGGAGGATCTGGGCTTCATCTTCGTTCCTTCGTCACTACGACGAAGCCCAGATCCTCCTTAGATCACAACCTCAAATCTGTGCCATTGGTGCTGACGGCGGACAGCCGTCAGCGGCTCGATCGCCTTGAAGATCACGGGTTCGACCGCGGGGCGCGGGATCGAGGGGTCGATCGGCGGCAGCTCGACGATCAGCTCGCCCTCGCCGTTACCCGCCATGCCAAGACCGGGCCGCCCGGCGCCGAGCGCGAACAGTAGCGCCACCAGCGCCATCGCCGCGACGACGCCGAGCAGCACCAGCCGCCGACGCCGTATCAACACGGCACCGACGCGATCGCGCACGCGCAGTTCCAAAGGCCGTTGGACGGCGCCTGACGCCAAAACCGATTGCTCCATGTTGCAATGTTTGCCGAACGGGCGACTCGTAACATTCGTTCCGGGCGGTTACCGCTTTGCCGCCCAATGGGCAAATGCCGAACGTGTCCCGATTTGCGCCGGATGAGGCAGGGGGCAACTTACGAATTGCCTAAGGCATCGCTCCTTCGTTAGGGGCGTGGCGATGTCGGCCACCTGCAACCATGCCGCGCGATCTTAAGGGAAGACCGGCATGAACGGCGACCAAGCTGCTGCCCCTGCCGCTCGAAAGGCCGCCCAGCGGATCAGCGACCCTGTATCGCGCCGGATCGCGATTGCACGGGTGATCTGCATCCTCGCGGTCATCTACGTCCACTCGCCGCCCTATGGCGACCGGGTGCCGACCATGGTGATGTCGGTCGACGGCGTGACCTGGATCATGCGCGAAATCCTGGCGCGGTCGAGCGTGCCGCTGCTCAGCATCGTCTCCGGTTTCCTGACCGTCAGGCTGGATACTGGCGGCTATGGCGACCGGCTGCGCAAGAAGGTGAAGACGCTGCTGGTGCCGTTGTTGCTGTGGAACCTGATCGCGGTGGCCAAGGATTGCGTGACGCCCGGCGGCCAGTTGCCGCCGCTGGCCGCGCTGCCGCAGCTGCTGCTGGGGATTGATGGCAATCCGCGCATCTATCCTCTCTATTTCCTGCGCGACATCTTCGTCTGCAATCTGCTGTTGCCCGCCTTCCTGTTCGGCATCGGACGCTGGCCGCGGCTGACGCTGGCGCTGCTGCTCGCCAATGCCGTTACCAACGCCGATCTGGCGTTGTTCACCAACAGCGCGATCCCTCTCTTCTTCGCGGTCGGGCTTGCGCTCGGGGCGGGCCGGCTGACGGCGGAGCGGATGGTCCGACGCCCGGCGCTGTGGGCGGGTTGCGCCGCGCTGGTCCTCGCCGCCATCGCGGCGACTCCCTTCGTCTTCGGGGTTTCCGCGCGCAGCTGGCCCGGTATCATCGAGAATGGGGTCGTCGTCGTGCAGCGGGTCGCCGGGGCGATCCTGTTCTGGCAGGCGGCCGGCCTCGCGATGAACCGCGCGGCGGGGCGGATCGCGCGGCGGATCGAGCCCATCATCTTCTTCGTCTTCTGTTCGCACCCGCTGCTGCTCGGGGCCGCATGGCTGGTCTATCAGGTGCCGGGGCTCGACGCACCGCCGGCAACTGTGCTGCTGTTCTTCTTCGCCTCGCCGCTGATCGTGGTGATGCTCTCGATCATCGCCATCGCCGTTCTTGCAGCGACCCTTCCCTGGCTGCTCAAGGCGCTGATGGCCGGGCGCATTCCGACCTGGGCGCAGCTGCGCGCGCTGGTGACGATGCGCGACGCACGGCCACCGACGCGCCAGGCGCCGTTCGACAAGGTCGCCTAGCGTCGCCGACGCCGGTCAGGCCGCGATCTGCGCGCGCTCCAGCGCCGCTGTCACTTCGGCCATCGGCGCAAAGGCGAAGCTGTGGTCGGTCGTGATACCGGCCAGCGCGATCAGCGTCGGCGCGATTTCCTGCAGCGACACACGCCGGTCGAGCACAGCATGCCGCCGCGATGGCGTGCGGACCCATAGCACGCCATCGGGGTGGTGCATGCCGCTGCGCAATGCCTCGAGCGGGTAAAAGGCGTCCCAGAAACGGATCGTCTCGTTCGACGCGCCGCTCGAAACCACGGCGTCGCGTTCGGGGGGCAGATCGATCATGCACCCAGTGAGCAGCTTGGCGCCGTCGAGCCGGGTCAGCATCACCTGTTCGCCGCTATCGAGCTTCAGCGCGCCGATCCGCGCCGCCTCCGCCGCTGCCGTCTCCGCATCGGCAAAGGTCAGCACGAACTGTTGCGACATGATCGGCGCATAATCGTAAGCCGCCGTCACGCCCGCAAAGGCGAGCAGGGCGGCATGATCGTGATGGCGGAAGATCTGGCGCCCGCCGACATCCTCGAAATGCAGCATCGGCTGCTGGCTGAGCGCGGTGCAGAGCACCACCGACGTGTCGGGGCCCGCGAGCTCGAGCGCTTCGCCGACCAGCTTGTCCATCTGTTGATAGCCGAATTGGATGCTGTCGCGGTAAACCCGCAGATCGTCGGGCTTGGGCTTCACGCTGAACAGCTCCGGCTCCATCTCGCGCCAGTGGAAATGCTGAAAATGGGCGGTGCTGTTGAGGAAGAAGGTCGCAAAACGTGGCTTGTTGCCGCGATATATTGCGCGGAACAGGTCCCATTGCAGCCGGTCCAGGATCGTGGCGCGTCGCCACTGGGTGCGGTCGCGCCGTTCGCTCGCGAGTTGGCGCAGCGTCGCCCAGATCGTCTTGGCCGACAGGCCATTGGCGATCATGAACCGGCCGAAACGCAAGATATCGCCCATCGCGATGTCGGGTCGGCCGCTGCTATGTTCCTGCACATAAGCGCGCACAAGCCGGGTATAGGGTTCGAAATAGCCGACCGGCATCGGCGTGATCTCGCTTGCCCAGGGGTCGGTAAGCACATGGCCGTTGATTGCGCCGTCGGCGACCCCTGCATTCATGCTCCCGCATACCCACACGCGTTCGCCCGCGCGCGATATCAGATCCCACACCCGTGGCGCCTTGAACCGGGCGCCATCGTTGAGGTCGAAGCATTTGTGCTCGGCAAAGGCGACGCCGCTGTGCACCGTCACCCACTGAATCCACGGTTCCAGATTGGGCGGCTCTTCGCCGGCATCGGTTACCGCCGCAATCGATTCGTCGCGCAGCCGCTTGAAATTCGGCAGATGGCCGGCTGCCATGAACCGGTCGAGCAAATCGGGCACCAGTTCGTTGAACTCAAGGACGATCACTGACGACGACATGGCTGAAATTCCGTATTCTTGGCGGGGCATCGGATCATAGCACGGGATCGTCGGGAAGTCAGACCCGAATTGCCGCACTGCAACAGCATGGTTGGGAAACCGTATTGCGCCCGCAACGTTCCCGGCGGCTAAGCTGCGTTCGGCTCACGGCCGCCTGACTTGATGCGTGTCAGCAGCGCGCCGATCGTCCCGCCCTGCACGATCACCGCGAACAGCACGACGATATAGGTCGCGCCCAGAATGATCGTGCGCGCCGGGCTGTCGGGCAGCGACAGCGCCAGCGCGATCGAGATGCCGCCGCGCAGGCCGCCCCAGATCAGCGTCGGCAGCGCGAGCGGCCCCAGCGACAGCCACGGCTTCATCGCGATCAGCGGCCCCCCGACCGAAATGGCGCGGACTGCGATGACCAGCGGGATCGCCAGCGCGCCGACCAGCAGCAGGCGCGGATCGGCGGCGATCGCGATCACTTCCAGGCCGATCAGCAGAAACAGCACCGCATTGAGTATCTCGTCGATGACCGACCAGAATTTCAGCAGATAGTCGCGGGTCAGGTCGCTCATCGCATGGCTGACGCCGTGGTTGCCGATCAGCAGCCCCGCGACCGCCATCGCGACCGGGCCGCTGGTGTGGAGGAAATGGGCAAGGCTGTACCCGCCCATCACGACGGCGAGCGAGATCATCACTTCGACGCTGTAATCGTCGATGCTTGCCATCGCGCGATAGGCGATCCAGCCGATCGCCAGCCCCAGCAACACGCCGCCGCCCGCCTCGCGAAGGAAATCGCTTGCCGCATGGCCGATGGTGAACGTCTCCGTTCCCAGGGCGATCGACAGCAGGATCGCGAACACGACGACGCCGACGCCGTCGTTGAACAGGCTTTCGCCCGCCACCGTCGCCTGCAGCGTCGGCGGCACGGCCGCGCGCTTCAGCACGGCCATCACCGCCACCGGATCGGTGGGGCTGATCAGCGCGCCGAACACAAGGCACCAGATCAGCGGCAGCGGCACACCGAGCAGCGCGGTGAGCAGCGCAAAGCCCGCGCCGGTGATCGCGGTCGACATCAGCACGCCGATCGTGCTGAGCACCAGGATCGGCCAGCGGCCCTTGCGCATCTCGGTCCAGTCGACATGCAGCGCGCCGGCGAACAGCAGGAAAGAGAGCATGCCGTCCATCAGCACGGTGTGGAAATCGATGTTGCTCAGGAAATCGCTGACCATGCGCGACATGCCGCTGCCCGGAAACAGCCGGTCGATCCCGATCATCAGCAACGATGCGACGGCACCCATCAGCGTCAGGCCGATCGACGAAGGCAGGCGCAGCAGGCGGATGTTGATATAGCCCAGTGCGGCCGCGAGCACGATCAGGATCGCGGCGGCATCGAACGGGCTGAGATGTGGCGCGTGCACTTTGGTCCCCCGACTGAAATCCGATAGGCGGCGCAGCGACATTCCGGAACGTTGCGCGGCCGGATATGATCTTGTCCTTATGAGTGTCGGGAAGGATCGGCAACGCGTGGCTGGCAATGGCTGCCCAATGGTCGGTCCCGCGCCGACCGATCGTTCACGGCCGACCGGTTTCCTGGTCTTCAGGCACGTCATCCAAGTCCGACACGATGTGCAGGTCGCGCTGCGGATAGGGGATCTTGATGTCGTTCTGCTGGAACAGCACCCAGAGCAGGTTCAGGATTTCGGACTGGACATTGCCAATGCCCATCTCGGGATCCTCGATCCACACCAGAATGTCGTGATCGACTGAACTGTCGCCGAACCCCGTCAGCCACACTGCCGGCGCCGGATCGGTCAAGACGCGCGGCGCGGCGGTTGCCGCCTGGATCATCAGCCGCTGCGCGAGGCCCAGATCGCAGTCATAGGACACGCCGACCGGAATCTTCAGCCGTACGTTGCGGCTCGAATAGGACCAGTTCTCGACGGTTTCGGTCATCAAGGTCTCGTTCGGGATCAAGAACTCCTTGCCGTCACGGGTAACCACCGACACCGCGCGAATCCCGATCTTGCTGATCGCGCCGACCGCATCGCCGACCGCGATCACGTCGCCGGGCTTCACCGATCGATCCATCAGCAGGATCAGCCCGGCGATCAGGTTGCCGAGCGTCTTTTGCAGGCCGAAGCCCACCGCGAGCCCAAGCGCGCCCGAAAACACCGCCAACGCGGTCAGGTCTATCCCCAGCACGTCGGTGCCGATCAGGACGGCGAGGGCAACGATGGCGAGGCCGGCGATTTTCTGGACCAGAACCTGCTGCGAAAGGTCGAGCCGGTTGCTGCGCCGGATCAGGCGGCACAGGAAACGATAGGCGAGCCGCGCGACCCAGTAGATCGCGATCGCGGCGATCACGAAGGTCAGTACGCTCAGGATCGAGATCCGGTGCGTGCCGACCGAAATGCCGATCGCGTCGAGAAACCCCAGCACGTCCGCCCACCGCGCGGGCCAATCGCTGAAGATGCCGGCTTGGGCGGTCATCGGCATTTCAGTCTCCCTAATATCAGGCGTAAAGCGTCGCCAGCACGATCGATGCAACCGACACCACCAGCACCGAAAGCAGCGCGCCCGCGCGCGCGTAATCGGTGAAGCGATAGCCGCCCGGCCCCATCACCAGCAGGTTGTTCTGGTGCCCGATGGGGGTCAGAAAGTCCGACGACGCGCCGATCAGCACGGCAAGCAGCATGGCGTCGGGGGCGATGCCGAGCACGATGGCAACCTTTATCGCTAGCGGCCCCATGATGATCGACGTCGCAACATTATTCAAGAAAACCGACAGGATAAGCGTTGCCGTGCAGATCGTCGCGAGGGCGATCACCAGGGGGGCGCCGGTCAGCGTGTTGCCCAGCCACTGCGCCACCATCCCCGCCGCGCCGCTGGTTTCGAAGCTCGCGCCGACCGGGATCATGGCGGCGAGCAGGACGATCACGCTCCAATCGACCGAGCTGTATATCTCCGACGTGGCGATCAGCCGCAGGCCGGCGATCAGCGCCGCCGCGCCCAGGAACGAGATGGCAGGGGGCACGCTGCCCAGGATCGTCACGAGGATCGCGCCGACGAAGATCGCCGTCGTCGCTACCGCTGCGCGGACGTCGACCGGCGGGGCGTCGCTGCGATCGATTTCGAGCAGCCTGAGTCGCCCGGCAAATCGCGCAAGATCGTCGGGGCGTCCGCTAACGAACAGCTGATCGCCGGTGCTGATTGTCAGCGTCGCCAGCGGCTGGCGCAGCCTCGCCGCGCGTGGCCCCGCCGCCGTCACGCGCAGCGCGCCCTGCGTCAGGAAGCTGACCGATGCGTGGCCTTCGCCGACCAGCGGCGAACCATGGGCGACGACCATCCGCGCGTTCGCTTCCTCGCGCGCCGTGCCGGTGTGGAGTGGGAGCTGGAGTGCGCGACATGCCTCTTCCGGCGTCACCCGAGACAGGACGAGGAGGCGGTCGCCCGGCGCACGCGGCGTGTCGACAGGCAGGCTGCGGCGATCGCGCACCAGCGACAGCACACGCGTCGTCGCTCCGCGTAGCGCGGCGACGATCGATCGCATCGACGCGTCGGCGGGCAAATTGTCGATCTCGAACACGCGCCAGGGTCGCGCCGCCGCTTCGCCAGCGCTGCGCCGTTCGGGCAGCAACCGCCAGCCGATCAGCGTCAGATAAACCAGCCCCACCCCGGCAACGGCGATGCCGACCGGCGTCATCGCGAAAAACCGGAACGGCTCGCCCAGTTCGCGCTCGCGCACCGACGACAGAATGAGATTGGCAGGCGTGCCGATCAATGTCGTCATCCCGCCGAGAATCGTCGCAAAGGCAAGCGGCATCAGAGTGGCGCCCGGTTGCCGCTTGCTGTCGCGCGCAATCGCCGTCGCGAGCGGCATGGTGATGACCAGCGCGGCGATATTGTTCATGAACCCCGAAAGGAGAGCGGCAACGCCCATCAGGATCGCGAGCTTTACGCTGAAGCTCGCGCGCTGCGGGATCAGCACCCGCGTTACCCGCCCGGCGATCCCGGTCAGCTCGAGCGCCCGCCCGACGATCAGCACCGCCGCGACCGCCACCACGGCGGGGTCGCCAAAGCCGTTAAGCGCCGCGTCCGGCGCGACCAGCCCGACGGCGACGCAGGCAAGCAGCGCCATCACGGCGATCAGATCGTGCCGGACCCGTTCGGACACGAACAGGATCAGCGCTCCGACCAGGATCGCGGCGCTGATCAGCGCCGGTGTCATGACTCGGCGGGTGCGCCCGCGAGCGCCGCGACGATGCAGACTAGCCCGACCGCAACGAAGCCCGCCTGCGCGGCACCGTTCCCGGCGCCCGTGCGCCGCGACACCCAGAATGCGAGCACGGCCTGCATGCCGTAATAGGCGGCAAAGGCCCGTGAGGCGAGCGCGATCACCTCGAACGGATCGGTCAGCCATACGACCGCGATCGACAGCGCGCTCGCGACCATGAAGGCGGTTCGCACGCCCAGTTTCCGGCGCGAGACTTCGATCATGATGCCGCCGGATCCGATCGAATCCGCAATTGCTGCGCTCAATTGGCTGGTGACCGCGCCGCCCAGCACGAACAGTCCCAGGATCGGCGCGACAAAGGTCATGATGTCGAGAATACCGGCCACGCCTTCGCTTTCGGCGGCCCGGCCGAGCACCGGCGTCAGCAGGGCAAGGAAGGCCAGATAGATTGCAGAGGACAGCCACTGCGCAAGCCGCATCGTGCGCACCCGCGTCTGCTGGTCATAGCTGTTGCCCATGTAGCGCGACGTCTCGAACCCCTGCACCGTGATGAGCAGGCCAAGCAGTAGCGGCACCCCGGCCCATGAAATGCGCGCGGCGGGCAGTGCCGCCGCCGGCGCGCTTCCCGATGCCCACCACAGCGCAAGACCCGCGATCAGCCCCGCGATCAGCCCGATCTTGACCGATACGCTGGCATGGGCGGCATGTTCGATCTTCTTCACATCGCCCGAAAAAGTCAGCGCGGTCAGCGCCACGATGATGACCGTAACGACGATGTTGGCGACGAGCATGTGCATGGCCGGATCGATCGCGATCGGCTTCAGCGTGAATTCGGCGAGCAATTTGAGGTAATAGGCGACCGACACCGCATAGGCGATCGCGAGCAGTACCTGCCCGACCCGCATCGCCCAGGCAAACGGGTCATGCAGCGCCAGGGTGGGCGCGTGATTTTCGACATGGATGATGTTGAAGCGGATGACGGCGCCGACCGCATAGGCAAGCGCGAGCAGCGCGGCCATCGCGACGATCGCCGCCGATCCGAATTCCTTCGCCAGCAATGGCCCGCAGATCAGGAATCCCGAGCCGATGATCGATGCAAGCGGGGTAACGGTGGCGCGCCACGTCTGGGACTTGGCGAATTTGCCGAAGCTCAGCAGCGCGAGGACAGCCAGCGCGGCGGTGCAGGAAATCAATGCGATCATCATGTCGTGATGCCCTTGCCTGTTGCTATGCGGCTCAGCATCCAGGGCAAAACCAATGCGTTGAGGAATGCGATATCGAAATCCAGCCGAGCAGGCGAACCTTGGGAGCCGCTCGCGACGAGGTCAAGGCTGTTGTCCTGTCCGCGTGGACGGCCGACGGGAGTAAGGGCCGCGCGGTTATTTGCCGACAGCCTAGACGATCCCGGGCGAGCGAGCAGGCACGACGCGAAACAAGCCTAATTCGAGTGCTTAGTGCTTCACCGTGGTGACCCCTACGGGAATCGAACCCGTGTTTCAGCCGTGAAAGGGCCGCGTCCTAACCGCTAGACGAAGGGGCCAAGCCGGGAAGCTTGAAGCGGCGCCGTAATCAAAGCCGCGGCGGTGGTCAAGGCTCCGTCGCTTGGGCGCGGTGGCAGACCGCCTGAAGCTTGTTGCCGTCGGGATCGCGGACATAGGCGGCGTAGTAGTTCTGGTGGTAATGCGGTCGCAGCCCCGGCGCGCCTTCGTCGCTGCCGCCATGGGCAAGCGCGGCGGCGTGGAATGCGTCCACCGCAGCCCGGTCGGGCGCGATGAAGGCGGCGTGGGTGCCGTTGCCGTGGCTCGCCGGGCCGCCATCGAACGGCGCCACCACGAACAGCTTAGGTCCGGCAAGTTCGCCGAACACGACCGTGCCGGCCATCGCGAAGGGCTCCGACAAGCCAAGCGTCGCCATCACCGGACGATAAAAGCCGGCCGCGCGATCAAGGTCGTTGGTGCCGAGCGTGATATGGCTGAACATGGCGCTATTCGGCCCAGGCGGCGTCGTCGAGGTGCATCTCGGCGGCCGGTCGGCTGCCCCAGTCGTCGATCTTCGCGCGACCCGCGATCCACAGCCGACGGTCGGCGGGCGCGGCGAGCAGCGCCTGCCCAAGCGCACTGTCGGCCTGGCGAAAGGCGACCGTCTTTAGCCGCGCGCCATCCTCGCCCGCCATGATGGCACGGACATGGCCGTTGCCGACGACATCCGCCTTGACGATGCGCACTGGCCCTGCCGCGACGCGCGGGGCGGGCCAGCCCATGCCATAGGGGCCGCCTGCCTCGAGCGATTCGACCAGCCCGGGTGTCACCCCGCGCGGGGCGAGCAGCGCATCGACCAGCAGCGCTCGGTCACCGACCGATCGGGCGACACCATCGGCGAGCCGCGCTTCGAGGAAATCGCCGAACCGGTCCAACTCGGCCTCGTCGATCGTCAGCCCCGCCGCCATCGCATGACCGCCGCCCGCGACAAGCAGCCCGGCTTCCTTCGCGGCGAGCACGGCCTGACCCAGGTCGACGCCCGGCACCGACCGGCCCGATCCCTTGCCGACGCCGCCTTCGTCGACGGCGATGACGATCGCGGGCTTGCCGAACTTCTCTTTCAGCCGCCCCGCGACGATGCCGATCACGCCGGGATGCCAGCCGCGCCCGGCGACGATCGTGACGGCGCGGTCGGGCCGCGCCATCGCCTCGGCCTCGGCCTGGACATTGCCCTCAATCGTCCGCCGCTCTTCGTTCAGCAGATCGAGCTCCGCGGCGATAGTACGAGCTTCGTCGGGGTCTTCAGTGGTCAGCAGCCGCACGCCGAGATCGGACTTCCCCACGCGCCCGCCGGCATTGATGCGGGGGCCGAGCGCGAAGCCCAGATCGGTCGCGGTCGGCGCGCGCGTCAGCCGTGCGGCTTCGATCAGCGCCGACAGGCCGATGTTACGTCGCTGGGCCATCATCTTCAGCCCCTGCGCCACGAATGCGCGGTTGAGACCGCGCAGCGCCGCGACATCGGCGACGGTGCCGAGCGCGACGATGTCGAGCAGCTCGATCAGCCGCGGCTCGGGGCGGGTCGCGAAATGGCCGCGCGCCCGCAACGTCCGGATCAGCGCGGCGCCGAGCAGGAAGGCGACGCCGACCGCCGCCAGATGGCCGTGCGCCGCGCCTTCCGCCTCATCGAGCCGGTTGGGGTTCACCAGCGCATAGGCGGCGGGCAGCTCGGTCGCGCATTTGTGATGATCGACAACGATCACATCGACGCCGACGCCGCGCGCCATGTCGAGCGCGTCGAATGCCTGCGCGCCGCAATCGACCGTGACGATCAGGCTCGCGCCGTCACCCGCGAGCCGCACCAGGGCTTCGCCCGACGGACCGTATCCTTCCATCAGCCGATCGGGGATATAGGCGACCGGATCGAGCCCCAGCGACCGCAGCAGCCGGATCATCAGAGCCGCCGATGTCGCGCCGTCGACGTCATAATCCCCGAACACCGCGACGCGCTCGCCGCTCAGGACGGCGGCGGCGAGCCGTTCGGCCGCGCGGTCCATGTCACGGAAGATCGACGGATCGGGCATGAAGCCGCGAATGCTGGGATTGCGGTGCGCCTCCAAGGCCTCGCGCGAGCACCCGCGCGACAGCAGCAACTGCGTGACGAGATCGTCGCCGCTCAGATCCCCCCGCGCATCGGTCTCAAGCGCGCGCCACCGCCAAGGCTGGCCGAGGATTGAATGGGTGATGTTGAGGACGTGGGACATCGCGGTGGGTGTAGGGGAAATGCGCGGCGGCGAAAATCGGTTTTAGGGCTCGGATCTCGGTTGGGCGGGGGGAGTGGCCTATGAGCCAGCGCCCGCAAACATCACCCCGCAATCCAGTGGCGGCGTGCCCCCCGATCGCCTCGTCATGCAGCGCTCTGCGCGCCACGGCAGTACGCGCCGTGCGCGGGATTGTCTCGGTTAACGTCTTCAGCTAGCGATCTATCCTTATCGTCGCGCAAAGCCGGGGGGCGGCACCGCGTATCATGGTTGGGGGGGCAAAGGGATGAAATGGACGGTCACTCTCGCAATGATCGCGGGTGCATCTGCACTGCTGCCGCAGACGGCGCCCGCGCAAGATAAACCCGAGGCTCCTTCCGCCACGGCCCCCGCCACGGCATCGGCCCCGGCACCGGCCGCTCCGACGGCGATTGTCTTTTCGGAAAAGGGCGCCAGCGGGTTCAGCGACCTGCCGATGGGCGTCCATCGCATCCCCGACAGCAACGTCATCGTCTCCGGCTATCAGGGCGGCGGCGCGTTGGGAATCTTGTTCGGCGTTGTCGGCATGTTGGTGCAGAGCTCCATCAACACCGAAATGACCACGGGCAAGGTTCGCAATGTAGAGGACGATCTGCGCTTTGACGTGCGAGCGCAGGCGATTGAAGCAACCAGCAAGATCGTAGCGAGCGACCAGTTCCGGACGGCCTATACGCTCACGCCCCAGCCGGGTGGGAGCACGATGACAGTGACACCCTATGTGGTGCTCACGTTTGTCAAAAAGACCAATGATGTCCGCCCTTTCGTCGTGCTGAAGACGAAGATCGCTACCGGGACCGGCTCAGGCAAGACGATCAAATATTTCTGCTGCGAAGGCAATGTCCTGCCGCTTGCGACGCTGACCGAAAACAATGGCGCTCGCCTTAAGGAACTGCTGACCAGTGAACTGGACACCGCGATCAACGTGATGCTGCTGGATCGTTCTCAGCCCTTCCAGCGGAACGACGAAGCGAAGGTCGAGACCAACGGCTTGCTGCCGTTTCTCGGCAAGCCGCTGAAGTGGAGGGGGTTCGATCTGGGCCGTTATAAGGATTACAGCCTGATCGAATTTCGCGGGGGAATATTCGTTTTCGGGGGCGTGAATATCGTCGAACCGGGCGGGCTGGAAATTACGCCCGTCGTCAAGAAGTGAGAGCCGATATCGCGATGCGCTGACGCATGATCGGCCAGGCGCTCGATATATCACGCGGCCACGCTAACCCGCCCCCTCACCGCCGCGCGCGTTCGTCGTCGCGTTGCGTGATCAGCTTGCGCACCCGGTCGATCCCTGTGTTGAAATCGATCGTGTCGCGCGGGCGCAATGACGCGGCCTGGCGATAGGCCTCGATCGCGGCTTCGAAATCACCCTTGGCCTCCGCACAGATGCCGAGGTCATAGGCGACCGCGAATTGCGGCGATGCCTGGTTGATCGCCGCGAATTCGGCGCAGGCGCCGGCCAGGTCGCGCTGTGTCGCGCGGATCGCCGCCTTGAAGCGGTCGTGATATTCCTTGGGCAGGCCGTCGCGGCTTTCGTAGAAGCGCGGCGTATAGGTGTCGGTGTGCGGGCTGATCTCGCGCGCGACTTCGTCGGCGATCGAATCGGTCATACCGCGGACGACGCCATCGACCGCGCCGGGCGCGGATTCATTGGGGCACCAGGTCACCGCATTCTGGCGTGGCTTGCGGGTCGAATAGACGACCCGGCCGTCATTCGCGCGGGCGATGCGCAGATCGGCCGTGACGTCGATCGTCCGCTGGCGGCAATAGATCGTCCGCTTTTCCTTGCGCCTGCATTGTTCGCGGCCCTGCGCGTCCCGTATCTTGTCGACGCATTCCTCGCGCTCCTGCGTGACGCGCGCTTCGTTGATCTCGGTCGAGACCGCGCCCGACAGGATCCCGTCGACGTTACTGCCCCCCGCAACAACGGTGTAGTGCCCGCGATTGCCGATCGACCGTTCGAGCGCATAGCCGAGCGCGCGCCCATCGGGACCGTCGATCCGGTCAACGCCCATCCGCTTCAGGAAACTCGGCTCGCGGTAATCGGCGGGGAAGCGACCGGTGATCTTTACGCTTTCGGC
The DNA here is from genome assembly GCA_002863155.1 of Sphingomonadaceae bacterium. Lineage (GTDB taxonomy): Bacteria > Pseudomonadota > Alphaproteobacteria > Sphingomonadales > Sphingomonadaceae > Sphingomonas. The sequence continues at coordinate 7,172 of PKED01000035.1, read as the reverse complement.
GATTGCCGCGCTGCCGATAACCAGCGCGCCGAGCGTCATCAGCCGCCACGATCCGAATCGCACCATCCCCGATCCCCCCGCTGGATTCGTCACGGTTTTTATCGCCGCTTCGCGCTACAGCCAACTGCGTTCGCGAAACCATTTGGTGATGATGTATTTGACGCCGCGCACCACCGGCATTCCTTCGTGCAGGGTCAGCACATTGGGGCTGCCGTCGGCGGCCATGTTGTTCCAGGCGAGCAATCGCCCGCGTTTCGGCGCGACGCGAAACCCCGCCTGGGGAAACCAGGTCGCGCCGCCTTCCTCGACATCGCTCAGATAGACCATCGCGGTCCAGGTCCGCTGCCCGCCCTGTGCGGTCACCTTGTTCCAATAGGACTGGGTTTCGAAGAAATAATCGTGATGCGCGCGGAACTGCTGGCCGGGTGCATAGCGCTGGCCCTGGATCGTCTCGCCCTGTTCGGGCGCGATCCCGAGCAAGGCAGCGATCGCTTCGTCGACCGGGCGGATGTCGGGCGCCCAGCGTTCGAGGTCGCAGCTTTCGCTGGTGCGGAAATTCTCCTCGGGCTTGTCGCTCAACAGGGTCGACGGCCGGCGCCCGGCATCGATCCGCGCAATCAGCATGCGACAGGCGGCGGCGCTCAGAAAATTCTCGTAGAGATAGGCCGGGACGCCGTCGATACTGAGCGGCGTCACAGCCGGATTGGCGGCAAGCGTGGCCGCGACGCGACTGCCGATTTCCGCTCGCAGCGACGACCCCTTGCCCGGCTTTTTGAACATCGAAAGCATGACCGGGGACTCTGCCGCCCGGTCCCGAAAAAGCAAGGCCCGGCGGGGGTGCCGCCGGGCCAGGCCATGTCGATCAATCGACTTTAGTAGAAGATGTCGTACACCACGTCGACGACTTCGCCGGTTTCGACGTCGACGAGCAGCGCATCGCCGTAATACCGCACCCATTCATAGGGATAATCGGCCACCGGCAGGCGGTAATAATAAGGATCGTTGATCCAGTAACGCTGGTCGAACAGCAGATAGTTCAGCTGAAAGCCGATCCCGAAGCGCTGATAGCCATAGTTCCAGCCATAGGGCGCATAATAGCGCGGCAGGCGGAAGATATTGCGGTTCGAGTTGCGATAGCTTTGCCAGTTCCAGCGACTGTCACGCCGCCAGTCACGGTTCCACCCGCCGCGATAGCCATTGCCGAAACGGCCATCGCCACGGAAATTGGGCTGACCGCGAAAATCACCGCGAAAGCCCTGCTGGCCACGGAAATCGCGCCGCTGGTCGTTGCGGAAATCGCGACGGAAATCCTGACGATCGTCGCGCCGTTCGACCCGGAAGTCACGCCGATCGTCACGCCGGTCGGCACGGAAGTCGCGCCGGTCTTCACGCCGGTCCGCCCGGAAGTCTGGCCTGTCGGGGCGCTGTTGAACCTGCGCAGGTGGCTGGGGCTGGAATTGCCGCTGCTGGAACTGCGGCAGCTGCGGCGGCTGGTACCCACGCTGGCGCTGGTCGATCGTCACCTGCGGCACATCGGCGCGCGGCTGGGCAAAGCTGCGGTCGGGGCGCTGGAACGGGCGCGGCTGCTGTTGCTGCTGCGGCTGAAACTGGCGCGGCGCGGGTTCGGCACGCTGGAAACGCGGGCTGCCTTCGCTCTGTTCGCGCTGCGCACGAAAACGCCCGCGATCGCCGCCATCGTCCTGAGCCAGCGCCGTCCCGGGGATCAGCGCGACCGCGCCGAGCAGACCGACAATAAAAGACTTACGCATCATGTCCTCCAAACACGCGTCGATCCGAACTGCCGGCGACGATGACATGCTTTTGCCTGCGCCGCGATGAGCCGTTTCTGAATTGCGGTGACAGCAATTTGAAAGCTTAGTTACAGGATGAGCGCGCCGGTACGTGCTGGCCAGCTATTTCGCGGGCGGCGGCGTCAGCGCCGGGACGATCCGCGCCGCGTCGCCCGGCTCGATGCCCGGGCGCGGCGGGCCCGACACCGTCTCGTCGCCGCGCTGGATGCTCGCGGCCAGTTTCACTGCCTCGATCACCCGCGGATAGACGCCGCAGCGACAGATATTGGTGATGGCGCCTGCGATATCCTCGTCGGACGGATCGCGGTTCTTCTTGATCAGGATCGCGGCCGCCATGATCATGCCGGGAATGCAAAAGCCGCATTGCGGGACGTTGTTGGCGATCCAGGCCTGCTGGACCGGATGCGCCCGTTCGCGCGACAGCCCCTCGATCGTGGTGACGAACGCGCCCTCCAGGCTGCCGATCGCTACCTGGCACGATCGCACCGCCTCGCCATCGACATCGACCGTGCAGGCGCCGCAATGGCCGGTGCCGCAGCCATATTTGGCGCCCGTCAGGTTGGACGCGTCGCGTAAAGCCCAGAGCAACGGGGTGCGCGGGTCCATCCGATATTCGATCGGGGCGTTGTTGACGGTGAACTTGGTCATGCAGAGCCTGTCGAGCGGGGGCGGGGCGGGCTGGGCTTGTCGGATACCATGCGCACGCCGTCGATCACGATCGGGCTGGCGACTCCGGGAATGCCATCGCGCGTGATCGCCATGCCGCGCGCAACGACCTGCGGATCGGCGAAGACTTCGGCGACGGTGTTGATCGGCCCGGCGGGGACGCCCGCATGCTCCAGCGCCTCATACAGATCGGCTTTTGCCCAGGTGACGATCGCGGCGGTGAGCGCAGCGATCAGGGCGGCGCGATTGCGCACCCGTTCCGGATTGGTCGCAAAGCGCGGATCGTCGGCGAGGGGGAGGGCGAGCACGTCGCACAGCTTGCGGAACTGCCCGTCATTGCCGACCGCGATGATGAGGTTGCCATCGGCGCAGACGAACGACTGATAGGGGGCGAGGTTGGCGTGGCCATTGCCCATCCGGTGCGGCACGACGCCGCTCGCCATCCAGTTGAGCGCCTGATTGGCGAGCACGGCCACCTGCGTGTCGAGCAGCGCCATATCGATATGTGCGCCCTTTCCCGTGACGTCACGCTGCCGCAGCGCCGCGAGGATCGCCACTGCCGAATAGACGCCGGTGAAGATATCGGCATAGGCGATGCCGGTCTTTTGCGGTGCGCCGTCGGGCTCGCCGGTCATCGACATGATGCCGCCCATGCCCTGGATGATGAAGTCGTAACCGGCGCGGTGGGCATAGGGCCCGGTCTGACCGAAGCCGGTGACCGAACAGGTGATGAGGCGGGGATTGATGGCGCTCAGGCTCGCATGGTCGAGGCCATATTTGGCAAGCCCGCCGACCTTGTAATTCTCGATCACGACATCGGCCCCGGCGATGAGTTCGCGGACCTGCGCCTGACCCTCCGGCGTGGCGATATCGATCGCGACCGACGCTTTGCCGCGATTGGTCGAGTGGTAATAGGCGGCGTCGAGATTGGCGCCGTCGGGGCCGCGCAGGAAAGGCGGCCCCCAATGCCGCGTATCGTCCCCCGCACCGGGCCGCTCGACCTTGATGACCTCCGCGCCCAGATCAACGAGCAACTGCCCGCACCACGGCCCGGCGAGGATGCGCGCAAGCTCGATGACTTTGATGCCGGTGAGGGGCGGGGCGGACATGCGCGCTTGGTCGCCGTCGAGAGGCGCTTGGTCAAGGGCAATAGCGTTGGCTCAGCGCGCAAGCGTGACTATGATCAATTTATGGGATCCGCCGAGAACCATCCGCCGTTTAGTCTTGGCCTCGTTGGAGACGGGGACGAGATTTCGGCAATCGCGGACGTTGAGCGGCACTTCTGCGTCCGCCTTGATTATGTCGATTCGGCAGGCTGGACGACAGTTGGTGATGTTTTCGCTTCGCTTCAGCGAATGCTCCCGGCTGAGCAAGGCGCAGGGTACGATAGCTGGTTGCGCTTCGTGGAAGTAATCTCCTTAGAAACAGGCGTGGACCCTTCGCGCGTTGTGCCTGAAACCTTGTTGCTGGAGCAGGACCGTTTTGATCGACGGGCTCTTGTAATATTGGCGATGCTGATCGGCCTGATGTTCGCAGTCATTCGACACTGATGGCCATCGGCCATTGGGCAAGGTCCGACGCTTCAGCCAGCCGCCACCCTCCCTCAAAACGCCGCAATCCCCGTAATCGCCCGCCCCAGGATCAGCGCGTGGACGTCGTGCGCGCCTTCATAAGTATTGACCGTTTCCAGGTTCATCAGGTGGCGCATCACCTGATATTCGCCCGAAATGCCGTTGCCGCCGTGCATGTCGCGGGCTTGCCGCGCGATATCGAGCGCCTTGCCGACATTGTTGCGCTTGACGATCGAGATCATCTCGGGCGCGAATTTGTGCGCGTCCATCAGCCGGCCGACCCGCAAACTCGCCTGGAGTCCCAGCGCGATCTCGCTCGCCATGTCGGCGAGTTTCTTCTGGTAGAGCTGCGTTGCGGCGAGCGGCCGCCCGAACTGCTTGCGGTCGAGGCCGTACTGGCGCGCGGCGTGGTAGCAGAATTCCGCCGCGCCCATTGCGCCCCATGAAATGCCGTAGCGTGCGCGGTTGAGGCAGCCGAACGGCCCCTTCAGTCCCTGCACATTGGGCAGCAGCGCGTCTTCGCCGACTTCGACGCCGTCCATCTGGATCATGCCGGTGATCGACGCGCGCAAGGACAGCTTGCCCTCGATCTTAGGCGTGGCGAGGCCCTTCATGCCCTTTTCAAGGATGAAGCCCCGGATGCCGCCGCCATGCGCGTCGCTCTTGGCCCAGACGACGAAGACATCGGCGATCGGACTGTTCGAAATCCAGGTCTTGGTACCCGACAGGCGATAGCCGCCGTCGATCTTCTCAGCCTTGGTCAGCATGCCGCCGGGGTCCGACCCGGCATCGGGCTCGGTCAGGCCGAAACAGCCGATCCATTCGCCGGTCGCGAGCTTTGGCAGATACTTATGCCGCTGTTCTTCCGATCCATATTCAAAGATCGGGAACATCACGAGGCTAGACTGGACCGACATCATCGAGCGATAGCCCGAATCGATCCGCTCGACCTCGCGCGCGACAAGGCCGTAGGCGACATAGGACGCACCGACGCCGCCATATTGTTCGGGCACGGTCGGGCCGAGCAGGCCGAGCGCGCCCATCTCGCGGAAAATCTCCGGATCGGTGGTCTCGTGCTGGAACGCGTCGATAATGCGCGGCGCGAGCTTGTCCTGCGCATAGGCCGCGGCCGTGTCGCGGATCGCGCGTTCCTCTTCGTCGAGCTGATCGTCGAGGAAGAAGGGGTCGGCCCAATCGAACCTGCTCATGCCGGACATGTGACGTGCTCCTGCGCTTTACGAGACTTGCTCTAGCCGTTCATGTCGAGCGAAGTCGAGACACCATACGCGACGCGCGCCGCATGTCCCTCGACTTCGCTCGGGACGAACGGGTAGGTTGGCGCATGCTACCAGAAATCCGCCCCTGCCGCTCCGCGCTTTATCTGCCCGCGTCGAACCCACGCGCGATCGAGAAGGCGCGCGGGCTGCCGTGCGACGCGGTGATCCTCGATCTGGAAGACGCGGTCGCGCCAGAGGTGAAGGCCGATGCCCGCGCCGCCGCCGTCGTCGCGTTCGACGTCGGCGGGTTCGGACGGCGGTTGACGGTGCTGCGCGTCAATGGCCTGGATACCGACTGGGGCGCGGGCGATCTCGCGGCCGCCGCCGACCTGCCGATCGATGCCGTGCTGGCGCCCAAGATCGAGACTGCCGCCGATGTCGCGCTCTACCGCGAGCGGCTCGGCGGGCAGGCCTTGTGGGTGATGATCGAGACGGCGCGATCGGCCGCCAATCTTCAGGCGATCGCCGACGCGGTGGGGCCGGACGGGGCATTCGTGCTCGGCACCAACGATCTGGCGCTGGAGATGCGCTGCGCCGGGCGCGCCGCGCTGCTGCCGGTGCTCACGCTGGCGATCGCGGCGGCCCGGGCGGCGGGGCTAACCGTGCTCGATGGCGTGCGTAATGATTTCAGCAATGTGGAAGCATTTCTTGCCGAAGCCGAGCAAGGGCGCGACCTGGGATTCGACGGCAAGACCTTGATCCATCCCGCTCAGATCATTGCCTGCAACACCGTCTTCACGCCGAGTGCGGATCAGGTCGCCCGGGCGCGCGCGGTCGTCGCGGCGTTCGCGCTCCCGGAGCATGCGGGGAAGGGGGCGATCAGGCTCGACGGGCGGATGGCCGAGCGGCTGCATTTGGCCGAGGCGCAGCGCACGCTCGCGCTTTTCGCCGCCGCCAATCCGGCCTATGCTGCCGCCAAAGACGCTTAGGAGACGCCCCGATGGCCACCGCGCTCAAACCCGCCGAAACGCTCCGAGACCGCTGCTCGCCCGAGGAATGGCAGGCGCGCGTCGACCTTGCGGCCGCATACCGGCTGGTCGCGATGTACGGCTGGGACGACCTGATCTTCACCCATCTGTCCGCGCGGGTGCCGGGGCCCGAGCATCATTTCCTGATCAACCCCTATAATCTGATGTTCGAGGAAATGACCGCGTCGGCGCTGGTCAAGATCGATGTCGAGGGCAACAAGGTCGACGACACGCCCGCCCCGGTCAACCGCGCGGGCTTCGTCATCCACTCGGCGATCCACATGGCGCGCGAGGATGCCGCGTCGGTGATGCACCTCCACACGCCCTATGGCCAGGCGGTGTCGGCGATGGCGGAGGGGCTGCTGCCGCATACTCAGACCGCGATGATCGCGGGGCACGACGTCGCCTATCACGAATATGAAGGCATCGCGACCGAGCTCGAGGAGCGCGAGCGGCTCGTCGATGATCTCGGCACCAAGAACACGATGATTCTGCGCAATCACGGCACGCTGGCGGTGGGTGAGACCGTCGCGCAGGCGTTCCTGCGGCTCTATTTCCTCGAACGCGCGTGCGAGGCGCAGGTGCACATGCTGAGCGCGGGGCGGGCAGGGCTGCACAACCCGCCGCAGGGGGTCGAGGGCAAGGTCGAGGAACAGTCGTCGGGCGTCGGCATGGCGATGCTCGCGCAGGGGCTGGCGTGGCCCGCGCTGCTGCGCAAGCTCGACCGGCACAATCCGGGCTACGACGCCTGATCGCGGGGGCGGGGGGGACTCTACCGCGCGCGTTCCGTCAGAACGGTGCGGGGTATCGGCGATCGACCGTCACCATGTCAGGCGCCAATTCGTTGTAGCGAACCTCGGTCACATGGCCGCGCTGCCC
>PKED01000105.1 GCA_002863155.1 Sphingomonadaceae bacterium | reverse complement strand
GCACCTCGCCATGAAGGCGTTCTATCCGTCGAAGCCGCCATTTCCGTTGATGCATGTGGACACCACTTGGAAGTTCAGTGAGATGATCCAGTTTCGGGATGACCTCACCAAGGAACTGGGCCTCGACCTAATTGTGCACATCAATCAGGAAGGGGTTCGGGATGGGGTTGGCCCATTTACCCATGGCTCAGCCGTCCACACCGACGTGATGAAGACCCAAGGCTTGAAGCAAGCCCTCACCAAGCACGGGTTTGATGTTGCATTCGGTGGTGCACGCCGCGACGAAGAGAAGTCGCGAGCAAAGGAACGCATTTTTTCATTCCGCACGGCGCAGCATCGGTGGGACCCCAAGAGCCAGCGTCCGGAGTTGTGGAACGTTTACAACACCCGAATCAACAAAGGCGAGTCGATCCGCGTGTTCCCGCTCAGCAACTGGACCGAGCTGGACATCTGGCAGTACATCCACCTCAACGATGTGCCGATCGTGCCGCTCTATTTTGCCGCCGAACGCCCGACCTATGAGTGGGAAGGCCAGTTGTTCATGGCCGACGATATCGACCGCCTCGAAAAGGTGCTCGGCCGCCGTCCCGAAATCGTCAACCGTTCTATCCGCTTCCGCACGCTGGGTTGTTTCCCGCTGACCGGCGCAGTGGAAAGCACGGCGAGCACGCTGCCCGAAGTGATTCAGGAAACGCTGCTGACCACCACCAGCGAGCGGCAGGGCCGCGTGATCGACAAGGATGCGGGCGGAGCCGGCATGGAAGTAAAGAAGCAGCAGGGGTACTTCTGATGTCAGACCAGAACGCGATCTACCAGACCGATGCCCTCATCGCCGAAGACATCGACGCCTACCTCGACCAGCACCGGCACAAGACCATGCTGCGGTTCATCACCTGCGGATCGGTGGACGACGGCAAGTCCACGCTGATTGGCCGCCTGCTTTACGATTCGAAGATGATCTTCGAAGACCAGCTCGCCGCGCTCGAGAACGACAGCAAGAAGGTGGGCACGCAGGGGCAGGAGATCGACTTCGCCCTCCTCGTCGACGGCCTCGCCGCCGAGCGCGAGCAGGGCATCACGATCGACGTCGCCTATCGCTTCTTCGCGACCGAAAAGCGCAAGTTCATCGTCGCCGACACGCCCGGGCACGAGCAATATACGCGCAACATGGTCACCGGCGCCTCGACCGCCGACCTGGCGGTGATCCTGGTCGATGCGCGCAAGGGCGTGCTGACCCAGACGAGGCGTCATGCCTATCTCGCAAAGCTGATCGGGATCCGCCACATCGTGCTCGCGGTGAACAAGATGGATCTGGTCGGCTATGACCGGGCGGTGTTCGACGCAATCGTTGCCGATTTCGGATCGTTCGCCGCCTCGATCGAACTCGCAGACGCGACCGCGATCCCAATTTCGGGGTTCAAGGGCGACAATGTCACCACTGCCTCGACCGCGATGCCCTGGTATCGAGGGCCCTCGCTGATCGAACATCTGGAGGCGGTCGAAATCGATGCCGACGCGGCGATCGCGGCGCCGTTCCGGCTGCCGGTGCAGTGGGTGAACCGGCCCTCGCTCGATTTCCGGGGCTTTGCCGGGCAGATCAGCACCGGCACTGTCCGTCCGGGCGATCGTGTCCGTATTCTCCCGTCAGGGCGGATCACCAGCGTGTCGCGGATCGTGACGATGGCGGGCGATCTCGATGAGGCTGTCGCGGGCCAATCGGTGACGATCACGCTGGCCGACGAAGTCGATTGTTCGCGCGGCGACGTGATTGCCGCGGCGGATGCGCCACCGTCCGCTTCCGACCAGTTCTCGGCAACGATCGTCTGGATGGACGAAGCGCCGCTGCTGCCGGGCCGTGCGTATCTGCTCAAACTGGCGACGCAAACCGTGTCGGCAACTCTGCGTGCGCCCGACCACGCGATCGACGTCAACACGCTCCAGCGACTGTCGGCGCGGACGCTGGGCCTGAACGACATCGGCGTTCTCGACCTCGCGACCGATCGACCGCTGGTGTTCGAGCCCTTTGCAGACAATCCCGACCTGGGCGGCTTCATTCTGATCGACCGCGCGACCAACGCGACCGTCGCCGCCGGGATGCTGCGCCACGCGCTGCGCCGTGCCGATAACGTCCACTGGCAAGCGACCGAGGTGACGCAGGCGGCGCGGGCCGCGATCAAGGGACAACAGCCGCGGGTGCTGTGGTTCACCGGCCTGTCCGGATCGGGCAAGTCGACCATCGCCAACCTGGTCGAGCGCAAGCTCCACGCGCTCGGACGCCATACCTTCCTGCTCGACGGCGACAATCTGCGCCACGGGCTGAACCAGGACCTGGGCTTCAGCGATGCGGACCGGGTCGAGAATATCCGCCGCGCCGGTGCCGTTGCGAAGCTGATGGCCGATGCCGGACTGATCGTGATTACGGCCTTCATCTCGCCCTTTCGCGCCGAACGTGCCATGGTGCGATCGATGCTGCCGCCGGACCAGTTCCTGGAAGTCTTCGTCGACACCCCGCTCGACGTCGCCGAAGCGCGCGACGTGAAGGGGCTCTATGCACGGGCGCGAGCGGGCGCGATCCCGAACTTCACCGGCATTTCCAGCCCCTATGAAACGCCCGAACGGCCCGAACTCCGGATCGACACGACAACTGAGAGCGCCGAGGAAGCCGCCAACCGGATCGTCGAGCACATCGTCGGCGTCTGGAGCTATGCGCTGTGATCCGGCCCGCGACCGCTGAATCGCCCGCCGCCGACCTTGCCGACGACGCAGCGCTGGCACGCGCGATCGCCAGCGAAGCGGGCACATTGCTGCGCGATATCCTGTCGTCGGCCACCTGCTCGGCAGCCGAGCTTGGGCGGCGGGGCGATCTGCAAGCCAATGCGCTAATCCTCGACCGGCTGCGCGCCGCCCGCCCGCACGACTTCGTCCTGTCGGAGGAGTCGCATGACGATCGCCTGCGCTGCGCGGCACGGCGGGTCTGGATCATCGATCCGCTCGACGGCACCCGCGATTATTCCGACCGGCTGGATGATTATGCGGTCCATGTCGGCCTTGCGGTGGGCGGCGTGCCGACGCTTGGCGCGGTGTGCCTGCCGGCATCGGGCGAAACCTATTCCAGCCTCTCCCCGCCCCCGCTCCCGCCAGCGCATCAGGGCCGTCCCCGCATCGCTGTCAGCCGGACCCGGCCGCCGCGCATCGCTACCGCCGTCGCCGATGCGATCGGTGGCGATCTGGTGCCGATGGGCTCGGCGGGGTTCAAGGCGATGGCGGTGCTGATCGGCAAGGCCGACATCTACCTCCATTCGGGCGGCCAGTTCGAATGGGACAATTGCGCGCCCGCCGCCGTCGCACTTGCCGCCGGGTTGCACGCGTCCCGGATCGACGGCGCGGTGCTGACCTATAACTGCGCCGACCCGTCACTCCCCGATCTGCTGATCTGCCGGCCCGAATGGGCGGAACCGGTCCTTCGCGCCATCGCCGCCTCTTAGCGGGACGCGCCCCAGACTTCGAGGTTGCCGGAGCGCTGGACCGGGCGCGAGGTGCGCATCGTCAGCATGGCGCCTAGTCCGACGTCTTCGAACAAGACTGTCACTTCGGGCATCGCGCTGTGCTGCAACCGTTCGAGGAGCCAGAAACGATAGGGCAGCACGGCGGTGGCGATGGCATGGCCGCGCCAATCGAAGCTGGCCATGCCGATACTCCGCGCCCCAGGATCATCGAGACCGTTGCTGCCCGCCGCCAGGTCGGGCCGCGCCGCCAGCCAGTCATTGGCGAACGCGACATGCGCGGCAAGCTCGGGCTGGAAATCCTCCGCAATGAACCGCAGCAGCGCCAGCAGCGTCGGCGGCACGCCGTCGTCGGCGATCAGGGCATCGCCCTGGGGCGCAAGGCCGTCATGCTGGGCGTGCGGCACATTCATCCGTTCCACCCATCGCCAGACGCGGTGATAGCCACGCTTCATGATCGCAGACGGGTGCGGATCGCGCGCCAGATGGGCGTGGAGCGGCGCGATCAGGCCATAGTCGCCCCGCGTCGGACGCCCGCCGAGCAGATAAGGATGGATCGCGAAATGCGCGTCGAGCAGTCCGAGCAACGCGTGATAGCTCTCCTCGATCGTCTCGGCCGTCGCCGGGCCGACGCCAAAGCTCGCGCCGGCCTTGCGCATCCGCCCGCTGGACGCGGCAAAGATCGCCGCCTCGGTTTCGGAACTCGCGCCCGGCATCAGGCTGGACACGAAATCGCGGCGAAGGAAATCGAGATTGTCGGCGTCGAAGTTCCAGCGATAATGCATCGCCGAGCGCAACAGCCCCTCGCCGCCGAACAGTTCGAACAAATGGCCGATCGCGCGGTGCACGGGGGTATTGGCATCGGCGGGCAGCGGCACGCCCTGTGCCTCGAAATGGTCGATGATCGCCACGCCGTCCTGGACGATTTCGCCGTCCGGGAGCTGCAGCACGGGGATGATCCATCGTCCGGTTTGCCGGGTAATCTCCGGCCAGGCCGGATCGGCCGGGATTGCTTCCTCAAAGGCGATCCGCTGCTTGATCAGGTAGCTGCGGGCCCGTGCCGTGTACAGCGAGGCCGGCATTCCGAACAATTTGGCGATCATCAACCCGCTCCCGCTGCATCGGTGCCGGGTGTGGACCGGCCGGGGTTTCGAAAGCAAGCGATCAGGCGGCGGCTTTGCGTGCCTTTGCCAGCTTCTTCAGCACCATTTCGCGCTTCAACCGCGACAGATGGTCGATGAAAACGATACCTTCCAGATGATCCATCTCATGCTGGATGCAGGTCGCGAGCAGCCCTTCGAGCTGTTCGTCATGGGCCGCGCCCCGTTCGTCGAGCCAGCGCACGCGACAGGTCGCGGGACGTTCGACATCGGCATATTGGTCGGGCACCGACAGGCAGCCTTCGGTGTAGACGTTCAGTTCGGGCGCGGTCTCGACGATTTCGGGGTTGATGAACACGCGCGGGCTGCGGACCGGCTTGCCGTCCTCGCCCTCTTCCTGAAGATCGATTACGAGCACCCGTTCGGCCACGCCGATCTGGATCGCCGCGAGCCCGATACCCCGGGCGGCGTACATCGAATCGAACATGTCGGCGACCAGCGTTCGCGTCGCGTCCGTCACCTCGGCAACGGGCTTCGAAATGGTGCGCAGACGCGGGTCGGGAATTTCGATGATCTGATGAACGGCCATGGAGATCAGCTAGGAAAGCCGGGGTGGATCGTCAAGCCACCGGGCGACGCGCGCGCAGTGCCTGGGCCAGCGTCCCTTCGTCGAGATAGTCGAGCTCGCCCCCCACCGGCAGGCCATGCGCCAGCTGCGTCACGCGGACCGGGAACCGCTCGATCCGGTCGGCGATGTAATGCGCGGTCGTCTGCCCCTCCAGCGTGGCGTTCATCGCCAGGACGACTTCGTCGATGCCCCCCGCCTCGATCCGGCGGACGAGCGCATCGATGCTCAGATCCTCGGGCCGCACGCCGTCGAGGGCGGATAATTTCCCGCCGAGCACGTGATATCGCCCCGGGAACAGGCGCGCACGATCAAGTGCCCAGAGGTCGGCGACTTCCTCCACCACGCACAGCGACCGGGTATCGCGTCGCGGGTCGGCGCAGATGCCGCATGGATCGGTCGTGTCGACATTGCCGCAGGTCGCACATCGGGTCAGCCGGTCGGATACGGTCGCGAGCGCGCTCAGCAACGGTTCGAGCGCGGTCTCGCGTTTCTTGATCAGATGCAGCACCGCCCGCCGTGCCGATCGCGGGCCGAGGCCGGGAAGCCTGCTCAGCGCCTGTGTCAGCGCCTCGATTTCGGGGGATGCCATGCCCGACAGATAAAGGCTTGCATCGCCCCCTGCCAAGCGTTGATGGAGAGCGGCATGCGGATCGTCTTCATGGGAACGCCCGATTTTGCGGTGCCGGTACTGCGCGCGCTCGCCGATGCCGGGCACGAGATCGTCGCGAGCTACAGTCAGCCCCCCCGCCGTGCGGGGCGCGGCAAGGCATTGGCGCCGACGCCCGTCCATGCCGCTGCCGAGGCGATGGGGATTGCCGTTCGCACGCCGCAGACCCTGCGCGATTCCGACGCGCAGGCCGAATTCGCGGCGCTGAAGGCCGATGTCGCCGTGGTCGCCGCCTATGGGCTGATCCTGCCGAAGCCGGTCCTTGCGGCACCGCGCCATGGCTGCATCAACGTCCATGCTTCGCTGCTCCCGCGCTGGCGGGGGGCAGCGCCGATCCAGCGCGCGATCCTGGCGGGCGATACCGAGACGGGCGTGTGCATCATGGACATGGAGGCCGGGCTCGACACCGGTCCGGTGCGGCTGCGCGAGACGACACCGATCGCGGACAAGACGGCGGGGCAGCTGACCGCCGAACTGAGCGCGATCGGGGCGCGACTGATGGTCCAGCTGCTCGGCGATCTCTCGGCCTACCCGCCCGTCGCCCAGCCCGTCGACGGGATCACTTACGCCGCCAAGATCGACAAGGCCGAAGCGCGGATCGACTGGCATCGGCCGGCCGACGCGATCGAGCGCCAGGTTCGCGCCTTCAATCCCGTCCCCGGCGCGTGGTTCGAGCTTGTCGGGGAGCGCATCAAGCTGCTCGCCGCGACGCCCTGCGACGGCCATGGCCCGCCGGGCGAGGTGATCGGCGACGACTTCACCGTCGCCTGCGGCGCCGGAAGCGCACTGCGCCCGACGCTCCTGCAGCGCGCGGGTCGAGGGGCCATGACGTCGGCCGAACTGCTGCGGGGCTTTCCGATCCCCGCCGGAACCCGGCTGGCGTGACGCGTTTTGCCCTGACGATCGAATATGACGGGCGGCCCTTCATGGGCTGGCAACGCCAGGCGCACGGGCCGAGCGTGCAGCAGGCGATCGAGGAAGCGATCGGCCGGATTGCGCACGAGACCGTCACCGTTCACGCCGCCGGCCGCACCGATGCGGGCGTCCATGCAAATGGGATGCGCGCCCATGTCGATCTCGACCGCGCGTTGACGCCGTTCCGGCTGATGGAGGGGCTCAATGCCCTGCTCCGTCCGGCTCCCGTCGCGATCCTGGCGTGCGAGATCGTCCCCGATGACTGGCACGCGCGCTTTTCGTGCACTGCGCGCCATTATGAGTATCGGATCGCCAATCGCCGCGCACCGCTGACCTTCGACAAGGGCCTTGCGTGGCGCGTCCCCGCCCCGCTCGACATGGAGGCGATGGCGGCCGGCGCGGCGATGCTGGTCGGGCGGCATGACTTCACGACCTTCCGCTCGGTCCATTGCCAGGCCGACAGCCCGCTGCGCACGCTCGACCGGCTCGACGTCGTGCGCGACGGCGAAGTGATTCGCGTGTTCGCCTCGGCGCGGTCGTTCCTGCATCATCAGGTGCGGTCGATGGTCGGCTGCCTTGCGCTGGTCGGGCAAGGCAAATGGTTGCCCGAGGATATGCGCACCGCGCTGGAGGCACGGGATCGTGCCGCTCTGGGCCTCAACGCGCCCCCCGACGGCCTGTTCTTCCTGCGCGCGGATTATCCCTGATCGCGGTCAGGCCGGGCGGCTGAACCGCGCGGCGAGTTCGACATGGGTCGACCAGCGGAACTGCCCGACCGGCTGAACCCAATCGAGCCTGTAGCCCTTTTCACACAACAACTTCGCATCGCGCGCGAAGCTGCTGGGATTGCAAGAAACATAGGCGATTACCGGCACGGCGCTGCCGGCAAGCTGCTCGGCCTGCTCGCGCGCGCCGGCGCGGGGCGGATCGAGCACGATGGCGGAAAACCGGTCGAGCTCGGAAGGCATCAGCGGGCGGCGGAACAGATCGCGATGTTCGGCGAATACCTGACGCTGCGCACTTGCCGCACCGGATTTCAACGCCATCACCGCGTCACGGGCGCCTTCCGCCGCATAGACCCGGCCGGGCAGCGCGAAGGTGAACGTGCCGAGCCCCGCAAACAGATCGGCGACGATCGATACGTCGCCAATCGCCGCCCGCACTGCCGTGACCAGCGCGGCCTCCCCCTCGGGCGTCGCCTGAAGAAACCCGCCCGCGGGAAACGGCACGGCGACACCGGCAAAGCTCACTGTCGCGCCGATCGGCTCATAACGCGTCTCCAGCCCCCAACCCGCATCGACCGACAAGCGCGCCAGCCCATGCGCTTCGCCAAAGGCCGACAGCGCCTCGGCAGCCGCCAGGCCGTCCGCCTCGATCCCCCGGAGCAGCACATCGACCCCCTGATCGGTCAGGCTCATGCCGATCTCCACCCGGCGCTTGGGGCGCATCAACGGCGGCAGCAGCCGCCGCAGCGGGGCGACGAGCGCGAACAGGCGCGGGTCGAGGATGAAGCATTCGGCCAGATCGATTAGCCGGTGACTGCCGCTTTCGCTGAATCCGATCGTCAGCTTGGGCGTCTTTTCGGCATGAAGCGTCGCGCGCCGCCGCGTTCGCGGCGCGGAGACGATCGCCGGGCGGACATCGGCCTCGAGCCCCTGCGCCGCGAGCCCGCCGACCACGCGATCACGTACGAAATCGGCATATGCGGCATCGTCGAGATGCTGGAGCTGGCACCCGCCACAGGCCGGAAAGTGGCGGCAGGGCGGGGCCTGGCGCGCGGGGCCATGTTCGAGCGTACCGTCGGCGCGCAACAGGTCGCCGGGGGCAGCGCCGGCGACATGGCGACCGTCCGCAGTGACGCCGTCGCCCTTGGTCGCGACGCGGACGATGCGATCATTGTCGGTCATCGGTCTGCCCTCACCTGCCCAAGCGATCGCGCCAGATCGTCGGCGATAAAGGCATTGCCGAGCCGCCTTGCCGTTGCGCTGTGCATCCAGACGCCGCCCTCTGCCGACGCCAGTGGATCGAGCCCCGCCGAGAGCAGGGCCGCGACCACGCCAGCCAGCACATCGCCCGTACCGGCCGTCGAAAGCCATCCGCTGCCGCCCGTCGCGACCCGAACCCGACCATCGGGAGCAGCGATGACGGTGTCCGCGCCCTTGAAGATGACTGTCGCGCTGCTCGCTTGCGCCGCCGCCCGCGCCCGGTCGATCTTGTTGCCCGGAAGCTCGCCGAACAGCGCGGCAAACTCACCGGCATGCGGCGTCAGCACGACGGGTGCGCGACGGACGGGCAGGTCCGCAGGGTCGAGCATCTGCAGCGCGTCGCCATCGATTACCAGCGGATGGGCGCTCGCAAGTGCTGCGGACAGCTTTGCCCGGGCGGCATCATCCCTCCCCAGCCCCGGACCGATCAGGACTGCGCCGATTCGCCGATCGTCAAGCGCGGCCGCGTCGAACCGGCGGGGTACGACTGCCAGCGGCCCGCCGACACAGTCCAGACCCAGCACGTAACCCGCCCCACTGCGCAACGCCGCCTCAGCTGCAAGGGCCGCCGCGCCCGGCATTACGCCGCCGATCACCACGACCATCCCCCGCGTGAACTTATGTGCGTCCGGCCCCGGCGTCGGCAGCCGTGGCGCCGCAAGCACCGACGCCCTGCTGTCGATATTGATCCCCAGCGGCACCAGCCTGACCGTCCCGCAATGCGCGGCACCGGGGTAGAGGAGATGCGCGGGCTTGAGCGCGCCCAGCGCGAGCGTCACATCGAAGCGCGGTACAGGTCCGGCCGGTTGCCCGCCATCGGCGTCAAGCCCGCTCGGGAGATCGACCGCGATGCTGATTGCGGATGCCGCCACGAGCATTGCCAAGCGTTCGGCGATATCCGGAGCCGGCGGGCGCGTCAGGCCGGTCCCGAACAGGCAGTCGACCAGCAACGGCGCCGGTGCAGCGGCGGCAAGCGGCTCGACCGGACCGCCCCAGGCGGCATGCGTTGCAACGGCAAGCGCGGTGCGCGGCGGTTCTGCGGCGGCGACCCGCACTTGCCGGCCCTCCGCTGCGAGCAGCCGGGCCGCGACATAGCCGTCGCCGCCATTGTTGCCGGGGCCGCACAGGAACAGCATCTCGCGCCCGGCTCCCAGCCGTCGGACCCAGTCGGCGATCCCGGCACCCGCGCGCGCCATCAGCGTGTCGAGCAGTGTCCCCGCCGCCGCCGCCGCTTGCTCGGCTCCGCGCATGGCGTCGGCGCTGACGATCGGGGCGCCGTCAATCGGAGTCATGGACGCGGCTTCACCGTGGCGGGCAGCCGGTAGCGGTCACTCCCGATCGCGACCTCGATCTGCCCGCCGTCGATAACCGCCACACGGGCTGGCTCGGCGCCGTCCGCCGCGATCACACCTCGACCGTCGTCGGTCACGAGCAGCCGATGAAACCCGCCGCCGGGTTGCCGCACGATCAGCGAAAGTCCCGCGTCGGTGATCCCCCGCTCGACGGTGCAGACCGGCGCGAAGTCGCGCGATCCGCCGAGCGCACAGGCGACGCGTTCGTCCGCATTGGGGCTCGCAGGAGTCGCCGAAGCATTCGAGCCAGCGGTCGGCGCGTCGCCACAGCCCGCAATCAGGCAGGCCGAGAGCAGCGCTATCGATCGATTTGGCAGGATCATCGCGGCGCTATACCTTGCCGGGGTAGCGAGAGGCCAGTGTCGCCGAAATGGTCGCGATCACCTCCGCCAGAAGATCGGCCCAATGGTTGACCCCGTCAGGGTCGCGCAGCTGGTCGTTCCGCACCTCGATCGCAACGCTGGCGATGCCGTTCGCCTCGCCGTGCCGGTTGAGCGTCATGTTCAGCTGCCGTCCCGAATAGGGTTGGTTGTCGCCGACGTTCAGCCCCCGGTCGCGCAACAGGCCGATCGCCAGATCGGCGGCGCGCCGGTCGCGGTTCGACAGGATGCCGACTGGCCAGGGCCGTGGCGTCGGGGACACTTCCAGCGCAGGGGTGAAGCTGTGTACCGCCACGATCAGCTGCGGTCGGCAGTCGCGCACCTCGGCGGCGATGGCCCGGTGATAGGGCGCGTGGAACCGCGCGATCCGCGCTGACCGGTCGGCGCCGACGTTGCCGGGAATGGCATGCCCATCGCTTTGGATGGGGATGAGGCCAGGGTGATCGGGCGGGCGGTGAAGATCGATGACCAGCCGCGACACAGTCGCGAGCAATGCCGGCGCCTCGAGCCTCGCCGCCAGCGCATGCGTCAGTGCTGCCGTACCGATGTCGACCGCGATGTGCCGATGGAGCAGCGCCGGATCGATCCCGAGGTCCATGCCGTCCGGCACTGCGTTGGACGCATGATCGCAGACGAGGAGTAACGGCGCGGAACCGGCGACATGATCGGGAAGCACCGGGCTGGCGAAGGGCGGTGAGGATGTCACCGCCCTTCGACCCGGATGACGCCCGCGCGACGGGGGCCACCTGCGAACGCGCCTGGGTTGAAAGCGGATTCGCTTGTGATCCCGTTCAGCAAGGATCGCGCCATTTCGGGTATTCCCACGTTATGGCGGCACGACGGCCGTTGCCATCCCGAAACGGCACGCCAAACCGTCACGCGAGTGCCGATTCGAGACACCACCAGCGGGGCTGCTCCGCGCGGATCGCCGCCGCTGCATCGGCGCAGGCTCGCTCGCTTTCGAACAATGCGAAGCACGTCGCCCCCGAACCCGACATCCGCGCCAAAGTTACGCCGGGCGCCGAAGCCAGGCGCGCGACGACCGTGTCGATCACCGGGGCGATCGCGCGCGCGGCGGGCTCCAGGTCGTTGCGCCCTGCCACTGCGCGCGCCTTCAGCGACCCA
This sequence comes from Sphingomonadaceae bacterium, assembly GCA_002863155.1. Lineage (GTDB taxonomy): Bacteria > Pseudomonadota > Alphaproteobacteria > Sphingomonadales > Sphingomonadaceae > Sphingomonas. The sequence goes on along the minus strand of PKED01000105.1, from coordinate 8,981 downwards.
TCCGGGATGCCGCCCCGATCGACGCCGTCCCAGGCCTTGAACACCGCTGCCGTCGATACCGCGACGCCGGGATTGACCAGCAGGACCGGCACACCGCTCATGCCGTCGATCGGCTCGAGTTGCTCGCCCTTGCCGGTGCCGACGGCGCTGCGGCCCAACAGGCAGGCCGGCACGTCGGCGCCGAGCGTTTCGGCGATCGCGAACAGGCGCGGATCGTCCGGCGCGACACCGCCCAGCCGGGCGCAGGCACGTAGCGTCGCCGCCGCGTCGGCCGATCCGCCGCCAATCCCCGATGCGATCGGCAGCTGCTTGTCGAGCGTGATCGCGAACGGCCCGCCGCCGTACGCCTGGGCAAAGGCCGACGCCGCGCGGGTGACGAGGTTGTCGGCTTCCCCCGCCAGTGCTGCGCCGAACGGGCCGGTCAGCGTGAACGACGCTTCCTCGCTCGATCCGACCCGAACCGTGTCGCCGTGCCGCAGAAAGGCAAACAGCGTTTCTAGCTCGTGATAACCGTCCGGGCGACGCTGGCGGACATGGAGCGCCAGATTGATCTTGGCCGGGGCCAGTTCCTCGACAATCATCTCAGCGGCCCGACAACCCCGCCGCGATCTTTTCCGTAATGCGCGCGCGGTCCGGTTCCGCCGCGAGCAACACCGCCGCCGACCAGGCATAGCGCGCCTCAAACCGGCGGCCGGCGAGCCAATAGGCATCACCGAGATGTTCGCTGATCGTCGCATTGTCGGGCGCGCCCGATGCTGCCCGCTCCAGCATCGGCAGCGCGCGCGCAACGTCGCCGCCGAGCAGATAGGACCAGCCAAGCGAATCGAGGATCGATTCGTCGCCGGGCTTCAACGCGGCGGCACGCTCCAGCAGCTTGCGCGCCGCGTCCACGTCGCCACCGTTTTCGAGCGCGCCATAACCCAGATAGTTGAGCGCCACCGGCTGATCGGGCGCCAGCGCCACCGATTTTTCGATCAGCGGCCGCGCATCGCGCCACCGCCCCGCTCGATCGAGCGCGCTGCCGGCCTGCAGATAGAGCACCCAATCCGCGCGCTCGCCGGCAAGCTCGATCGCACGCCGATAGGCTGCGGCCGCGTCGGCGAAACGCGCATTCGCCATCAGCAGGTCACCTTCGCGCTGGATCGCCGACGCATCGGCGCCCGGCCCGCGCGCCAGATCGGTGGCGATCGCGAGCGCGTCGCGCTGGCGCCCGGCACGCTGCAGCAGCGCGATCCGTTCGATCCGCTGCACCGCGAACCACGGACTGTCGGGTGCGATCATGTCGAGCGTCGCGAGCGCCGCTGCGACCGCGTCCTGGCTTGCCAAAGCCTTGGCGAGCACGATCCGCGCCTGGTCGTAATCCGGGTCGAGCGCCAGCGCACCACGCGCCAGGACGATCGCGAGCGGCGCCGTGTCGGCATCGATCAGGTCGCCGCCAAGCCGCGCATAGAAGCGCGAAATGCCGAACGATGCGGGCGAAATCTTGTCGTCCCCCAGCCGCTTGCGGGCCGCGTTGAAGGCAGGACCGTCTTGCCGCAGCAGCGCCATCGCGCCCGCCTTGTCGCCACGCCGCGCCAACAGCCGAGCCGCGCTCAGCCGGAGGTCGAGATCGTCGGATTGACCGGCCAGCAGCGCCTCGACCGCCATCGCGCCGCTTTGCTGGCCTGCCGCCAGCATCAGCAGCGCCCGCGTCTCGGTCGCATAGCGGCCGGTCAGCGAGCGACGCGGGATCGCATCGATCAAGGCCGTCGCCCGTTTGGGATCGGTTTCGGCAAGCGTCCAGGCGCGCAGCGGCGCCGCGATGAAGTCGAGCGGTCCGTGGGCGATCCGGTCGAGCGCCGCCGCCACCTCGGCATCCTTGCCGCCACGAACGGCATCGGCGAGTGCCAGCAGCGCGGTATCGCCGGGCTCGACATTCGCCTTTTCGAGCACGGCGCGCGCCCGCGCGACCAACGCGGCGTCACCGGCCTGGAGGCCGGCACGGTAGCTGCGGATCGCGATCACCACATTATCGGGCGCTGCATTCAGCGCGCGCGCATAATCGCTCGCCGCGAGATCGCCCCGCCCGTCGCCATCGGCTGCCCGCGCGCGGACATAGGCGGCAAGGTCACCCGCGTCCCCGGCGGCTGCCGCCGGCATGGCGGGAACCATCAGCGATGCCGCAAGGACAAGGCGGCTACATGTTCGGATAATTGGGGCCTCCACCGCCTTCTGGCACGACCCAGTTGATGTTCTGGGTCGGGTCCTTGATGTCACAGGTCTTGCAGTGGACGCAATTCTGGGCGTTGATGACGAAACGCGGCTCGCCGGTTTCCTCGCCGACGACCTCGTAGACGCCGGCCGGGCAATAACGCTGCGCCGGCTCGTCATACATCGGCAGGTTATAGGCGATCGGCACCGACGGGTCTTTGAGCGTCAGGTGGATCGGCTGATCTTCCTCGTGATTGGTGTTCGACAGGAACACCGATGACAGGCGGTCGAAAGTGAGCACGCCGTCGGGCTTGGGATAATCGATCTTCGGGACCAGGTCCTTGCGCCACAATTCCTCGTGATTCGGGTGATGGCCCAGCGTGAAGGGCATCTTCACGCCCCAGCTTTCGAGCCACATCGTCGCGCTCGCCAGCGCGGCGCCGGCGATCATCCCGAACTTTTCGATCAGCGGCAGCGCGTTGCGGACGATCGACAATTCTTTGCGGACCCAGCTCGCCTCGAACGCGACCGGATAGGCGGCGAGCTCGTCGCCCGCGCGCCCCGCTGCGATCGCCTCGAACGCCGCCTCGGCCGCCATCATGCCGGATTTCATCGCGGTGTGGCTGCCCTTGATGCGCGGCACGTTGAGGAAGCCCGCCGAACAGCCGATCAGCGCGCCGCCGGGGAACACCAGCTTCGGGATCGATTGCAGCCCGCCATCGCTGATCGCGCGCGCGCCATAGGATACGCGCTTGCCCCCTTTCAGGATGGCGGCGATGTCCGGATGCGTCTTCCACCGCTGCATCTCGTTGAACGGCGAAAGGTGCGGATTCTTGTAGCTGAGCCAGGTCACCAGCCCGAGCGCGACCTGCCCATTGGCCTGATGGTACAGGAAGGCGCCGCCATTCGCATTGTTGTCGAGCGGCCAGCCCTGCGTGTGGAGCACGCGACCGGGGACGTGCTGGCCGGGATCGATGTCCCACAATTCCTTGATGCCGATGCCGTAGACCTGCGGCTCGCTGTTCTTGGCGAGATCGAACATGCGGATCAGCTGTTTCGACAGATGCCCGCGCACCCCTTCGGCAAAGAAGGTATATTTGGCATGGAGTTCGAGGCCTGGCTGGTAGTCGCCCTTGTGCGTGCCGTCACGCGCGACGCCCATGTCGCCGGTCGCGACACCCTTCACCGATCCGTCCTCGTTGAACAGCACTTCGGCGGCCGCGAAACCGGGGAAGATCTCGACTCCCAGCCCTTCGGCCTGCTCCGCCAACCAGCGGCACAGGCTGCCCAGACTGCCGGTATAGGTTCCCTTGTTGTTGAGGAAGGCGGGCAGCAGCCAGTGCGGCACCTCGCGGTGGCCCTTTTTGGTGAGGATCCAGTGATGATTCTCGGTCACCGGCGTTTCCGCCATCGGGCAACCCATCGTCCGCCATTCGGGCAGCAACTCGTCGAGCGCCCTGGGATCGACCACCGCGCCCGACAGGATGTGCGCGCCGATCTCCGATCCCTTTTCAAGAACGCAAACCGAAAGCTCGTCGCCCTTTTCGGTTGCAAGCTGTTTCAGCCGGATCGCGGCGGATAGCCCCGCCGGGCCGCCGCCGACGATCACGACGTCATAGGGCATCGATTCTCGTTCGCTCATCTTCATCTCCCGTCCGGCGCGATAAGCCCCTGGCCCGTCGTCGCGCGGCGACCACATTTCGTCCAAAGCACGCGTGCCCAACAATTGACTGTGCCGTCAACCTTGCACTCTAAGGATTTGATGGGGTTCCAGCAGAAAATCGATACGGTAACCGGGGCAAGCGCGCTCGACTGGTGGCGGGAAGCAGGCGTCGACATGCTGGTCGACGAGGCACCCCGCAACTGGCTGGTGCCCGAACCGGCGCGCGCGCCGCTGCGATCGGGCGGCGCGACGCCTGCGCGACCGACACCGGCCACGCCGCCTGCCGCGCTCGAAATTCCGGATACGCTTGCGGCGTTCGAAGCGTGGCGACTAAGCGATGCCGCACCGGAGGCAGGCTGGTCCGGAACGCGGATCGGCGCGCAAGGGGATGCCGCGTCCGGGCTGATGATCCTGATCGAAATGCCCGAACGCGATGACGGCGCCGATCGGCTCGTGTCGGGCGCCGCCGGGCTGCTGCTCGACCGGATGCTGGCCGCCATCGGGCGCGATCGCGGCTCGGTCTATCTGGCACCACTCTGCCGGGTGCGCCCGATCAGCGGCAGGATACCCGCCGATCAGGAGGCTTTGCTGGCCAGGCTGGCGCGTGCGCATGTCCGCCTTGCCGCGCCGCGCCGACTGCTCGTAATCGGCAATGCGGCGAGCCGTGCGATCATCGGGACCGATGTCGCTCGCGCGCGCGGACAGTTACATGCCATTAACCACGAGGGTCCAGACGGAAGCGTCGAGGTCGTCGCCAGCTTCCACCCGCGCTTCCTGCTCGAAAGGCCGGCGGCAAAAGCGGAAGCATGGAAAGACCTGCAGTTGCTGATCAGGGGGTTTTCGTGAAATTATTGGCAGGTGCCGCGCTGATCGCGCTGATGTCTCCAGCCCTTGCCGCCGCGAGCGAGGCCGATACGGCACCGGTCGTCGAAACCCGGATCAAGGGCAATGCAGGCGTGCCCGACCAGCTCGACCGTGACCAGCGCACCGCCTATCGCGCGGTGTTCGACAGCATCCATGCTGGCCGCTGGGCCGATGCGCGGCTGCAGCTCGCGGCGATGAAGCCCGGCCCGCTGCATACGATCGCGCTGGCTGAAATCCTGACCTCGAAAGGCTCGCCCAAGGCCGAGCTTGCCGACATCCAGGCCGTTCTTGCCCAGGCGCCGGAATTGCCGCAGGCCGAGACCCTGGCCCGGCTCGCCAAGCTGCGCGGCGCCGAAACGCTGCCCGAACTGCCTTATGTCCAGGCGATGACCTGGCAGGGCGGCGCGCCGGTCCGCAAGCGCGCCAAGAGCCTGAAAAGCGATGCGGTCGCCGCCGAACTCGCGGTGCAGATGCAGCCCTTCATCAAGGACGATCGCGGCGCGGAGGCACAGGCATTGTTGGAGGCGACCACCGGGCTCAGCCCCGAGGCGCTGACCGAATGGCAGCAGAAGGTCGCCTGGATCTATTATCTCACGGGCGATGATGTGAACGCCCGGGCGATGGCGGCGAAGGCGTCGGCCGGCACCGGCGACTGGGCGGTGCAGGCCGAATGGACGAGCGCCCTGGCGGCGTGGCGAAGTGGCGACTGCACCGCCGCCAGTGCCGCCTTCGAACGCGTGTCGAGCCGCGCGGCGGACATCGATATGCGCACGGCCGGTCTCTATTGGGGCGCCCGCGCCGATATGCGCTGCGCGCGCCCGGAAAAGATCGACGGCAAGCTGCGCAGCGCCGCGCAGTATGACGAAACCTTTTACGGCCTGCTCGCCCGGCAATCGCTGGGCATCAAGAGCCCCGCCGACCCGGCGATGGGAAAGCGCGCGACCGCCGACTGGAAAGCGCTGGAGCGCCGGCCCAATATCCGCGTCGCGGCGGCCCTGGCAGAGATCGGTGAGTCCGACCTGGCAAGCGAGGTCCTCAAGCGGCAGGCGCGGATCGGCGATGCTGCTGATTATCCGGCGCTCGTCCGGCTGACCGGCGCGCTCGACCTGCCCGCCACGCAGATCTGGCTCGCGCACAACGCGCCTGCGGGCGCGACACCCGTTCGCGACGCGCGCTACCCCTCACCCAACTGGACGCCCGACGGCGGCTGGCGGGTGGACAAGGCGCTCGTCTATGCCCACACCCTCCAGGAATCGAACTTCCGCACCGATGCGGTGAGTTCGGCCGGCGCCTATGGCCTGATGCAGATCCGGCCGGCGGCGGCCGCCGACATCGCGCGTGCCAGGGGCCTGCGCGCTGATCGGACCGCACTCACTCGCCCGCAGACCAATATCGAGATCGGCCAGAGCTATCTCGAACTGTTGCGCGATCAGGGCTGCACCGAAGGGCTGCTGCCCAAAGTGATCGCCGCCTATAATGCCGGTCCGCTGCCGGTCGAGGCATGGAACCGCGCCGTAAAGGACGGCGGCGACCCGCTGCTCTATATCGAGAGCATCCCCTATTGGGAGACGCGGGGCTATGTTGTCACGGTGCTGCGTAACTACTGGATCTACGAGCGCGAGGGCGGCAAGGCCGCGTCGCCCAGCCGTGCCGCGCTCGCCCAGGGGCTTTGGCCGCGTTTCCCCGGCCTTCCCGGCGCCCCTTCGGTGAAGATCGGCGCGCGCAAGAAGCCGGTCGAGATCAGCAGTGCCGATTGACCCGTCGGCCGTCTTCCTGCCTGTCCGCATCGCCGTCCTGACCGTCTCCGACACGCGCGGGCCTGCCGATGACCGATCCGGCGACACCCTTGTCACGCGCCTGAACGAGGCTGGTCACGTCCTCGCAGGCCGCGCGATCGTCAAGGACGACGTCGCGACGATCGTCGCGCAGCTCAACCTCTGGATCGACGATCCCGAGATCGATTGCGTCATCACCACCGGCGGCACCGGTGTCACCGGCCGCGACGTGACGCCGGAGGCGATCGAGCGCGTCCAGGACAAGCCGATTCCCGGTTTCGGCGAGCTTTTCCGCTGGCTGAGCTTCCAGTCGATCGGGACGTCGACGATCCAGTCGCGCGCCTGCGCCTGCGTCGCGCGCGGCACCTATATCTTCGCCCTGCCGGGGTCGACCGGCGCGGTCAAGGACGGCTGGGACGGCATCCTGCGCGACCAGCTCGACAGCCGCCACAAGCCTTGCAACTTCATCGAACTGATGCCGCGCCTGACGGAGCGCTGAGCTATTTCTTGGCCTTGGCCTTTGCCGCGTCGCGCGCTTCGCCGACAAATTTCGAAAGTTCAGCGTCCATCGACACGAACCAGTCGATCACGTCGCTGAAATTTTCCTTGGTGAGCTTGCCGAACGTCGTCACGTCCATCCATTCCCGAAACTCGCCCTTTTCGTTGACCGATACTTTCAGGAACCGCTTCTGGTTGTTCCATTTATTGGCCAGGTCGGCGTTGAAATAGGGTTCGGGCTTGTAGAAGGTCTGGAAGCTCAGCCCGTTGCATTTCAACGCCTTGCAATCGGTGAGGTCGATGGTGAAGGGCTCGCCGTTGGCCGCGCTCAGAATGTAGAAAGAGCCGTCGTCGTTCTTCTGCAACTCGGCCTTGTATCCGGCGCCCTGCACCGCGGCCTGCAACTGCTCCGCCGTCGACAGGTCCAGCAGCGCCTGCTGCGCCGACGCCGGGACTGAAACCGCAACCATGCACATTGCCGCCAGCCACGCGGTCGCGCTGATCTTTCTACGCACTCAATCCTCCCCTGTCGCGCCGCTGCAGCGGCAATGCCCAGCCAGGAGGATATCGAATCGATCCAACTAATCCAGTGGCATGCCGCCGAAATATCCGCGCACTTGTTCTTTATTCGTTCCGACTGGTGCGCTATGGTATCGGCGATGGCAAACCGAGCCCGTCCCTCGCGCGGCGCGACGTTCAACGACGTCAGCCGCCGCTTCAACCTGCCGACGACGCGCGCCGATGGCGACTGGCTCGACGTGCGCGAAGAGGTGGACGGCGCCCCGCCCCGGCTGCGGACGACGGTAACGGTCGAGCGACCGCGCACGATCATCGCGCGCAACCAGTCGCCCGACATCCCCTTCGATCGCTCGATCAATCCGTATCGCGGCTGCGAACATGGCTGCATCTATTGCTTTGCCCGGCCCACCCATGCCTTTCACGACCTGTCGCCCGGGCTCGATTTCGAAACCAAGCTGTTCGCAAAGCCCGACGCGCCGCTGCTGCTCCGCGCCGAACTGGCCAAGCGCGGCTATGTATGCGCGCCGATCGCGCTTGGGACCAATACCGATCCCTATCAGCCGATCGAGCGTGAGTGGCGGATCACCCGCGCCTGTCTTGAGGTGCTGGCGGCATGCGACCATCCGATCACGATCACCACCAAGTCCGATCGTGTGCTGCGTGATCTCGACATTTTGGCGCCGATGGCAGCCAAGGGACTGGCGGCGGTGGCGATCTCGGTCACCTCGCTCGATCCCCGGATCGCGATGACGGTCGAGCCCCGCGCGCCGCACCCCGAAAAACGGCTGGCGGCGGTCAAGGCGCTCAGCAAGGCGGGCGTGCCCAGCTATGTCTCGATCTCGCCAGTCATCCCGGCGATCACCGACCATGAGATCGAACGGCTGATCGAGCGCGCGGCGGCGGCTGGCGCGCGTGGCGCCTTTTTCCTGCCGGTCCGTCTGCCGCATGAAGTCGCGCCGCTGTTCCGCGCCTGGCTCGACACCCATTTCCCCGACCGCGCGGCAAAGGTGATGGCGATCATCCGCGAGCTGCGCGGCGGGCGCGACAATGATCCCAATTTCCATACGCGCTTTCGCGGTCAGGGGCCATGGGCCGAGCTGCTGCGCACCCGCTTCCAGATCGCCTGCCGCCGACATGGGCTGAACAAGGAGCGGATGACCGTTCGCACCGATCTGTTCCGCCCGCCGGCAGGGCCGCAGGGCGAACTGTTCTAGGCGATGCCGCTAAACGCTGCGGGCGAAGACCAGATGACCGCGCCGGGCTGGCGCTGCCGCATCACGTCCGACCCCGGCACCGATGTCGATCGCGCGGACAGCTTGCCCGGGCAGCAGCCGGCGCATCGCGGCGAAGCCCGCCGTGCTGGCCGTTGCGTCGCTCAAGCTGTCACGCTTGGCAGCCGATAGTCGCGGTATTTTTCACGAAGCGCGGTCTTCAGCAGCTTGCCCGTCGCAGTATGCGGCAATTCATCGACG